>JAGODZ010000087.1 GCA_017997975.1 Rhodoferax sp.
GCGTAGGAGTCCATTACTTGCGCCCTTTGAAAGAAAGTCGGTAGTTCACCAGCGTGTCACAGGCCAGCAAACTGAACAGCAGCAGGCCTTGGAACACACCGGTCAGCGACTTGGTGAGCCCCAAACGGGACTGGGCCATTTCGCCACCAATGTAGAACATACTCATCAAAATGGCCGAAAACACCATGCCCACCGGGTGCAAACGCCCCACATAGGCCACGATGATGGCGGCAAATCCGTAGCCTGCGGGCACATAGGTGGTGAGCTGGCCAATCGGCCCCGCCACCTCCAGCGCACCCGCCAGACCCGCGGCGCCACCCGAAATCAGCAAGGCCGTCCACAAGGCCCGGCGGGAAGAAAACCCGGCATAACGCGCTGCAGCAGGTGCCAGCCCGCCCACCTGCAGGGAAAAGCCCGCCCGAGTCCGAAACAAAAACACCCACAATCCCGCAACGCCTGCCAAGGCCAGAACCACGCCGATACTGACGCGGGAGCCGTCAAATAGGCGCGGAATGCGGGTCACGGTGTCAAACATCTTGGTCTGGGGGAAGTTAAACCCTTGTGGGTCTTTCCACGGTCCGCCCACCATATAGCTCAGCACTTGTACCGCCACGTACACCAGCATCAAACTGACCAAAATCTCGTTGGCGTTGAAGCGGTCGCGCAGCACGGCGGTGAGGCTGGCCCACAACATACCGCCCAGCACCCCTGCTGCAATGATGGGCACCACAATCCAAGTGCCGGTGGTTTTGTCGGCCATCAGTGCCACGCCGGCGGCAAAAATCGCCCCCATGATGTACTGGCCTTCGGCCCCAATGTTCCACACATTGGAGCGAAAACACACGGCCAAGCCCAAGGCAATGATCAAGAGGGGCGTGGCCTTGACCAGCAACTCCCCGATGGCGTACCCATTTTTGATGGGCAACCAAAAAAACATCTCCAGCCCTTTGAGCGGGTCTTTGCCCAGTGCGGTGAACATGATCATGCCAATCACCACGGTGATCAACAGCGCCAGCACAGGGGAGCCGTAGCTCCACAGCTTGGAGGGTTGGGGGCGGGCTTCAAGCTTCAGCATGGGCGGCCTCCAATTCAGTGCGTTGCAGGTGGTCCTGCACGTCTTTGTGCCACAAGCCGCTCATCCATTCTCCAATTTGTTCCACCGTGGCATCGGCCACCGGCACCGAGGGGGACAACCGCCCGTGCGCGATCACGTGCAGGCGGTCACTGACTTCAAACAACTCATCCAACTCTTCACTGATGACCAACACCGCGCATCCAGCATCACGCAGGGCCAAAATGGCACCGCGAATTTGGGCAGCGGCACCCACATCCACCCCCCAAGTGGGTTGAGAGACGATGAACAGCTTCGGGTTCGCGTCAATTTCTCGCCCCACAATGAATTTCTGCAAATTCCCCCCCGACAGGGAGCGAGCCACCGCACGAGGCCCGTTGGCCTTCACATTGAAACGCTGAATGATGTCAGCCGCATGAGACTGCAGCTGGGCGACCCGAATCCAGCCACCTGCCAAACGCGGCCACGAAATCGCGTTTTCGCGGGTCAGCAACATGTTTTGCGCCAAACTGAGTGTGGGTACCGCGCCTCGCCCCAAGCGCTCTTCGGGCACAAAGTGCAATCCCAGTCGCCGCCGGTGCGATGGGTGAGAGTGAGCGACATCCGTGCCCTCAATCCGAATCGAACCCGCAGGCGAACGCACGTCTTCGCCCGACAGGGCGTACAACAACTCGCGCTGGCCGTTGCCCGAGACGCCCGCAATGCCGACCACTTCGCCCGCCCGCACTTCCAAACCCAGATCAATCAGGTCCACCCCAAACTGGTCGTCGCGGGCCAAGCTCAAGCCTTGGACTTGCAGCACCGCTTTACCCGTGTTCGGTGCTCGACGGGTCAGTTGCGGCGGCTCAGCACCAATCATCAGTTTGGACAGCGAGGCGTTCGTCTCTTCAGCGGGGTTGCAAATGCCAGTGACCTTGCCGCCGCGCAGCACGGTGCAGGCGTTGCACAGCTCGCGAATCTCATGCAGTTTGTGGCTGATGTACAAAATGCTGCAACCCTCGCTGGCGAGTTTTTTGAGCACCACAAACAGCTTGTCCACCGCCTGCGGTGTCAGCACCGAGGTGGGCTCGTCCAAAATCAAAAGCTGCGGGTTGGTCAGCAAAGCGCGAATAATTTCCACCCGCTGCATCTCGCCCACGCTCAAAGTGTGCACGGGGCGCTGGGGGTCGATGTCCAAACCGTACTCGGCCGCCTTGGCGGTGATGCTGCGGGTCACCGCGTCGAGCGTCAGGGTTTTGCTCAGCCCCAGCCACACGTTTTCTGCCACGGTGATGGTGTCAAACAGGCTGAAATGCTGAAACACCATGCTGATGCCCAGCGCCCTCGCCTCTTGCGGGTTGCGCACATGGGCCACTTTGCCGTTGAACTGCACGGTGCCTGAATCAGGCTTGACCGAGCCGTAGATGATTTTCATCAAGGTCGATTTGCCCGCGCCGTTTTCACCCAGCACCGCGTGGGTTTCGCCCGGCAGGACGATGAGCGACACGTCGCTGTTGGCCACCACGCCGGGATAGCTTTTGGTGATGTTCGCTAATTGAAGTCGAGGAGTGGTCATGCGGGGGCGTGTCTCTCTTTGTTCTTGAGTGTGGCGGCCACTGATTTGACCCGCTCGCGCAGCCACTTGGCAGCGGTTGCGGTGTGGGTTCGTTCATGCCAGAGCTGGTAGTACATCATGGGCGGAAACTCGATCGGGCACGGCAGTACCGTCACGGGCAGGTGGCCCACATAGCGCTCACAGTATTGGCGCCCGGTGGTGAGTACAAGCAAGGTCGATGCCACCATAGCGGGAATCAAACCAAAATGCGGACAGCGCGCGGTGATGTTGCGCTGCAGCCCCAAGGAGTCCAAGTGGTCATCGATCACACCTTTAGCGCCCGGATGGGTGGGTGTGGGCGCTATGTGGTCGGTCTCTAACCAAGCAGCCGTGTCCCAGCCTCGGCGCGCGGCGGGGTGGTTGGTGGCAACGAGCGACACCACTTCATCGCCAAACAAGCGGCCCAAATGCAGATCATCCGGCGGGGTCGCCCAGTTGCCAATCACCACATCGACCTCGCCTTGCGCCAGCTGTGCCCGGTAATCTAATGCGGCTGACAGCGGCAAGATTTCAATGTGGCACAGCGGTGCCTGCGATTTGATTTGCGCCACCAATTGGGGTAAAAACATGGGATCTAGGTAGTCACTGGCCCCAACGCGAAACGTATTTTGTGCCGTAGCAGGGGAAAACCCTCGTGCATCAGAAAACAACATTTCAGCCGCTCTCAAAATGCTCGCCGCAGGGTCCACCATACGCAAAGCGGCTTCTGTGGGCACCATGCCCGCGCCAGAACGCACCAAAAGCGGGTCACCGGCAAAGTCTCGCAAACGTTTAAGCGACGCGCTCACCGCCGGCTGGTGCATGCCCAGTCGGATGGCGGCTTTGGAAACGCTTCGTTCTGTTAACACGGTATGCAAGACCCTGATCAAATGAAGATCAATCTTGTCGAATAGGACGTGGTCTCTCATACCTGTGTTGGGATTGGTGTCATATGCGCCTGCTTATAAGCACGGTAGTGGTCTCGTTTTACCCTTGTTCAAACATTGTGAGCTTACTCAACTACCCATGAATACCCAAGTAATACGATTTGTACGCCGTGGCGAAATGATCGAGGTGCGCAATGTACCACCCACCCGCACGCTGTTAGAACTGTTGCGCGACGATTTGCACTGCACGGGCACCAAGGAAGGCTGCAACGAAGGCGACTGCGGTGCCTGCACCGTGGTGCTAGGCGAAGCCCAAAACGGTCAGATGCACTACAAGGCGGTCAACAGCTGCATTCGCATGGCGCATTCGGTCAACGGGCTGGCCCTGTGGACGGTCGAAGACCTGGCCGCCCCGGACGGCACGCTGCACCCCGCCCAGCAAGCGATGGTCGATTGCCACGCCAGCCAATGCGGCTTTTGCACGCCTGGTTTTGTGATGAGCTTGTTTGGCATGTACCAAAACCACGTCGCGCAGGGAACGCCCATCACCCGCGAACTCGCGCAGGAAGAACTCTCGGGCAATTTGTGCCGTTGCACCGGTTACCGACCGATTTTGGACGCGGCCCAAGCCATGGCCAGCTTGCCCCAGCCTCCCTGCAACGAAGCCATTACGCTACAAAAATTAGAGCTACTTGCGCAGTCTGGACAAGGGCTAGAGGTCGATTTGGCTTATAAATCACCCACCAGCTTGTCTGACCTGCTGAGCGCCCGAGCCCGTCATCCCAGCGCCCAAATCGTGGCGGGTTGCACGGACGTGGGCTTGTGGGTGAACAAGCTGCACCGCCACTTTGACCAGGTGTTGGACGTGACCCGCGTGGCCGAATTGCGCCAGATTGAAGACATGGGCAGCACCCTGCGCATCGGTGCGGCTGTCACCTTGACTGACGCTTTCACCGCTTTGGTCGCCGACCGTCCCCAGCTCCACACTTTTGCCACCCGCTTTGCCGGCTTGCCGGTGCGCAACTCGGGCACGCTGGGTGGCAACATTGCCAATGGCTCACCCATTGGCGACTCCATGCCTCTCTTGATTGCACTCGGTGCCAGCGTGGTGCTGGCCAGTGAGCGCGGTCAACGCACGCTCCCGCTGGAGCAGCTTTACACCGGCTACCGACAAAACGTGATGGCTGCGGACGAAGTGCTGGCATTCATCGACGTGCCCCAAGCCAGCCCCGGTGAGCTGGCTCGTATTTACAAAATATCCAAACGGTTTGACGACGACATCTCCGCCATTTGTCTGGCACTGAACCTTCACATCGTGGACGGCCAAGTGGCCAGCGCCTCGATCGGTGTGGGCGGCGTAGCGGCCACGCCCGTGCGTGCGGTCCAAACCGAAGCCGCCCTCACCGGCCAGGCTTGGAACCCCGCCACGGTTGAGCGGGCGACAGCCGCACTGCGCGCCGAGTTCAATCCGATCTCTGACATGCGAGCGTCCGCCACCTACCGAGTGCAGGTGCTGGGCAACTTGCTGCAACGCTTTTGGTTAGAAAGCCAAGGGGAGACCGACATCAATTTGGAATCCTTCACGCTGAAGGGAGCACAACCATGAGCGCCGCCTCCAAACCCCTGCACGCCACTGCCCCCGCCAGCGGCTCCAATCAAACCCACGAAAGTGCAGCCGCGCAAGTGGCGGGCGGTGCCCACTACGTGGACGACATTCCCGAGGTGCGTGGCACGCTGTATGCAGCGCCTATTCTGTCCACCCACGCCCACGGCAACTTGCGCGGGGTCGATGCCACAGCCGCTTTGGCCATGCCCGGGGTGCGCGGGCTGGTGTTGACGCAAGACATCCCCGGCGAGACCATGCTGGCCGCATTCGCAGGCGATGAACCTGTATTTGCCATCGACACCGTGCAACACATCGGCCAAGTCATTGGCGTGATCGTGGCTGAGACGGTGATGCAGGCGCGCCATGCCGCGCGTTTGGTCAAGCTGGATATTGAGGCCCTGCCGGCCATCCTGACGATTCAAGACGCGCTGGCGGCGCAAAGTTATGTCTTGCCGCCCGTTTTCGTGCGCCGAGGCGATGCGGCGCAGGCTTTGTCCCAAGCCCCGCATACCTTGAGCGGTACGCTGGAGGTCGGCGGCCAGGAGCACTTTTACTTGGAAGGCCAAGTCGCTTACGTGCTGCCACAAGAGCAAAAACAATGGCTGATTTACTCCAGCACCCAACACCCCGGTGAGTTGCAGCACTGGGTGGCCCACGCCTTGGGCGTGGACAACCATGCGGTGCGGGTGGAGTGCCGGCGCATGGGCGGCGGCTTTGGCGGCAAAGAAACCCAGGCGGGACACTTGGCGGTGTGGGCGGCGGTGGCTGCCGCCAAGTTCAAGCGCCCCATCAAACTGCGCTTGGACCGGGATGACGACTTCATGATCACCGGCAAACGCCACCCGTTTGCCTACGAGTACACCGTCGGTTTTGACGACACGGGCCGCCTGCAAGGGCTCAAACTCATGATGGCCGCCAACTGCGGTTTCAGCGCGGACCTGTCAGGCCCCGTGGCGGATCGCGCCATTTTTCACGCTGACAACGGCTACTTTCTGGAAGACGTGGCCATTGCGTCTTACCGCTGCAAGCTCAACACCCAAAGCCACACGGCGTTTCGCGGCTTTGGTGGACCGCAGGGCATGATCGTGACCGAAGCCATTCTGAGCGATATTGCCCGCCACCTGAAGCTTGACCCACTGGATGTGCGCCTGCGCAATTTGTACAGCGAGGAAATGACGGCAGGCACCGCAACCACACCCGCCCAAGCCCGCAACACTACCCACTACCAGATGAAGGTGGAAGACAATATTTTGCAGCCTTTGCTATCAAAAATAGAGCTAACTGCACAGTACCGACAAAGGCAAGAGGCTGTTTTGGCTTGGAACTCAACGCACCCCGTCATCAAACGGGGGCTGGCCCTGACACCTGTGAAGTTCGGCATTTCCTTCACGGCCACGCTGTTCAATCAAGCGGGTGCCTTGGTGCACGTGTACTTGGACGGCAGCGTGCAAGTGAACCACGGTGGCACCGAGATGGGCCAAGGTTTGAACACCAAGATCGCACAAATCGTGGCCGACGAGTTGGGCGTGCCCTTTCGCCGCGTGCTGGCCACCGCCAGTGACACCAGCAAAATCCCCAACGCCTCGGCCACAGCGGCCTCTGCCGGCACCGACTTGAATGGTCGCGCCGCCCAGTTTGCGGCACGCCACGTGCGCGACAACCTAGCGCAATTCGTCAGCGGCTTAGACGGCTGCGGCGCAGGTGCCGTGCAGTTTGAAGGGGGTTGGGTCCGATCACCAAAAGGCGAGCGGCCGTTTGACGACGTGGTGCAAATGGCCTACGCCAACCGCATTCAGCTTTGGAGCGATGGCTTTTACCGCACCCCCAAGATTCATTACGACAAGACGACCCTCACGGGTCGCCCGTTTTACTACTTTGCCTATGGCGCTGCCTGCACCGAGGTCGCCATCGACACGCTCACCGGCGAGAGTCGGGTGCTGAAGGTGGACATCTTGCATGACGTGGGCCGCAGCATCAACCCCGCCATCGACATCGGGCAGATCGAAGGTGGCTTTGTGCAAGGCATGGGCTGGCTCACCACCGAGCAACTGGTCTGGAACGACAAGGGGCACTTGAGCACGCACGCGCCAAGCACCTACAAAATTCCCGCCACGGGCGACATCCCGGCACACTTCAACGTGGATTTGTGGCCTGAGCCGAACCGGGAAGACAACGTGTTTGGCAGCAAAGCCGTGGGCGAGCCGCCCTTCATGCTGGCCATCAGCGTGTTTGAAGCCTTGCGTGATGCGGTAGCGCAAGCGCGGGGTGATGGCACCCCGGTGACGCTCAAAGCGCCCGCGACCGCTGAAAACGTGCTGCGCGCCTTGGCTTAAGGCTTAAAAAAAGGCACACCGCCGAGTCCTCGGGGATGTGCCGCGCGGGGGCAGGTCGGTTAACGGTAAAACGCCTCGACCTTGCCTTTGAGTTTGATCAGCAGGGGATTGCCTTTGCGGTCCACCGTTTTGCCCGCAGGCACTTTCACCCAGCCTTCGCTGATGCAGTACTCGGCCACATCGGAGCGTTCCTTGTCATTGAAACGAATGCCGATATCTTGCTCAAACACGGCCGCCACGTGATGCGGGCTGCGGGGGTCGATCGACAAATGGTCGGGCAAGGCAGGGAGTTCAGTAGGTGCAATGGGTTCAGTCATGGGATTTTTATAAAACAGTGTCAAACAGGTGTCGATTTTCCCTGATTTGATTCCCGCCCTTCGCCGCTCTCTGCCCCCGACTAGATTTAAAGCAACGATTGGCCGTTCAAAGGCACCTCAGACGCCCGCCAGCGTGCGCAGGCCACCCGGGTCAACTAGGCTCAAGGTGCGCCCCGATCCGCTGATCAGACTGCGCTCACGCAATTGGCGTAACACGCGAGACAAGGTCTCAGGCGCAATGCCCAGTTGCGCTGCGATGGAGCGCTTGCGCTGTTGCAGCTGCACTTCCATTTCACCTTGAGAGCTTGAGTGCGCGTGGCTCAGCAGCCATTCGGCACAGCGGGCTTCGGCATCTTTGGCGAGGCGACTGGCTGCAAACTCGGTCTGGCGACGGTGCGCGAGGGCTACATCATGCAGCACCGCTTGAGCCGCAGCCGGTAAATCGGTGATGGCGCTGCGAAATTCAGACACCGGAACGTAACGCAGCCTCACCTCGGTTTCAGCCACGGCATCCACCACATGGGCCAGGTTCAAGACGGCTGAAGTGGATTCCAACCAGCAAGGCCCTTCGGCCACGCCCAATTGATGCTCCAGCACATTGCCGTCCAAAAGACCCAAAGCAACCCGGCCCGATTGGATGTAACACACCCAAGGCGACGGAGCGCCTCGTTTTATCAGCATGTCACCCACAGCGGCAAGCTGGTATTCGGCGGAAGGGGCAAGGAGTTGGACTGAAATCATGGAGGGACTGTGCCGCGCCATGCGGCCCGGCACCTTGAGCGACATCAAAGAATCGGCGGTAAACCATGACAAGAAGGAAACAAGCCCGCAATCTCCCAGTGAGTCGCGATGTGGCAGGCCCATCGGTCCTGCTTGCTTTAAACACCGTCGCCTTCTCGGACGGTGCCATCCATGACCTCTCGGCATCTTGTTGCCGTGCGCCACCCCCCAAGCCTTTCAAATCATCAATGCTACGAATTCAGTAGCTACTTGCGCAGGTGAGACGTGGGCTAGAAGCTCTTTTCTTATCAATAGAGTGCCACAGTGCGAAGCGCACATGAGACCACTGCAGCCACCGGTGTGACCTCAGCAGACGTGAGAAAGCCCCGGTGCGTCCAGCGGGGCTTTTTTAATCGCGATTCTCACGGCATTCAGACCAAGGAGGCTCGGATCAGCTGACCCTCCCCCTCTGGCGCTGCAGCAAGACTTTATTCGCCCAGATAAGCAGCGCGGACTTTGGGGTCGTTCAGCATGTCTTTGCCTTTGCCGGTCATGGTGATCAGACCTGAATCCATCACGTAGCCACGATTGGCAATGGCCAACGCACGACTGGCGTTTTGCTCCACCAGCAACACCGTGACGCCTTGCGCAAAGACGTCTTGGATCACTTCAAAAATTTTGTCCACCATGATGGGAGACAAGCCCATGGAGGGTTCATCCAACAGCAAGACCTTGGGACGAGACATCAGCGCGCGGGCCATGGCCAACATTTGCTGCTCACCGCCGGACATGGTGCCCGCCAATTGATCGCGTCGCTCTTTCAAGCGCGGGAAGATGGTGAACATCTTGTCGATGTCGGTCAGAATGTCAGCCTTGTCGTCGCGGATGTAGGCCCCCATGTGCAAGTTCTCAAGAATCGTCATGCGCGTGAACACACCACGGCCTTCCGGCACCATGGCCAGACCCTGCTTGACGAGGTCCCAAGGGCCTTGGCCCCGAATACTTTTGCCTAAGTAATCAATGTCACCTTCATTGAGGGGCAAAGACCCGGTGATGGCCTTCATGGTGGTGGTTTTACCGGCACCGTTGGAGCCAATCAGGGAGACCAATTCGCCCTCACGCACTTCGAAATCCACGCCTTTGACAGCTTGAATACCGCCATACGCGACTTTGAGGCCAGAAACTTTAAGGAGAATAGTTGTCATATCAGTGCCCGCTGGTGCCTAGGTAGGCTTCAATCACTTTTTCATTTCTCTGCACATCGGCCGGTGTACCTTCGGCAATTTGCTTGCCGTAATCGAGCACCGTCACGCGGTCGCACAGGCCCATGACCAGTTTCACATCGTGTTCGATGAGCAAAATGGTGCGGTTGTCGTTGCGAATTTTGTCAATCAGTTCGCGCAACATCACCTTTTCAGTGGCATTCATGCCCGCAGCCGGCTCATCGAGGGCGATCAACTGAGGGTCGGTGGCCAACGCACGGGCAATTTCTAGACGCCGTTGGTCGCCATAGCTCAGGGTGCGCGACTTGAAATCACCCAGCTGCCCGATGCCCACGTAGTCGAGCAATTCCTGCGCACGCTCGGCAATGGCTTTCTCTTCCGCCTTGAAATTTTGGGTGCGAAAAATCGCACCCAGCAAGCCGGAGCCGGTACGGATGTGGCGCCCGACCATGACGTTCTCTAGTGCCGTCATCTCTGCGAACAGACGAATGTTCTGGAAGGTACGGGCAATGCCGGCCTTGGCGACTTCGTGAACCGCGGTCGGCTGGTACGGTTTTCCCGCCAGCGAGAAACTGCCACTGTCCGGCGTGTAAAGGCCGGTCAGCACGTTGAAAAAAGTGGTTTTTCCGGCACCGTTGGGGCCAATCAGGCCATACACCTGGCCCCGTTCGATTTTGATGCCCACATCGCTCAGGGCCTGCAGGCCGCCGAAGCGTTTGGAAACGCCGGAGACGTTGAGTACTGTGTCTGTCATGTTCGTTCCATTACATTCTGTTGAGGCCAGGGTGCCGGCGTTGGAGACGGCACGCTGTCCTGCTGGTTATCACGACTTGTTGTTTTGCAGAGCTTTGCCATGCTCAGGCGCAGGCCACAAGCCACGAGGACGTACCAGCATGATGGAAATCATGGCCAGACCAATCAGCAATTGACGCAAGATGGAAGCATCCAGACGCCCATCGGTCATGGCTTGCAGCGGACCGGCCACATAACGCAACACCTCAGGCAGAGAGGCCAGCAAAATCGCCCCCAAAATGACACCCGGCAGGTGGCCAATACCACCCAAAACGACCATGGCCACAATCATGACGGACTCCATCAGCGTGAAAGACTCTGGGGAGACGAATCCCTGAAAAGAAGCAAACATCGCACCCGATACACCCCCAAAAGTGGCTCCCATGCCGAACGCCATCAATTTCAGGTTGCGGGTGTTGATGCCCATGGCTTTGGCGGCGATTTCATCTTCACGAATGGCCATCCAAGCGCGGCCCACGCGGGACAGTTGCAAACGGTGCGAGATGATGACGCTCAAGCACGCCAAGAACAGGAACAGGTAGTAGTACAGCGACACGGATGACACGTCAAAACCAAACACCCTCAGTTTCTCGCCAAAGTCCATACCAAAAATATGGAAGGAATCAATGGTGCCTAGGCCTTTGGGGCCGTTGGTGATGTTGACGGGGTAGTCCAAGTTGTTCATGAACACGCGCACGATTTCACCAAAGCCGAGGGTCACAATCGCCAAATAGTCACCGCGCAGGCGCAAGGTAGGAGCGCCCAGCAAAATGCCAAACAGTCCAGCCAGCGCAGCCGACAGCGGAATCACGATCCAGATGGGCATGTGCATGCCATTCGGGAACATGGCCGCGATCGCGGGAAAGGTCTCAATCAGGTGAGGCGACCCCAGCAAGGCGTACATATAGGCACCAATGGCGAAAAACGCCACATAGCCCAAGTCCAGCAAACCGGCATAACCCACCACAATGTTCAAGCCCAGCGCCAGCAGAACATAGAGCAGGGCCATGTCCGCAATACGAACCCAGGCGTCACCAAACCCTTGCAGCACCAAAGGCAGGACCAGCACACCCAAGGCCATTAGGGCAACGAGAAAAATATTCTTTTGTTGTTTCATGATGAATGTCCTTTAAGCGCGGTCTGCCACCCG
>JAGODZ010000312.1 GCA_017997975.1 Rhodoferax sp.
TGCGCAGCGAGAGCGTTTCAATGCCTTGCAAAATCAACCAGGCCGAATGCGGGCTCAAGCAAGCCCCAAAGTCGCGCAGCCCTTCGCGCCGGGCACGCAGCAAAAAGGCGCCCACGGTCGATTCTTCGCTGAACACCATGTTGTGAAAGCCGTCGTAGGGCTCGGTCAGCTCGGGAAACTGGCCCGAGCGGTCCCAGTCAAAACTCCCGCCATCCACCACCAGCCCGCCAATGACCGTGCCATGCCCGCTCAAAAATTTGGTCGCCGAGTGGTAAACCAAATCGGCCCCATGCTCTAACGGTTTGATCAGCCACGGGGTGGTGAGCGTGGAGTCCACCAGCAGGGGCACGCCCGCCTCGTGGGCAATGGCCGAGACAGTGGCAATGTCCAGCACCTCCAAGCCGGGGTTGCCCATGGTTTCGCCAAAAAACAGCTTGGTATTGGGGCGCACCGCCGCGCGCCAGCCGTCCACATCACCGGGTTGCACAAAGGTGGTGTCAATGCCAAAGCGGCGCAGCGTGTAGTGCAGCAGGTTTTGCGAGCCACCATACAGCGCGGTGGACGCCACGATGTGGCTGCCCGCGCCCATCAAGGTGGCAATGCTCAGGTGCAGCGCCGCCTGACCGCTGGCGGTGCTGATGGCCCCAATACCCCCTTCCAAGGCGGCGACGCGCTGCTCCAACACCGCATTGGTGGGGTTGCTGATGCGGGAATACACATGACCCGCCCGCTCTAGATTGAAAAGAGCCGCAGCGTGGTCGCTGGACTCGAAAACAAACGAGGTGGTGAGGTGAATGGGCACCGCGCGGGCACCGGTGGTGGGGTCGGGCGCGGCACCGGCGTGCAGTGCCAGTGTGTCGAAACCGGGGTCTGAATAACCTGACATGAGGCTCCTGTGGGCTTTGGGGGTCAATTTTTAGGTTCACGCCTGAGCCAGCGTGGGGGAAATTCGACTTATTGTGGGCTATATTTGGCCCAAGACGGCTGTGTGGCCAGTCAAAAACGAGACATGAGGTGAACGATGAAAGTCAGCGATATTTTGCGGGTTAAAGGGGGCACGCTTTTCACGGCCAAGCCGGAAGACTCGTTGGCCGACGCGGCCCAGTTGATGGCCGATAAAGACCTCGGCTCCTTGGTGGTCATCTCCAACGGGCGGGTGGTGGGCATGCTGACGTTTCGGGAGGTGATCAAGGCGGTGGTTAAAAATGGCGGCGCGTTTGGCACCACCAGCGTCTATCGCGCCATGGACAACGGCCCGTTGATTTGCACCATGGAAACTGAGATGGACGAAGTGCGCCGCATGATGCTCGACCGCCACGCCCGCTACATGCCCGTGATCAACAACAGCATGCTCATGGGCGTGATCAGCTTTTACGATGTGGCGCGCACCGTGGTGGACAGCCAGAACTTTGAAAACAAGATGCTCAAAGCCTACATTCGCGACTGGCCGGAAGGCGAAGAGCCCGCCAAGGTGGCGTAGGCACCCCTGCTCTTTGTCTTGCCAGTGAACCGCAAGAGTGTTGAAAACTGGCAACGTGAAATGCGGGCACTTCGGTGCGCTTGCACTCTTGAGGGTCGGCAGGGACTCATGTAGAAAGCAGCTAAAAAGACTTAACTGTTTGATTGATAAGGAATTGTCCGTCCGTTCGCATCGCGTTGGCTTGTTGGTTTACCCGGCAGATTGCCGTACAATTTAAGCAGGAGGATTCCACCATGCCAGTCACTGCCACCACTGCCAGACTCGAAGCAAGAATCAGCACCGATTTGCATGCGATGCTCAAACGTGCGGCTGAGCTTCAGGGACGAACCATGACCGATTTCGTGGTGTCCGCTGTTCAAGATGCAGCCTATCGTGCCATTGAGCAGTCCGAAGTGATCCGACTCTCTCTGGCGGACCAACACTGTTTTGCCCGCGCCATTCTGTCACCGCCACAGATTGCGCCTGCTCTGGAGCGGGCCTTTGCCAGGCGTGACAAGTTGCTGCGAACCGAATGATTGCTGCGCCCTTGCGGCTTGAGGTGCTTGATGCCACGCACGACCGTACGACATTTGACTGCGGATCGGTCCAGCTTGATCGCTACTTGCGAGAGCAAGTCACACAAGATGTCCGCCGAAGAGTGGCGACGTGCTTTGTTGCGCTAACGGATGAACGGCGCATTGCAGGCTATTACACGCTCGCCTCTTCCAGCGTTCCCCTGAGCGATCTTCCCATCGAAACTACAAAGAAGTTGCTGCGGTATCCGAGCGTGCCGACCGTTCGACTGGGCCGCTTGGCGGTTGATCAGGTCTTCAAGGGGCAAGGCCTCGGTGGTGCGCTATTGGCCGATGCCCTTGACCGCGTTGCGCGTGCAGAAATCGCCGCCTATGCCGTGATCGTCAACGCCAAGGACGAAGAAGCAGTCCTGTTCTACCGTCACCATGGGTTCATTGCCCTGCCTGACTCGCCTCTCATACTGTTTTTGCCGCTGTCAACGGTTTTCATGAAAAACTAATCCGCTTCACCAACAATAACGTCCAACAGCGCTTGCGACACCAGTCGTTCTGGGGCGCTTCTCTCGGGGATAATCCAAGGCTATGAGCGGAAACACCTTTGGACATCTCTTCGCAGTCACCAATTTTGGTGAATCCCACGGCCCAGCCATTGGCTGCGTGATTGACGGCTGCCCCCCAGGCATGCTGCTCACGGAGGCTGATATTCAACCCGATTTGGACCGCCGCCGACCCGGCACCTCCAAGTTTGTGACCCAACGCAATGAGCCCGATGCGGTTGAAATTTTGTCGGGCGTGTACGAGGGCAAGACCACCGGCACGCCGATTTGCCTGCTGATCAAAAACACCGACCAGCGCAGCAAAGACTACGGCAACATCTTGGCCTCGTTTCGCCCCGGCCACGCGGACTACACCTACTTTCAAAAATACGGCATTCGTGACCCGCGTGGCGGGGGGCGTTCATCAGCCCGCATGACCGCGCCCATGGTGGCAGCCGGTGCGGTCGCCAAAAAATGGTTGTTTGAGCACTACGGCACCGTGTTTCGCGGTTGCATGACGCAAATTGGTGAGATGCCGATTGGTTTTGAGTCGTGGGAGTTTGTCCCCAACAACCCGTTTTTTGCACCCGTGGCCGATGTGTCCGCGCTGGAGACTTACATGGAAGCCCTGCGCAAAGGGGGTGACTCGTGCGGCGCTAAATTGCGTGTTTCGGCCTCGAACGTGCCGGTGGGCTTAGGTGAGCCTTTGTTTGACAAGATGGACGCCGATATTGCTTACGCCATGATGGGCATCAATGCGGTCAAGGGCGTTGAAATTGGCGCCGGCTTTGCCAGCGTGAGCCAACGTGGCACCACGCACGGCGACTCGCTGTCACCGCAAGGGTTCAAATCCAACAACGCGGGCGGCGTGTTGGGGGGCATCAGCACCGGGCAAGACTTGGAGGTGTCGATCGCCATCAAGCCCACCAGTTCGATCCTCACCCCACGCGAATCCATTGACATGCAGGGCCAATCGACCGAGGTCATCACCAAAGGTCGGCACGACCCCTGCGTGGGCATACGGGCCACCCCGATTGCCGAGGCCATGCTGGCGCTGGTGGTGATGGACCAT
>JAGODZ010000088.1 GCA_017997975.1 Rhodoferax sp.
CCTATGCACAGAACTATGAAGATGTGATGCTCTGGCGGGCGCTCAAAAGCGTTGAAGCAGGGTTCTACATTGATGTCGGGGCGGCCTGGCCGCAAGAACACTCCGTGACCAAGGCGTTTTACGACTCAGGTTGGAGTGGAATTAACGTCGAGCCCAATCCCGATTTTCACGCTCTTTTGCAACGAGACCGTCCTAGGGATTGCAACCTTGCACTTGCTTTGGCAGAGCAAGAGGGCAGCGCAGAATTCGTAATCTTTGACGCAACAGGTTTGTCCACTTTGGACATGGCGGTAGCTAGTCTGCACCAAGAGGCCGGTCGCGCTGACCAGACCCGTAATGTCACAACCAGCACCCTCTCAAGCGTTTGGGCCCAGCATGTGCCGCCAAGCCAATCGGTGCATTTTCTCAAAATCGATGTAGAGGGGGCTGAATCGGCGGTGCTCAGCGGCAATGATTGGAATCAAAACCGCCCCTGGATTGTGGTGGTGGAAGCCACAGTTCCCATGTCGCAGACGGAGTCTTATGCTGATTGGGAGCCTTTGCTGCTCCAAGCGAATTATCAGCTGGCTTATGCCGATGGGTTAAATCGGTTTTATGTTGCAAACGAACAGGCTGATTTGTTGCGGGCGTTTCGTTACCCTCCCAATTTTTTTGACCACTTCAAACTGTTTGACCACCATGCCGCAGAGTTGAGGGCTTGCGAATGCCACACCTTCATGCTGCAAGCCCAGGCCGGTGCGCAGGAAGCGCAAGAAAAAGCAGCCCAGGCGCAGATCCGGGCACAAGAGGCGGAGGAAAAAGCAGTACAGGCGCAGGCCCAGGCAAATGGAGCTGAGGTGAGAGCCAACCAAGCCCAGGCTCAGATGCAGGAGGCCCAAAGGCAAAAGACCGATGCCCTCAGTCAGGTCGCTCTTTTGCGCGAGCAAATCAACGCCCTGCATCAAAGCTATTCCTGGCGCGTAACGGCTCCATTGCGGGCCATTCTCGGATTTTTCCGATAAGCCCCCATTGCACCATTGAATGTAGAAAGACCATCCTAGTGCCACCCGTATTGCTTTTATTGAGCACCTATCCGTACCACAAGCCCCAGCACGGAGGGCAACTGCGTTTAGCCAACATCGCAAAGGCTTACCAAGCAGCAGGCTGGTTGGTCCAGGGCATTGCCGTGTATGAGCCCAGGGCCTATGACGCAGGGTGCATTGGGCGCCTAGACATCGCGTTTCCGCCAGAAAGTCACTATCGATTGTTTGACGGACAAAGCGTCCCTGCGACAGATGATTTGCTGTCGGGGCACTATGCCTCGGCGGACGATGGTGGCTGGAGTTCCGTTCTGGCAAACCTCCCGCCATCCATCACTGCCATTCATGTAGAGCAGCCCTGGATGTGGCCCGTTGCACGCAGAATTGCCTCCTTGCCTGCATACCGTGGAGTCAAACTCATCTACGGTTCACAAAATATCGAAAGTGTCCTCAAGCGAGACATCTTTGATAGCTTGGGTGTCAATGACTGCAAAGGCGCGATTGAGGCAATCGAATTGCTGGAGCGCCAAGCGGTAAGCGAAGCCGACCTGTGCCTCGCAGTGACCGAGTCCGACCATCAAGTGCTCCAGCAAATGGGCGCTTGCCAAACACTGATGGCCCCCAATGGGATTCAGCCTTGGAGGGCGAGTGAAAAAGCGCTGGAGCGTTGGCGTGCCCGTTTGCCCAAGGCACCCTGGATACTTTATGTCGCCAGTGCGCATCCACCCAACTACACTGGCCTCATTGACTGCATCGGGGACTCTCTTGCTTGCATACCGCCCAATGCCAAACTCGTGATAGCTGGCGGCGTTAGTGAACATGTCTACCACTGCTTTGCGCCCACACGCTGGAGTACGTTGAACCTCTCTCGATTGGAACTGCTTTTTGTTTTGGCGGACGAGGATCTGGCGGCAGTCAAGACGCTTGCTCATGCATATTTGTTACCGATCCAGCACGGTGGAGGCTCCAATATCAAAACGGCCGAGGCGCTTTACTCTGGCAAATACGTCATTGGCAGTGAGGCGGCATTCCGAGGATTTCAGTCCTTTACCCAACTGCCAGAAGTCACTGTGGCACGCAGCCCTACCCAGTTTCAGCAAGCCATGCGCAGCGTACTGCAACGCGAGTCGCTGAACCCCGTGCCGGTAGCCCCAGGTGACATGCGGCACACGCTGCGCTGGGATCAATGTCTGGCTTCAGTGCCTGCAGCTGTAGCCAACCTCAATCGATAGGACTCATATTTCATGCCTTCCATTTGGCTCAACATCACCACCATTTACGGCTGGCAACGGCCTGCCGTGGGCATTGTTCGGGTGGAGTCAGAGTGTGCCAGTTACGCGTTGTCTCAAGCGAGCTTGCCTGTTCGGTTTTGTCGATTTGAAGCGGCAGAGAAGCGATTTGTGGAAGTTCGCGCTGACGAGGTTCGAAAAATCCTGGATCGCATTCGCGCACGGGCGCCCAAAAAGACGGCCAGTGGTGCGCAGCCGCCAGCCCAACTAGCTCAAGACAAAGCGACGATCACCACACCACATCCCCTCACTGCAGAACAGCGCGCCGTGCAATGGGCGCACACGCTGATCAACTGCTTGCCGTCGGGCCTGCGCCAGCCCATATTCAAGTTTGCGGCCGCGCGCTTTCCTGCATTCCAGGCGGCAGCCCGCAGCGCCCTTGAGCTCAAAAAAGCTGCCCACCTGTTCTTTAGGCCCGAGAGCAACACCCCCGGGCTGTCGCCTGCGACAGAAAGCACCCAGCCCACACTGAAAGCGAGTGCACCAGTGCCTTTTCAGGCGCAAGATACCTACATTTCACTGGGGCTCGATTGGGATCAGAAAGACGTTATCTTTCTGTATGAACAACGCCAACACATCGGCTTCAAAACACTTCTGTTTTGCTACGACATCATCCCGGTAAAGTTGCCCCACCTGTGCGTTGGAGATGTCTCTGCCAAATTCGCCATGTACTTTGCTAACTTGGCATGGTCGGCCGACAAAATACAGTGCATCTCAGAATGCTCGCGCTCAGACCTGCAGCAACTGCTGACAGACCTGGGAGCTCCCATTCCTGAGCTGGAGGTGGTGCGTCTGGGGTGTGACATTCCGTCCTCGCCTGACGAAGAGCCCACGCCTGAAGTCGCCAAGCTGATGGGGCAAAAATACCTGCTGTTCGTCTCTACGATCGAGCGCCGCAAGAATCACGAAACTGTGTACCGCGCCTACACGCGCATGGTGGACCAAGGGTGTACCGAGTTGCCGCAGCTGGTTTTTGTGGGCATGCCTGGCTGGGGGGTAAATGACTTGCTGGCCGACTTGCGCTTGGACCCGCGCATCGTGCCCTATATCCGCATCCTCAACCACGTCACGGATGCCGACTTGGTGCACCTGTACCGCAACGCCTATTTCACGGTGTACCCCTCGCTGTACGAAGGCTGGGGCCTGCCAGTTGCAGAAAGCCTAGCCTACGGCAAATTCTGCCTGACTGCCAATTCGGCCTCCATCCCAGAAGTCGGTGGTGACCTCATTGAATACCTCGACCCCTGGGACGTACCCCAATGGGCGGAGCGCTTGCGCTGGTACATCGATCACCCCGCTGCACTGGAGGTTGCCGAGCAGCGCATACGCGAGCACTATCGGCCCACCCCATGGTCGGAATGTGCAGCGTCGATTTTGGGCGCATCCATTACCCGCGCATGTAGTGGGTCTGGGGTGTAGTTGTAAATTTAATAATATTTATATTTAATTTTATTCATGAAAAAAGCACTGATTACAGGGATTACAGGTCAAGATGGGGCTTACTTGGCCGCTCTTTTGCTTGAGAAGGGGTATGAGGTTTTTGGTACTTTCCGCCGTACCAGTTCGGTGAATTTTTGGCGTATTGAGGAGTTGATTATTCAGCAGCATCCGCATCTGCACTTGGTTGAATACGATTTGACCGATTTGGGCTCTAGCATTTCTCTCGTGCAGAAGGTGGAGCCTGATGAAATCTACAACTTGGCCGCACAGAGTTTTGTTGGGGTGAGTTTTGAGCAGCCCAGCACGACGGCGCAAATCACCGGTGTGGGTGCCTTGAACTTGCTGGAAGCAATTCGTTTGGTAAACCGAAAAATTCGTTTCTACCAAGCCTCTACATCTGAAATGTTCGGCAAGGTGCAAGCGATTCCGCAGGTGGAATCCACGCCTTTTTACCCGCGCAGCCCGTACGGCGTGGCAAAACTCTACGCGCATTGGATGACGGTAAATTACCGAGAGAGCTACAATATTTTTGGTGCAAGCGGTATCTTATTTAATCACGAAAGTCCTCTGCGGGGGCGCGAATTTGTGACCCGCAAGATTACTGACTCAGTGGCCAAAATCAAACTGGGTCAGTTGGATGTTGTTGAGCTGGGCAATCTGGACGCTAAACGCGATTGGGGCTTTGCTAAAGAGTATGTGGAGGGCATGTGGCGCATGCTGCAGGTGGATGAACCAGATACATTCGTTTTGGCGACAAACCGCACAGAAACTGTGCGTGACTTTGTGCAGATGGCGTTTAAGGGGGCAGGCATCACCGTGGAATTCAGAGGCAACGCTGAACAAGAGACGGCGGTGGATGTTGCCACTGGTAAAACCGTGATGCGTGTGAATCCCAAGTTCTATCGGCCCGCTGAGGTAGAACTGCTGATTGGTAACCCTGCTAAGGCTTTCGAAAAACTGGGTTGGGCACCAAAGACGAGTTTGGAGCAGTTGTGCCAAATGATGGTGGAGGCGGACGTTGTCCGCAATCAGCGCGGTTTTTCGTTTTGACGTGAGGGGCTGCACATGCCTCGGGTGTTGATTACGGGCGTACAGGGGTTCACCGGGCGATATGTAGCGGCTGAATTAGAGCAGTATGGGTGGGATGTGTGGGGGCTTGGTTCTCAGCCGAGTGATATGCCGCATTATCACTGTGCTGATTTGGCTGATAGCGATGCCTTGCGCGCTGTGGTGGAGTCCGTGCGCCCCGATGCCGTTGTGCATTTGGCTGCAATAGCCTTTGTCGGGCACGGCGATGCGGATGCGCTCTATCGTGTCAATCTGCTGGGCACTCGCCACTTGCTGGCGGCCTTGGCCCAAAGCGCTAAGCCGCCGCAGTGTGTGTTGCTTGCCAGCAGTGCCAACGTGTATGGTAATGCCACAGAAGGGGTTTTGACTGAGACAGTCCCTCCTCAGCCAGCCAATGACTACGCGGTAAGCAAGCTGGCCATGGAGTACATGGCGCAGCTATGGCGCGACAAGCTGCCCATCGTGGTGACCCGACCGTTTAACTACACAGGCGTGGGGCAAAGCGGTTCGTTCCTATTGCCCAAGATCGTTGCGCATTTTCAGAGGCGTGCATCGGTGATTGAGTTGGGCAACTTGCATGTGTGGCGAGATTTTTGTGACGTGCGTGCTGTGGCGACGGCCTATCGGCGGTTGCTGGAGGTGCGTCCTAGTGGTCACACGGTGAATGTGTGTTCGGGGCGTCTTCACTCTTTAGGTGAAGTGCTTGCGATGGCGCAGGCGTTGACTGGGCACCGCATGACAGTGGAGGTTAACCCTGCCTTTGTGCGTGCCAATGAGGTTAAAACTCTGTGTGGCGATGCTTCGTTGTTGCGGCGTTTGGTAGGTGACTGGGATACGCCGTCGCTGGAAGATACGCTGCGCTGGATGTTGGAGGCTCCTATTGGCTGATGCTGGTTATAGGCCTTATGGTGGGTTGGATGTGATTTTGCAGGCCGATGCGATTCGCCCACCTCTGACTGGAATAGGGCGTTATGCCGCTGAACTGGCCAAAGGGCTGCGGGAGCATGCGGACGTATCTCGTTTGCGATACTTTGGCCTCACTTCGTGGATAGAGGATCCGTTGCGAGATCTCTGTGCCTGTCATCCGGCGGGGCAAGAGGGTGCGGGGCAGGAATCATCCCAGTCATGGAAATCTCTTATTCGCGCACGTTTGGCTAGCAATCGGCTTGCCGTGCGTGCGTTTGGCCGCATTGGTCCGCCGTTGGCGGGATGGCGATTGCGACGCGAGTCTGAGAGCGTATACCACTCGCCCAATTTTTTATTACCACCTGTGCCAGGTCGTACTGTTGCCACAATTCACGATCTGTCGCACGAGCTTTTCCCCCAGTTTCATCCAGCCGCACGCGTGGAATATATGCGCCGTGCAATGCCAAATGTGCTGCGTCGTGCAACTCATTTAGTCACCGATGCGGAGTCAGTACGCCAAGAGGTGATTCAATGCTACGGCTGGCCTGCAGATCGCGTAACCACTGTTCCGTTGGGAGTGGATGCTTCATTTCATCCGCGAGATGAGATCGCATTAGCCCCATGGCTGGCTAGTCAGGGATTGCGAGCAAATGGCTATTGTTTGTACGTTGGCACCATTGAGCCTCGAAAGAACGTGGATAGTTTGCTCAGTGCCTACGGCAGGCTGCCAATCGCACTTCGCAAACAATTTCCTTTGGTTCTGGCGGGTGGCGCTGGGTGGCGTTCCGGCACAACGCATGAGCGCATACGCGCAGCTGTGTCAGGGGGTTGGGCTCACTACTTGTCCTTCGTGCCGCAAACATATCTCCCGCTTTTGTATGCCGGTGCACGCGTCTTTGTGTTTCCGTCGTATTACGAAGGGTTTGGTTTGCCAGTGTTGGAGGCGATGGCCTCTGGTCTGCCCGTCCTCACGTCTAATGTCTCTTCGTTGCCAGAGGTGGTTGGAGGGGCTGGTCGGATGATTTCTCCCGACGATGTAGTGTCGATGACTTCTGAACTAGAAGGCCTGCTATGTCACGAACAACTGCGCGCGCGCATGAGAAATGCGGCTTTGGCACGTGCTTCAACCTTCACATGGACGCGCTGTGTTGATGCAACAATCGGTGTTTACCGTGCTCTTTAAAATGTAACTCGGAAATAGAGCGCATTAGTTCTGATTGCCGAGTTTTAATTTCTAGCCGTCGATGCCGAAGCTTATGATATTGCAAGTGCTCGGATTGACGAAATAAAAAACATTTTTCCCACTGTTTTTTGCAAACAAGTACAAAGCCATAAATCTTGATGCGTGTTCAACCCGGTCGTTAGGGATCTTTACACGAGTACAAGATGTGCCTGGGAACGTGGAGGTGCCTGGTGAGGGAAGGCGCCAGAAGAATATTTCGCCGGTAGCCCCGGTGTATTGCTCAAATCGAATGTTGGTGGGTGGCTCCCCGATATAAACACTCTGTGCAAATGTGGGTGTCGCGATTGTTGTGGCCAGGATTGCAGCAGCATAAATTTTTTTCATGATTCAATTGAGTAGAAGCAGGTTGATGATTGTGGATATGTCGTTGGGGGTGCTGTTGGGAATTTGATAAGTCGCGCTAACAGTGGCGCCGCTGAAGCTGGTATATCCGTATATCAATACATGATAGTTACCGGCATTTGGCTGCGCAAAGAAGCAGACTTCATTGTTCCCTATTTCAGCTGATTGGCAGTCGTAGGTGGATGTAGTGGGTGTCGAGCCATACCGTACATACAAATCAGCATCTCCTGTTCCCCCGCTGACCTCAATTTTTAGATTGCTTGCGTTTGCTGGAACAGCGAACCAATGGTTCTGCCCCGAGCTGCCTGCACCGCCGATGTTGGCCATTAGAAGTGGGTTAACAGTGCTGCCACCCGTGGTGCTACTGAAGATGGCCGTGACAGTGTCGGTGGCGTTCAGGGTAAATGCGCAAACTCCTGCGCCGCTACAAGCGCCGCCACTCCAGCCAACAAAATTGCTGCCGCCCGAAGGGGTGGCTGAGAGGGTAATAGTGGAGCCTATTGCCAGCGTTTCGGTGCAAATGACGCCGCAGTTGAGGGCGCCACCAGCTCGTGCAACAGTGCCCGAACCTGAACCCACTTTTGCGATGTGTAGCGTTGCTTGCGGCGGCTGCGTAAAAGTGGCCGTAACGGATCTGGCGGCGTTCAAGGTGACAGTGCACGAGGACGATGATCCAGAGCAGGCGCCACTCCAACCCCCAAAACTGTGCCCTGCCGTCGGCGCGGCGGTTAAGGTAACGATGGTGTTGGCACTGTAATTTTCCGTGCAATCGCTGCCGCAGTTGATACCACTAGGTGAGCTGATAACGGTTCCTGTCCCATTTCCGGCTTTTGCAACCGATAAAGCAAAGGTTTGTGCGCCACCACCCAGCACATTGACAGCTGCGGCTACGTTGATTCGGGGTTTGGTAATGTTGTTGCGTGTGTCTAGTACTGGAACCCCAGTCGATGTAAGTGCATTCAGTATCTGATCGACGGTGGCGCTTGGTGCGCGTTGTTTGAGCACTGCCCACGCACCCGCTACGTGGGGTGTCGCCATAGAGGTTCCGGTCCAATTGCCGTAACTGCCGTTGGGGACTGGGGCATTAATCAATGCCCCGGGTGCTAGTAGGTTGAGAAAACTTGCGGAGTTGGAGAAGCAAGCCACCGAATCTACTGCGGATGTGCTCTGCCCGCCGCAGGAATTGACATAGCCAGCGGCATCCCATGAGGCACCAACGCTGATGGCCGATGAAATGCAGGCAGGTGAACCAATCCCATCGCTGTAGTAGCTATTACCGGAGGCAATGACGGTGGCTATGCCTCCTGAACGCAAATTGTCGATAACAGCCTTCAAGGCTGTATTGCTACCATCACAATTCGACAAATACTTACCGCCACCCAGGCTCATGTTTGCCGAGGCAATGTTCAGGGATCCACTCAGTTGTCTAACTCTCTCCAGTCCTTTAATTTGATCCGAAGAATAGGAGCGTACACAGGGCGTAGTTGCGCCACTGCCGCAATAACTCGCGGGGAATAGCGAGAAGACTTGGATCGCAATAAGACTGGCACCACGACCAACACCCTGGGCGCCCGCCGCTGTGCCCGCCACATGGGTGCCGTGGTCGCACTTGCCACTGGGGCAAACGCCATTTGCGTAGGGCATAGCTGAGCCTGCTGCCGTCGATTCGGTGGATCCATCAGCGCAGAACGACTGGATTCCGCCCGATGGATTTGATGTCGAATAACATGCTTCAGAAACGACACGGCCCGCAAGATCGGTG
The DNA here is from genome assembly GCA_017997975.1 of Rhodoferax sp. Lineage (GTDB taxonomy): Bacteria > Pseudomonadota > Gammaproteobacteria > Burkholderiales > Burkholderiaceae_C > Rhodoferax. The sequence goes on from JAGODZ010000088.1 coordinate 9,070, forward strand.
TGGTTCTTGTCCACTCCCGTGTCCAAGATCGCAACCGCTTGACCGTTGCCGTTATATCCGTTGAATGTGCCGTTGCTTGCCCCTATCAATGGCACGCTCTGTGCCAAGGTGGGCTCAGAAAGTCGGTCCTCTTCAATGGAGCTGATGTCCGGCATATTGGATATCTTGTCCAAATCATCCGGGGTTACTTCCAGGCTCAAAAAAGGAATCGTTTCAAAAACTTTAGGGCTTCGGCTAGGGTGTGCTAAGTGCGGTACTTTATTAAGTACAGTTTGTTGGGCCGCAGAGATTTCCGACCTTTGTTGTGTGCGTTCGGCAGTTGACAAATCGCCTTCGGGGGCAAAAGGAACTCGCACGCCAACAATGATTCTTACAGTTCCGTTTATCGCTGAAACTTGCTTGAGTTGGCTGACAACTTGGGACGATGCTACGTTTTTGAAATCCGCAACGGTGGAATTGGCTGGGTTTCCGAGAAAAGCTCGTTCTGTAGCAAGCGCATTTCCTCCAATGCAGCTTAAAAATAGCAGGAGCGATATTTTTCTCGCTGGGGCGATGAATCTCATTTGATTTCTCTTTGGTAGTATCTTTTGGGGATTATTTTCAATGCGCTGGCCAACCTTTGGCAATCATTTATTTTCATATGTTTTTTTCCCAGGGACAGTGTTGAGCGCATACGCGAGACTCAGCAGCGAGGACATCACAACATATAACGTCGCATTCATCCAAGATCTAAAGATTTTGGTGCGATCTGTTTTTGGTGTTTGCATTGAAAGAGGCACCTCAGAGAGGCGCATACCGTTGCTCCTCAGTAGGAGTAGTGTGCCGATGTCTTGGTAATCTAGCAAGGTGGCTTCGGCAGAAATTGCCACTCGCATTGCGGATCTGTTGTAGGCACGAAATCCCGATACAAAATCCCGCATACCCAACCTGGTTGTCCATCGAAACCATTGCCAAGCGACTCTTCGGGCGATGCTGTGGTCACCAGAGAAATAGGCAACCGCCACATCGGCGTCTTGCAAATGTGCCAGTAGTGCGGGGAGTTCTTCTACCTCGTAACGACCTTCAGCGTCGATGGTAACGACGCTCTCGTACCCGCTCGCATAGGCGTGTTGGATGCCGGTTTGCAGCCGCCCCCAAGTGGTCATGCGGAGAAGCGGGGTGATTACGCGCGCTTGGGCTGTCTCTGCCAGAGTTTGTGTGGCATCGGTGCTGTTGTTGTCTACCACCAAGATATCAGCGTTTACCAAAGATCGAGCCCGGTTGATGAGCTCTTTGATATGGGGCGCGTGATTGTGCGTGGCAATGATGACCAGCACCCGAGAAGCTGTATCTGCCTTCAGTGAGCTCCCGATGCCGACCTGTTGGTAATGTTTTGCCAGTGCCCGCTCGCAGTGCTCAATGCGAAAGCGTTCCATCAAGACGCGATAGCCCGCCTCGCCCAGTTGCATGCGCAGGCGTGTGTTGTGCTGCAGGCGTGCGATGTTGCTACGCCAACTCTCCAGATCTTCCAGAGGTACGTGCAACCCTGCGCGTGCTTGGCCAACGACCCACGGCATCCCTGAGCCGGGAAGGTCGCTGACTATGCACGGTCGCCTATGCTGCATGGCCTCCAGTAAAACCACTCCAAAGGCTTCTGTGCGTTCGCGCGATGCCAAGCAAAACACGTCGCATTCTCGCAGTAATGTGTGTTTTTCTTCGTCGCGCACACTGCCGACAAGTGTGACTGCTGGTGCGCCTCCAGCGGGGGTGGTGGCTTGAATCAACGCCTGAAGTGCTTCATGAAGTTCACCTTCGCCGGCAATGAGTAGCTCAACGCCTTGCATCTCCTGCACAGCGCGAATTAACGTTTCGAAGCCTTTGTAGTAGGTCAAGCGTCCTATAGACAGCAGCTTGAGCTTGGTTGTAGGTTTCCAGCTTAGGTCAGATCGCACTGACGAGGGCAAGGGGGGCTTTCGCAGCTTGATTCCCAAGGGTACGACAGAGCATTTGTCTCGCCACGCTTGCAGTGGGGGACTCGCTTCGAGGTAGGGGGGCGATGTCGCAAAAACTTTGTGCGCTCGATCGAGTATTGCGAATTCAAAAGGCCGGTACAGAAAGTACGCAAGCGCGACCGACCATTTGATGTCCGACATCACCACATCAGAATGCCAATGCACCACGCAAGGCACTTTGCGTGCAGCTGGCAATGTCAGCGTCCAAAGTGCTGAATTGTTGGGCAAATGCAAGTGAAGTACGTCGGGCTGGAATGTCCTGATCGCTCTGCCCAGCGCGGACCTGAACCCTATGGCTATTGGCGCGTACACCAAATTGAACTGAACTGGTACACGTATGAGCCAGTGAGGGTCGTCTGGGAGTGGTGTGCCGTGTACCAAGGCAAAAGCCTCAATGCCTTGTGATCGTTGCGCTTCAATCAGGTCGGCCAAAAAGACTTCCATCCCGCCCATGTAGGGGGGGAAGAACTTGCCGACATGGAGGATTCGCAACGTCATGGTCGAGCTGCTTGTCTGTGTCAGGGTTTGGACTTGTTGGAT
>JAGODZ010000313.1 GCA_017997975.1 Rhodoferax sp.
CAAACCGGCAAAAAAGATGACTGAAATACCGGTCCCCAACACCAGCAGGGACGTGCCCAAGTCAGGCTGTTTCATGATCAAACCCACCGGCACCATCAACAACAGGCCCGCCACCATAAAGTCCAGTGGGCGCAACTGACCCTCTCGCTTTTGAAACCACCAGGCCAGCATCAGCGGCATGGCAATTTTCAAAATTTCACTGGGTTGAATGACCACCCCCACATTGAGCCAGCGTTGCGCCCCTTTTTTGGAGATGCCAAACAGGGCCACGGCCACCAGCAGCGCCACGGCCCCCACATAAAGCGGCACGGCCAAAGCCATGAGTTGCTGGGGGTTGATTTGCGCCACCACAAACATGATGGCCCCTGCAATCAACATATTTCGCCCATGGTCTTCAAAGCGCATGCCGTGGTCAAAACCCGCCGAATACATCGTCAGCAAACCCGCGCACACCAGCAGAAAAACCGCGAAGGCCAGCGGCCCGTCAAAACCCCGAAACCAGGGCAGGATTCGCTGCAGCAGGGGTGTATTTCCAAATTTTTGCGCCATGGGTGAATTATCCCGCCAACTCAACACCCCATCCGACGCAACACAAACGGACCCTCTATCATTCCTCCATGCCCGCCATCGCCCACACACCCCCACTGACCCACCTCCTGTACCTGCACGGTTTTCGCTCGTCTCCCCAGTCCGCCAAAGCCCGCTTGATGGCGCAGCACATGGCCAGTCATCACCCTGATGTGCAGTGGTGGTGCCCGCCATTGCCGCCCTCGCCCCAAGCCGCCATGGCGATGCTGATGGAAGGGATCCAGCACTGGCCCCGCACCTCAATGGCGGTGATGGGCTCGTCGCTCGGTGGCTTTTACGCCACCGCCGTGGCCGAGCGCACCGGCTGCAAAGCCGTGTTGCTCAACCCGGCGGTGAATCCGGCGCGTGACTTGGCCAAGTACATTGGGGAACAAACCAGTTGGCATGACCCGCAAGAGCGTTTTTTCTTTCAGGCCGACTATGTGCAAGAGCTGGTCGATCTTCACTGCGGCGCGCTGGCCGATCCGCGTCGCTACTTGGCCATCCTTGCCAAAGGCGACGAGGTGCTGGACTGGCGTGAGATGCAGGGGCGCTACGCCCAGAGCAAGGTGCGTCTGCTGGAAGGTGGGGACCATGCGCTGAGTGATTTCGAGCTTTATATTCCTGAAATCATGGCTTTTTTGGGCCTGCGCTGACGCTTGGCGCGGCCCATTGATCTGACGCCGACTTATTTGCAGAGACAATGCCTCCCATGTTTTTATTGTTTGAAGAAGCCGGAAAATTCATGGCCGGTCGGGTGCTGTCGGAGGCGGAGTCGTCTGCGCAGGTGGAGTTAGACAGTGGCAAGCGCGTCAAAGTCAAAGCGGCCCACTATTTGATCAAGTTCGAAAAACCGTTGCCCGCCGAGTTCATGGCGCGGGCGCAGGCCATGAGCGAGACCATTGAGCTGGAGATGGCTTGGGAATTCGCGCCCGACGAAGAGTTTGGCTTTGCCGACCTGGCGCGCGACTATTTCAGTGACAAAGCCAGCCAAGAAGAGCAAGCCGGCATGCTGGTGCGCCTGTTTGAAGCGCCGCATTACTTTCGCCGCGCGGGCAAAGGGCGCTTTCGCAAGGCCGCCGCCGACATCATTGCCCAGGCTTTAGCCGCCATTGAGAAGAAAAAACACATTGCGCTGCAGGTGGAGCAATGGGTCCAAGCGCTGAGCGACGGCATGTGCCCCGATGCGATTCGAGAGCAGCTGTACAAAATTTTGTTCAAGCCCGACAAAAATGCGCCCGAGTACAAGGCCGTCGTCGAAGCCTCCCGCGCCACCCATTTGGGCCCCTTGGAGCTGCTGATCAAAGCGGGCGCGATTGACTCGCCCTACCAGTTTCACTGGAAGCGCTTTCTGCTGGAGAACTTTCCCAAAGGCACCGGCTTTCCCAAGTTGGATGCCCCGCTCATCAAAGACGAATTGCCGCTGTCCACCGCGCAAGCCTTCTCGATTGACGACTCCGCCACGACGGAGATTGACGATGCCCTGTCAGTCCAAGGTTTGGGCTCGGGGACGGTGATTCTGGGCATTCACATCGCCGCGCCCGGCTTGGCGGTGCTGCCGGGCAGCCCGATTGACCAGGTGGGGCGCAACCGCCTGTCCACGGTCTATATGCCGGGTTACAAAATCACCATGCTGCCCGACGACGTGGTGCAGGCGTACACCTTGGAAGAGGGACGGGAGTGCCCCGCCGTGTCCTTGTATGTGACGCTGGACGAAGCCACCTTGGAAATCAAGGCCAGCGAGACTCGGCTGGAGCGCGTGATGATTGCCGCCAACCTGCGCCACGATCAGTTGGATGCGGTGGTGACCACCGACTGGCTGCAAGACCCTCATTTCAACCATGAAAACGACCCCCAGCGCTTGCAGGCAGAGCGTGCCCCGCTCTCATTTTTGCACCGCTTGGCGGAACACCTGAAGGCCGGTCGTGAAGTGGTTCGTGGCAAACCCGAGAACTTTTCGCGCCCCGACTACAACTTTCGCCTCGTTGGCAACGACGGCGCAGAGCCCGACGGCACCGAAGAAGTGCAGATCAGCGTGCGCGAGCGCGGTGCGCCGCTGGACTTGATCGTCTCTGAGGCCATGGTTTTGGCCAACAGCACCTGGGGCCTGTGGCTGGCGGAGCTGGGCGTGCCCGGCATTTACCGCAGCCAAGCCTCGATGCTGCCCGGCGTGAAAGTGCGCATGGGCACCCGAGCGTTGCCGCACGCCGGCCTGGGGGTGAAAGCCTATGCCTGGAGCACCTCGCCCCTGCGCCGCTACACCGATTTGGTGAACCAGTGGCAAATCATTGCCTGCGCCCGTCACGGTAAAACCGCCGCGCTGGTGGCTCCGTTCAAACCCAAAGATGCCGACCTGTTCTCCATCATCTCCAGCTTTGATGCGACCTACTTTGCCTACAACGACTACCAGCGCGCCATTGAGCGCTTCTGGATTTTGAAGTATGTGCAGCAGCAAGGGTTGACCGAGATTGAGGCCACACTGTTCAAAGAGAACTTGGTGCGTGCCGACCACCTGCCACTGGTGTTGCCCGTGGTGGGTGCCAAAGACTTGCCTCGCAACGCGCGCGTTCGGATTCGGTTGGGGGATATTGACGAGGTGTCGCTGGACATTGTGGGGACCGTGATCGAACGCCTGGACACGCCCGATGGTGCCCATGACGACGCAGACGACAGCGGCTCTGAGGACGACGATGACGCCATTTCTGGCCCCATCGCCATTGCCATGGACACCCGTGAGGGCGCACCCGATGACAAGGTGCCCTCTGGCGACACCGCAGCACCGTGAACCTCCGATCCTTCAGCACACTGCACATTGCCCTAGGGGTCTCGGTGGCCGTGCATGCGGCTTTGCTGACGGTGCGCTTTGTCGATCCAGAGGCGTTCAACCGGGTTTTTGAAGACACGCCACTGGAAGTCATTCTGGTCAACGCCAAAACCGGTGAACAGCCTGACAAAGCCACCGCCTTGGCTCAAGCCTCCATGGCGGGGGGTGGCGAGGCGGAAAAAGGCCGCGCCACCAGC
>JAGODZ010000314.1:0-2284 GCA_017997975.1 Rhodoferax sp.
ACTGGACCGGGCCGATGCGCCGGTGCGAAACGACGACCTGAATGCCGAGGCCACCGCCCACACTCCGACTGAATTCACCGCAGAGGGGCGCGTTAGCAGCGAAACCGATACCGACATTTCCCCGCTGTCAGCCGATGACGCCCAGAGTTGGGAGGGCGACGGCAGTGCCGCAATGTCGCCTGATGACGGCGAATGGGGCGGCGAAGCCCCCGCGCATGGCAACAACTTAGGCAGCGACGGTGAGGGTGATGCCGATGTGACCGAGTTGGCCCGCAGCCAAGACACCTTGCAAAGCCATTTACACCGCCAAGCATTGGGCTTGCACCTCAGCGAAGAAGACAACGCCGCACTGCGTTTCTTGATCGAGTCGTTGAACGAAGACGGCTACCTGGAAGAGCCGTTGAGCGAGCTGGTTGAGGGGCTGACTGGGGCCGATGCCGACGGGGACGAGCGGGCGCAAATGCTGCACCACTTCACCGTCGCGCGGTCTTTGCTGCAAACGTTAGAGCCCGTGGGTGTGGGTGCGCGCGATTTAGCGCAGTGCCTCACGCTGCAGTTGAAAGCGCTGCTGATGGGCCCGCCGCTGGACGCTCCAAAGGCAAAAATGGTGAGAGTGGGGCTGCAAATTTGTGCCCAACCCATGGATTTGTTGGCGCGGCGTGATATTCGCCGCTTGGTGCAACTGTGCGGGGCATCCGACAGTGCCATTCGCGAGGCGATAGCGCTGATTGGGCGTTTGGAGCCCAAGCCGGGTCGCCGGTTCATCAATGTTGAACGCCATATTGTGGTGCCCGATGTGATCGTGACGCCGGCAGGAAAAGGGGCGCAAGCGCATTTTCGGGTGCGGCTGAATGCCGATGTGATGCCGCGCTTGCGGGTCCACGACATTTATGCCAACGCACTCAGGCAACACCGAGGCGGTGGCACCGAGGCGGCCAACTACGCGGCCTTGCAGCAGCGGCTGCAAGAGGCCCGCTGGTTTATCAAGAACATTCAGCAGCGGTTTGACACGATTTTGCGGGTCAGCAACGCCATTGTGGAGCGGCAAAGAAGCTTCTTTATCCATGGTGAGCTGGCCATGCGCCCCTTGGTGCTGCGCGAAATAGCCGACGAATTGGGCCTGCACGAGTCCACGATCAGCCGGGTCACCACGGCCAAGTACATGGCCACCCCCTTTGGCACGTTTGAGTTGAAGTATTTCTTTGGCTCGGGCTTGGGGACTGACAGCGGCGGTAACGCCTCCAGCACAGCGGTGCGGGCCTTGATCAAGCAATTCATCAGCGCGGAAAACCTCAAAAAACCGCTCAGCGACAATCAGTTGTCGGAAATGCTCAAAGAACAAGGCATTGATTGCGCTCGCCGCACGGTGGCCAAATACCGAGAAGGGCTGCGAATTGCACCCGCCTCTCTGCGAAAAGCGCTGTGATGCTGTGGCGAACGGACTGATCGGCACCGACCCAGCCCAGTGGCCGCGCCACCCCCAATAACGAATCTGTCTTAGGAAAACGACGTGAACCAATTGCAATTATTTTTACCCTGCGCCGCTGGCGTTGAAGAGCTTCTGCTCCCCGAGGTGCTGCGTATCACGGGCCTGCCGCCGGGTTGCGCGACCAAACAGCGCGGCGGTGTGGCCGTGCGCACCTCGTGGTCGCACGCGATGTTGCTCAATCTGTACAGCCGCTTGGCCCAGCGCGTGCTGGTGTTGCTGTCGTTTACCGAGTACCGCAGCGAGCAAGACCTGTACCGCGCCGCCAGTGAAGTGGCGTGGGAGCGCTGGTTCACGCCCAAAGAGAGCATCAAGATCGAAGTCACCGCGCAGCACAGCCCGCTGAACTCGCTCAACTTTGCCGCACTCAAGGTGAAAGACGCCGTGTGTGACCGTTTCCGTGTCGCCGCCAACGGCGTGCGCCCTGACGTGAACACGCAGTGGCCAGACGCCCGCATCTACGTGCACCTGACCACCGACAGTTGCTCTTTGTACTTAGACACCTCGGGTGAGCCGCTGTTCAAACGCGGCTGGCGCGAAGACAAGGGCGATGCACCCTTGAAAGAGACTTTGGCCGCCGCCATGATTGCCGCCAGCGGCTGGGCCGATGGCGAAGACGACTTGCTGCCGTTGTACGACCCCTGTTGCGGCAGCGGCACCGTGCTGATTGAAGCAGCACAAATTGCCTGCAACATCGCGGCCGGCAGCCGCCGTCGATTTGCGTTTGAAAAGTACCTGCCCTTTCGCCGTGCCGATTGGGATGCTATGAAAAAAGAAGCGGCTAGCGCAGAGGTGGTG
>JAGODZ010000314.1:2384-3582 GCA_017997975.1 Rhodoferax sp.
CGGTTGCTTGACGTGGCAGCCAAAGCGCCCTTCACCTGCCGTGATGCCGATGACCAGAAGTTCGTTGACTTGGCAGTCGCCCACCAAGCCAAGCTACTGAGCAAGGACAATGCCGTGCTTTGTATGGCAAAAAGGCTGCTAACCCTTGGTGTACCTGCGCAACGTGCTATTTAATTGGTAGTTAAACGGCGTCGATTCTCGCGCGTGTTGTGCGTGAAGCCCCCTCCCCATCCGACAGTGGTGGGACGCCCAGTGCGTTGTGACCCTGGTGTGGCCTCCGTGTCACTTTCCATGAAGGCACATGCCCAATGAACGTGGTTGACCGAAGGGGGAAAATCGGTTTGAGGGTGTGCAGCATGGGTTTTTCGGGCGAAAAATCAGCAGGCTTCAAGTGCAGGGGCCGGTGTAGAGACCCTGCGTCACCACCCTGCAAGGCAAAATAGAGACCTTCCCTGATCCACCGCGAATGCGACCATGACCCAAGACATCGACTCCCTCTCCCTCATTGAACCGTCCAACGAGCCACTGAGCCCAGACGAGTTCGACGCCATTGACACCATTTTGGATGACCTGCGCACCCGTTACGACGAGACCCCGCAGTGGGAGTTCTGCGAAGGCTTTATGGCCGCCCTGATCTGCTGCCGCCGCGTGATTCCTCAGTCGGAGTACCTGCCGATGCTGCTCGGCATGGGCGAAGAGGGCGGCGAAGACGAAGGCTCGTTTGCCAGCGAAGAACAACAAATCGAGTTTTTCTCACTCTGGACGCGCCGTTGGAACGAAGTCGCGCACGCCCTCAATCAGGAAGTCGAAGCACTCGACGACGAAGCCGCCTACCACCCCGAGGTGATGGACGTGCGTGGCGCGGTCGCCGCCTTGCCCGAAGCCGAGCGCGCTGACATGGCGGGTGAGGAATTGCCGTCCTTTGGCCAAGTGTGGGCGCTGGGCTTTATGTTTGTGGTGGAAGGCTGGCCCGAGGAATGGGCTGCCCCACGCGACAAGGAAGCCGCCAAGCTGCTCAACAGCGCACTGGAAGCCATGGTCGCCTTGACCGAAGACGACACCGACGAGCCCACGCTGTCCATTTTTGACGACACCGCACCTCCCAGCGTCAGTGTCAAGCGCCTCAATACGTTTGCCGATGCCGTCTGGGCGGTGTACGACCTGCGCGCCATGTGGAGCAACTTTGGCCCGCGCGTGG
>JAGODZ010000315.1 GCA_017997975.1 Rhodoferax sp.
CGTTGTGCAGGCCCGGCAGGTAACCCGCCGTCAACGCCCGCTCAATTTCGCCCAAAGAGACGGCATCCACCATCACGCCTTGGGCGCGCATGAGGCGCAGGATGTGGGTGTTGGAGTTGGCTTTTTGGGCAAACCGAATCACATCAAACTGGCGCAGGGCGTTGATTTGACGCTCAATGACGGCGGCGTCATAGACCCACAGCGGCGTGCCGTGTTGTTGGGCCAAGTGGGACAGGGTGGTGGGGCTAAAAGGGTTCATGGCTGAATTTTGCCTAAGCCATTCAATTCAATCAATGCCATTTTTGTGGGTCATGAATTCAGTCTGGATATAGTTTGCGCATGGCTTCACCCCCTCCCAGCGCCCCAGCGCTCACCCACCGCCAGCTCAGCATGTTCCGCGCCATCATGGTGCAGGGCAACCTGAGTCGCGCCGCTGAGGTGTGCCACAGCTCTCAGCCCACACTCAGCCGCGAACTGGCGCGGCTGGAGCAACTGCTGGGCTTTGATTTGTTTGACCGTTTGCGCGGGCGGCTGCGCCCCACCGTGCGAGCGCTGGCCTTGATGCAAGAGGTGGAGCGCTCGTTCATTGGGCTAGAGCAAATTGCCACCCGGGCGCAGGAACTGAGAACCCTCACCACCGGGCGGCTGCAACTGGCGTGCCTGCCCGCGCTGGCCCATGCGCTGGTGCCCGCTGCCTTGGTGCACTTTGCCCAAGCCTTGCCCGAGGCAGCGGTGAGCGTGTGCCCGCTGGAGTCGCCTTGGCTGGAGCAAGCGGTGAGCGAACAGCGGTTTGATGTGGGATTGAGCGAAACCACCCAAGCCCCCACCGGCGTGACGTTGAAGCCCTTGCTACAAGTGAACGAAGTCGCGGTGCTGCCCGCAGGCCACCGCTTGTGCCACAAGGCGGTGTTGACGCCTTCGGACTTTGCCAACGAGCGCTTCGTGAGCTTGGCCGAGGGCGACCCTTACCGCGCCGCCATTGACGCGATGTTCGCCCATGCGGGCGTGCAACGCCGGGCTTGGCTGGAAACCACCAGTGCCGTGGCGGTGTGCGCCATGGTGCAGCAAGGCCTGGGCGTGGCCATCGTCAACCCGCTCACCGCCGCCGCCATGGCCGGGCCCAGCCTGGTGGTGCGGCCTTTGACGGTGGCCATTCCCTTCAGCGTGAGTTTGCTGCTGCCCGAGGTGGCTGCCGCCCACCCTTTGCGCAATGAAATGGTGGCTGCGTTGACCTTGGGGTGTCAAACATTGGTATCAAATCAATAGCAGCTTGCGCAGGTAGGGTATGGTTTAGAGGCTGATTTGTTCATTATTCACCAAACGCTCTATAATGAGAATAATTCTCATTAGAATAGGCCTTGTCGGTCCTTGAACCGACACCCGAAGCCAGCTTATGCCAGCCATTTTTGCGTCGAGCGACCCCCGTCTTTTCCGGCCGGTGGTGCTCCTTTCAGGAGGTCTGCCATGGGCGACCACAAACCCAGCGCCGAACGCGCCACCGAAACCGACGCTGGCCCCCTTGCCACGCCGCCTCTTTTGCCCGCCCCCGCCAACGCCAAGCCCCCGCGCGGCTCGCGGCGCAGGCGTCTGTGGGAATTTGAAAACCACGCTTTTTGCCCCGTGATTGGCGTCTGCCTGCCCATGGGTGCCTTGCGCCGACTGGTGAACAAGGTGGTGGGCGGGCAAACGATGGCGCAAGACTACGAGCTGCACTGCGGCGTCATCACCGAGTGCAAGCAGCGCTCCCCCCTGTCCAAAGCCGTGCAGCGGGAGTTGGACCAACGCTTTGTGCTGCCACTGCGCCAATCTGCGGTGTGTAAATCCACCGAAGCGTTGGCCGCGTGGTGGAAAGCGCAGGCCGACCTTGAACTGGGCGGTGCCTTGTGGGCCACGCTGACCCATGCCCGTTGCACCTTGGACTTGGAGAATCAAGTGCTGGCCGAGGTGCACATGATGCAGCACCAAGTGGGCGTGGCGCGCCGGGTGGATGTGCTGCGGTTTGAGGCGCTGCTGGACGAAAACACCACGCTGACCCGCGAACTGGCTCTAGCGCAACAGCGCTGCACCCGCCTGGCCGAAGAGCAAGCGCGCGCGCTGGGCGAGCAGCAGGTGCAAGTGATGCAGTTGCGAGCGCAGCTGATGGCCCGCCAGTCCTTGGTGGTGGCCTTGCGCGACGACTTGCAAACCTTGGAGGCGGCCGCGCCCGATTTGCGAAGCCGGGTCGAACTGGCCCGCGCGACCCAGCAGCAAACCGAGCAAATTCACACGCTGGAGCGCGCGCTGCTGCTGGCGCAGCAAGACAAAGAGCGGCGCACCCGCCAACTTGAACTTCAAGCCGTCGCCATGGCCCGCCAAGAAACTAGCCACGCGGCAGCGCCTGCCCACCCCGCACCCGCTTTGCCCCCTCGCTTGGACGACCGATCGGTGTTGTGCGTGGGCGGGCGACCCGCCAGCGTGCCGCTGTACCGCCACATTGTGGAAGGCACGGGCGGGCGATTTTTGCACCATGACGGTGGCGATGAAGAAAGCGTGAATCGACTGGATGCCACGCTGGCCGCAGCCGACTTGGTCATTTGCCAAACCGGTTGCATCAGCCACAACGCGTACTGGCGCGTCAAAGACTATTGCAAGCGCACCGGCAAACAATGCGTGTTTGTCGAAAACCCCGGCACCGCGTGCTTGAAGCGCGCCTTGTCAGCGCTGCAGCCGGTGACGCCGCTGGTGGAGATACAGGTGAAGTGAGTGGGGCGCAGGGGTTGCATAGAAAATCCACCGCTAACCCACGCCCAATATGCGCGGCCAGCTATTTTAAATAGAGCAAACAGAAGCTTAAAGGGCGCTTGCTGGCGGGCTGGGCGTGGTACTTGGTGAGCGCGCGCAACAGCGCTATGCTGCCCTGTTGTTGATGGTTAAGGAAAGCATGCGTCCACTGTCTCTCAAAACTGCGGTTGTGCTGGGCATTTCATTCGGCATTCTGGTGCCAGCGCTCATCATGGGCCTCTTTTTGGCCCAGGATCGCTACCAGCGGGGAATGGAGGTTCAGGTCACCTCGCTGTTGCGCCAATACGGCGACATGCTGGCGCAAACCTTGCCGGCCCCGGTGTGGCAGTTGGACACGCGCGGGGGGCAGTCGATCGTGAACGCCATCATGTCCAACCCCAACGTCGTCAAAATCAGCGTTATGGACCCGTCGCTCGGCCAGATTTTGGTGGCCGAAAACCCGCGTCTGGCGGGGGGCGAGGTGGTGACCGACGTGCGCCCCATTCTTTGGGAAGGGCGCACCATTGGGCAGGTGTTTATTGAGATGAGCACCGCCCAAGTGGAGCGTGAGCTGTTTGAAAATTTGCTCAAAGTTGGCCTTGCTTTGCTGCTGCAGTTAACGGTGTCGATTGTTTTGTTAGTGCTGTTGGGTGAATCACGCTTGATTCGCCCGCTGCGGCGACTGCATCAGAATGTGGACCGCTTGTCCAGCGGCGAGTTGTCGCAGCCCGTGGAGGCGGTGCGTCAAGATGAGATTGGCGAGGTCGCGCAGGGCGTGGATCGGATGCGCCAGCGCTTGGCGCAGCACATGGACGAGA
>JAGODZ010000316.1 GCA_017997975.1 Rhodoferax sp.
TCTTGGTGAGCTGTTTGTCTTGGGCAATGGCCTCCGCAATGGCACTGGTACTGTCCATTTCAGCAGCTTGGATGCGGCGTTGTTGGCTGCCCCAACCAAACATGATCATGCTGCCCTCTGTCATGCGACGGTAGGGAATGTTGCGGGCCAAAGCGGCGTCTGCAATCGAACCCGTGCTGGGGCCGAGCCGCACGTCTTCGTCCAAATCACGCAACTGCTCCAGAGCCTTGTTCAGGTCAAACGCAGTGTCGTTTTGCGCTGCGAGGCACAGGTCCTCAGCCAACTGCAGAGCGAGGCGGCCCACGGCCTCTTCGGTGTAGCCGAAAACAACCTGGTACACCCCGGTCTCCACCGTGATGGTGGTGCGGCGGAAGGTGGCGGGGCTGCCGGCTTGTGACTGCAAATCAATGGCCGCCAGACCCAGTACATGGGCCAGGGTGACTGTGCTGTCGTGCCCCGTGGGCTGCAGCGGGCTGATCGCCGGAAAACGGGTGCGCAGGCGAATTTCAAAGCCAGGGTCGGCGGTGACCGCACATTCTTGCGGGCTGCACGACACCACGGCCTCAATGGCGGTGTGCTGTGTCCAAAGGTTGGGCCCACGAAGGGCGCGGATGCGAGAAACTTTCATGGGTCAATTGCTCTTTTTTGATGTGGCGTCAAAGGTGCGAAGTCCGGCCCCAACCAGTTCGGGGGACAGGCCTAACGCCCAAGCGGCAGCCACCGCCGCCATGATCATCTCAGGCCGGTCCGCTTTGCTGGGCTTGAGGGTGCTGAGCAAAATGGTGCCTACCTCGTCCATTCCCTGGCTCATCACAATCTGGCGCTTGTGCAAAAACACCACGCGTTCCCCGCGGGCGCGGTGGCTGGCAAGGGCGGGCAGTGTGGCGTCCAGGGCGTAAAAAATAACCTGACCATCGCAGAGCGGGGCCATCTCCACCACTTGGGGGTCGGCGGCATTCAGCACCGCCGTGCCGGTGGGAAGAATCACGTCCACTTGGGTGCGCACCACGTTGTAGAGCTTGTCTGAGGTGTCAATGTAGAACTCGCTCAGGCTCTCAAAGTCGCTGACGTCCGTCACCACACCCACCGCGCACTTGTCATAGGCCAAGCCTTCACTCAGGATCATGCGGCTGCTGTTCTCAAAGACGGCGGCGTTCACCGCACGGTTGATCAGCACCCGTTGGGAACTCTCCCACTTCACGCCGTCGTTGGCATCGACCTGGCGGTTGTCCAAAAAGAAGCCGTCTTGGCAAGACAGGCCCACCTGTTTGCCGCTGATGAACAAAAGCCAAGCCAACAGGCGTGCAATGCGCGTGGTGTCTTGGGTGCCTGTTACGCCCACCACGGGAATACGGCCATTCAGACCGGCGTCAAACAGATGCGCCATGATGGCCTTGCCAATCGGGCGGGGTTGCCCTGAAGCTGGCTTCAAATGGGCCAGCAAACCGGGGCTGGCGTTGACTTCAACCACGGCACCTCGCTGTGCGCTCATTGGTTTTGAAATGTCTTCGAGCACCATGTCCACACCCGCAATGTCCAAGCCCACCACTCGCGCGGCCAGCGCAGCCATGGCGGCCACACTGGGGTGCATGAGGTCAGTCACGTCATTGGCGACATTGCCGTTGCGCTGAATCAGCACGGTTTGGCCTTGGGCGGGGACAGACGCTGCAGTGAAACCCTGGCGCTCCAAATCCAGTCTGATTTCTGCGGAGGTGTCCGGTTCGATCAGGCCCAAGGGAGCGTCTTCATTGATGCCTCGCCGGGGGTCAGAGTTGAGCTGGCGGTTGACCAACGCCACAATCGTGGCGTGTCCGTCACCCGTCACGCACGCCGTTTCGCCCCGTGCAGCGGCAATCACGCGCTTGCCCACAACCAAGAAACGATGCTCGTTGCCGGGGATAAATTGCTCGATGATCACACCGCCGCTGCCTTGGCTTTGCGCCAAGGTGAACGCGGCTTCGATGTCGGACTGCTGGCCTAAATCGAGCGAGACACCGCGCCCATGGTTGCCGTCTTCTGGCTTGATGGCCACGGGCAAGCCCACCTCTTGGGCGGTTTCCCAGGCCTCTTCCAGCGTGTGGATCAATTGCCCTTGAGGCACGGGCACGCCACAAGCGCTGAGCAGCGATTTCGTCAAGTCTTTGTCACCGGCAATTTCTTCGGCAATGGCACTGGTGTGGTCGGTCTCCGCCGTCCAAATGCGGCGCTGGCTGCTGCCGTAGCCCAGTTGCACCAAATTGCCATCGGTCAGGCGGATATGTGGAATGCCCCGCTCGGTGGCGGCCTCCACGATGTGCGCCGTGCTCGGCCCCAAGCAAAGCGAATCGACCATGGCTCTGAGCCGCACCACGGTAGCTGTCAGGTCATAGGGTCGGTCATCAATCGCTGACATCAACAACTCATTTGCGGCGTCAAGTGCGGCGCGCCCCACCTGTTCCTGGCGAGTTCGAAACGCCATTTTGTAGACCCCGCGCACCGACGTCTCACGGGCTTTGCCAAAACCGCTTTGCATGCCTGCCAAGTTTTGGAGTTCGATAACGACGTGTTCCAGGATGTGTGCGGCCCAAGTTCCTTCCCGCAGGCGCTGCAGAAAACCACCGGGCTCACCCACGCCACAACGGTGGGCTTGCAAGCCCGGGAGCAGCGCCGTCAGGCGTTCATACAGTCCGGGAATGGTGTGTGAGGGTTGGTCTTCCAGCGTGCCAATGTCAACCCAAGCCTCGATCACGGGGCGATAAGTCCAGATATTAGGGCCGCGCAAATAGGTCACGCGCAGTAACTGTATGGTGTTTGTTGTCATGAATCTCAACAAGTGTGACTGTCAGGTTGGGCGTTCTTCTTTTGCTTTTTCAGCATAGCACCCTGGTGGAATCCCGCTCCCACGGATAATTGTCATCTAAAGTGGGTTTTAAACTTTGGGGGGAAGCCCCGAAACACCGTGCCAATCTGTTTATTTACAAAAAATTTCACTGTGGTGTCATGATTTCACTTCTGACTGCGCTGAAATTGAAAGCTTCCAAGTCTCAATGACAAACGACTCCCCTGCCACCGCATCCGTTTTGCTGGCCAATGAGATCCCTTTGGTGTGGCGTCCCGAGGTGCAGGCGCAACTCCACCCCGGTGAAAGCGTCCTCGCGGTGCTGGAAGTCGATCTCGACACCCGCCTTTTCTTTGTCGATTCGCTGCTGCTCGTCACCAATCAGCGGCTGCTCAGCCGCGCCGCTTCGTCCGAATGGCAGTCTTGGCCCTACCACGCCAGCCAGAAACTCACCCACCATGACCACGCCGGCGTGGGGCACTTGAGTCTGCTGAATGATCAGGGCTTGTTGGGCAGTTGGCGTTTCACGCTCGGGCGCAACTTGCAAGCCTTGCGCTTGCAGGAGCAGTTTCAAAGCCAGTTGCAAAGCCACCTCACGGGCCTGACCCCGGTGGTCAGCGCAGGTCATTGCTGCCCCAGTTGCAAAGCGCCGCTGGAGCCGGACCAAGACGAGTGCCCGATTTGCACCAAAGTTATGCACACCCCGCCCAGCACCTGGACGCTGTTTCGGCTGTGGCGTTTTGCCAAGCC
>JAGODZ010000089.1 GCA_017997975.1 Rhodoferax sp.
TGCAAATTGATGACGCCATTGAGGCCGATCGCGTCTTCACCATGCTGATGGGCGACGAGGTAGAGCCCCGCCGCGAATTCATCGAAGCCAACGCCTTGCGAGCGGGAAATATCGACATCTAAGTTGCCAAACAACACACTAAGCTGAAAATCCGAAGCCCACCCGTCGCAAGAAGGGTGGGCTTTTCTATGGGTAGTTTTATATCGTTTCTTGACAAGTCACGCCTGAAGTGTCGGTTCTCAAAAGAATTTCCGACATGGCTTGGTTCAAGAAAGCCGGTCCTTGGGGGTGAGACGTCAACCTATCCAAAATTTCAGCCTTATTCTTGGTTGGTCACGACTCGATTGGCGTCTACCCTTATCGCTTCATCAAACAGTGGCGATTCGGATCAGATTGGTAGTTCCAGCGGTTCCAAAAGGCATGCCGGCAATAGCGACGATGAACTGACCTTCCTCAGCAAATCGCTCTCTTCGCACAATGGCGCAGGCCACATCGGTCATTTCCTCGACGCTGACCACGTCTGGGATGTGCACTGAGTGCACCCCCCAGACCAGCGCCAGACGGCGCGCCGTCTCCATGCTGGGTGTCAGACTTAACACCGGTGACTCCGGGCGCTCACGCGCAGCACGAAGACTGGTGTGTCCTGATCTCGTGTAGCACACGATGGCCGCCGCCTGCAGCAGGGCTACGGCGCGGCGCATGGCGCAGCACACCGCTTCGGCCACATCCCCACCGGGCCGCGCGGAGGTATGTGACGCGTCGATGAGTTGCCGGTACAACGGGTCGCTTTCGACCTCTTCAATGATCCGGTTCATCATCGTCACGGCTTCCAATGGGTGCTTTCCAGACGCTGATTCGGCTGACAACATCACTGCATCCGCCCCGTCGTAGATGGCTGTGGCCACATCAGAGGCTTCGGCACGGGTGGGCACCGGGCTCTCAATCATGGACTCCAGCATTTGGGTCGCCACGATCACCGGCTTGCCCAGGCGTCGGCAGCTGCGCACGATACGCTTTTGGATAGAGGGCACACGCTCGGCAGGCATTTCCACACCCAGATCGCCACGCGCCACCATCACGCCGTCAGACAGTTCAACGATTTCGTCGAGTCGGTCGATGGCAGAAGGCTTTTCCAATTTGGACAGAATCGCCGCGCGGTTTCCGATCAGGGCGCGCGCTTCTGTCACGTCTTCGGGGCGTTGCACAAAAGACAGTGCAATCCAGTCAGCACCCAGTTCCAGTGCCAAGGCCAGATCGCGCCGGTCTTTTTCGGTCAGCGCCGTGATGGGTAGCACCACGCCGGGAACGTTCACGCCTTTGCGTTCAGAGAGCTTTCCGCCCACCACGACGCGGGTTTCAGCAAAATCAGCGCCACATGCTTCAACCACCAGCCGCAGCTTGCCGTCGTCCAGCAATAACTCGGCGCCTGGAACCATGGCGGCAAAAATTTCGGGGTGTGGCAGGCGAACACGCTCCACTGTGCCGGGCTCGTCTTGAAGGTCAAGGCGGAACGCCTGCCCTTCCTCCAGCATCACGGGTCCGTTGGCAAACACGCCCACGCGCAGCTTGGGGCCTTGCAAGTCGGCCAAAATACCGATAGGGCGTCCCGTTTCACTCTCCAGTTCACGCAGCACAGCAAATCTGGCACGGTGGTCATCTGCGCTGCCATGGCTGAAGTTCAAGCGGAAGACGTCCACACCCGCCAAGAACAGTGCCTTGACGACCGCTTTGTCTGAGCTCGTGGGTCCGAGGGTGGCAACTATCTTGGCATTTCGGGTTCTACGCATATTCATTCCTTTGAGTCGGCGTTGCTGCTTTCCCCACAGGGGATAAGGAACGCAATGAGAGGTTGGGGGCGGTCATGCCGCCTCGATCACGATGGCGCGGAAATCATTCACATTGGTCAAGGTGGGACCGGTCACCACCGAATTTCCCAGCGCTTCAAAGAAGCCATGACCGTCGTTGTTAGCGAGACTGTCCTTGGGTTTTATCCCCAACGCCCAAGCACGCTCCAGCGCGTCAGGGGTGAGGCAGGCTCCGGCGATCTCCTCCTGACCGTCGACTCCATCGGTATCACCGGCCAATGCGTGGATGCGTGGATGTCCACCCAGAGCAATGCCCAGAGCCAATAAGAACTCGACGTTGCGTCCGCCTCGGCCTTGACCCCGTACCGTGACAGTGGTTTCTCCACCTGACAACAGCACGCAAGGCGCGGCAACGGGTTGACCCCGCTGCGCCACCTGCAGCGCGATGCCTGCCATGACTTTGCCCACGTCGCTGGCTTCGCCTTCAATCGCATCGCCCAGGATGTAGGGCGTGACACCAGCACCTCGCGCCACGGCGGCTGCCGCTTCGAGCGCCATTTGCGGGGTGGCGATGATACGCACTTCCGCCCTGGCCAGACGCGGATCGTCCGCCTTGAGCGATTCGCCCTGGCCACTCTGCAGCACCTCCAGAACCTCTTGAGGTACATCGATGTCGTAGCGGCGGATGATGTCCAGCGCGTCGGCGCAGGTGGTTGGGTCGGCCACGGTCGGGCCCGACGCGATATCCATCGGGTTGTCACCGGGCACGTCTGAGATCAGCAGCGTGAGCACCCGTGCGGGATGGCATGCCGCCGCAAGGCGACCCCCCTTGATCGCCGACAGGTGGCGCCGCACGCAGTTCATTTCGCTGATGGTCGCACCTGATTTGAGCAAGACACGGTTGACAGCCTGCTTGTGCTCCAGCGTCAACCCAGGCAGGGGCAGAGGCAGCAGCGAAGAGCCACCACCCGAGATCAGACACAGCACCGTGTCCTCTGCGCTCAAGCCACTGACCAGCGCCATCAGCCGCTCTGCGGCGACCATGCCTGCAGCATCGGGTACCGGGTGCGCGGCCTCAACGATTTCAATGTGATCGCAGGCCACCTGGTAGCCATAACGGGTCACCACGAGGCCACTCAACTGGCTCTTGGAGCCGGTCCAGTGGTCTTCGACGGCTCGCGCCATGGCCGCAGACGCCTTGCCTGCACCGATCACGATGAGCCGCCCCTTGCCCAATTGCTCGGGGGCAGGCAGGTGGGATGGGATACAGCGCGTGGGCTGTGCCGATGCCACCGCAGCGGCAAACATCAGCAGCAGCAGCTCTTGCGCATTCGCAGCGGAAGTGACTTCAGAGTCTTTCATGACGGCGTGCTCTCCACTCAGGTATTAAGCCGGCTTTTGACCGATTTCGAAGTTGGACAACTTCTCAAGAGCGCGCACCATGCCGGAATGATCCCAGGCGGCACCGCCATGCGACACGCAAGCGCTGAACAACTGTTGTGCGGTTGAAGTGGCGGGCAAAGCCAGCCCCAACTGCTTGGCAGCGCCGAGCGCCAAGTTCAAGTCTTTTTGGTGCAACGCGATACGGAAGCCGGGATCGAAGGTGCGTTTGACCATGCGGTCGCCCAGAATGTCGAGAATGCGCGAGGTGGCCAGGCCACCCATCAGCGCGGCGCGCACCTTGGCCGGATCAGCACCGGCCCTGGCCGCGAACAGCAGACCTTCGGCTACCGCGTTGATGGTCAATGCCACCACGATCTGATTCGCTACTTTACAGGTCTGTCCGTCGCCCGAGCCACCCACCAGGGTGATGTTCTTGCCCATCAACTCGAACACTGGCTTGACGCGCTCAAACACCTCGGGCTTGCCACCCACCATGATTGATAGGGCGGCGTTCTTGGCACCCACATCGCCGCCGGACACGGGGGCGTCTAGGTAGTCGCAACCCAACGCTTCGATTTTTTGGGCGTATAGCTTGGTTTCTACGGGAGAAATCGACGACATATCGACCACGGTCTTGCCCGCCTTCAGGCCTTTGGCCACGCCGGTTTCACCAAACAGCGCCTCGCCCACGTCGGGGGTATCAGGCACCATGATGATGATGAGGTCGGCACGCTCAGCCACCCCTTTTCCGTCCAAGCACTGCGTGGCACTTGACTCTGCGATCTCCGTAGGCATCTTGCCGTGTGTAAAGACGAAGAGCTGGTGCCCGGCTTTGATGAGGTGGCCTGCCATGGGGGTGCCCATGATGCCCAGGCCAATGAATCCGATTTTAAGAGGCTGATTGGTCATTTTGTATTCCTTAGAGATATGTTTTGAAACGAGGGGCGTGCGCCCTTAGGGAGCTAATTTCTGGATCCAGCCCAGACCCGCTTCTGTGGAAGCGGCGGGCTTGTATTCGCAGCCGATCCAGCCGTCGTAACCAATGCGATCGAGGTGGGCGAACAGGAAGGCGTAGTTGATTTCGCCAGTGCCGGGCTCGTTGCGCCCTGGGTTGTCAGCCAATTGGATGTGGCCGATACGCGCCAGTTGTTTCTGCGCCGTGTTGGCCAGTTCACCTTCCATGCGCTGCGCATGGTAGATGTCGTACTGCACAAAGGCGTTGTCTGCACCCACCTCGTCCAGAATCTCAATGGCCTGAACCGTGCGGTTGAGGTAGAAACCGGGAATGTCGAAGGTGTTGATGGGTTCGATCAACAGACGGAGACCTGCCTTCTTCAACTCGCTCGCGGCAAAGCGCAGGTTGTCAACCACGGTTTGGCGCAGCAGGTCTTCTGGTACACCAGCGGGGGCCTTGCCCACCAGGCAGTTGAGCTGCCCCACGCCCAGCACCTTGGCATAGGCAATGGCTTTGCCCACACCGTCGCGGAACTCGTCCACCCGGTCCGGGTGGCAAGCGATGCCTCGCTCGCCCGCATCCCAGTCGCCCGCGGGCAGGTTGTGCAACACGAGTGTCAGTCCGTTGGCATCGAGCCGTTGCTTGATCTCTTCTGCAGTCCAGGCATAGGGGAAGAGGAACTCGACGGCCTTGAACCCAGCCTTGGCGGCGGCCTCGAAACGGTCCAGAAAGGCATGCTCGGTGAAGAGCATGGTTAGGTTAGCGGCAAATTTAGGCATTGTGGTTTCTCTTCAATCCAGCATAGAAATAGCGGTGGGCACATCGGCCTTGCCGCCAGCGAGTTCTTCGAACTCACCGATATTGTCGATCTCGGTGCCCATGGCGATATTGGTCACACGTTCCAGGATGACCTCAATGACCACCGGCACCTTGAACTCGGCCATCCAGGCCTCAGCCTGCTTGATGGCGGGAGCCAACTCTTCCGGCTTGTGCACGCGAATGCCCTTACAGCCCAGACCTTCAACCACTTTCATATGATCAACGCCGTAGCCCTGCGCTGTCACGTCGGTGGGATCGGAGTTGATATTGTCAAAACCGAGTCCCACGCAGAAGTCCATCGCAAAGCCACGCTGTGACTGACGAATCAAGCCAAGGTAGCTGTTGTTCACCAGCATGTGGATGTAGGGCAGCTTGAATTGAGCACCAACGGCCAGTTCCTCAATCATGAACTGGAAGTCATAGTCTCCCGAGAGAGCAACCACCTTGCGCTTCGGATCGGCAGCGACCACACCCAAGGCTGCAGGCAGGGTCCAGCCCAGCGGGCCGGCTTGACCACAGTTGATCCAGTGGCGTGGCTTGTAAACGTGCAGGAACTGCGCACCAGCGATTTGCGACAGACCAATGGTCGAAACGTAGGTGACATCCCTGCCAAAAGCATTAACCATGCACTGGTACACGCGCTGTGGCTTCATGGGAATATTGTCAAAATTGGTTTTACGCAGGTATTCAATGGAAGACTTGCGTGCTTGGCACTCTCCAGCCCAGTCAGAACGATCGCGCAACTTGCCGGCCTGCTTCCACTCACGAGCGATTTCAACGAACAATTGAAGTGCTGCCTTGGCATCCGATACAACACCATAGTCAGGTGCGAAAACGCGGCCAATCTGGGTCGGCTCGATGTCGATGTGAACGAACTTGCGACCCTTGCAATAGACTTCAGGTGAACCGGTATGGCGGTTGGCCCAGCGGTTGCCGATGCCCAGCACAAAGTCGCTGGCCAGCATGTTGGCGTTACCGTAGCGGTGGCTGGTCTGCAGCCCACACATGCCCGCCATCAACTTGTGGTCGTCGGGAATCGTGCCCCAACCCATCAGGGTTGGGATGACCGGAATACCAGACAATTCAGCGAACTCCACCAGCAAATCAGAAGCGTCGGCATTGATGATGCCTCCACCAGCCACGATCAGCGGGCGCTCGGCGGCATTCAGCATGTCCATTGCTTTTTCGATTTGCTTTCGGCTGGCTGCAGGCTTGTAGACTGGCAGTGGCTCGTAAGTGTCAATGTCGAATTCGATCTCAGCCATCTGCACATCAAATGGCAGGTCAATCAAAACGGGGCCAGGACGGCCAGATCGCATCAGATGGAAGGCTTGCTGGAAAGCGCGGGGCACCTGGGCTGGCTCCATCACGGTGGTAGACCATTTGGTCACTGGCTTGGAGATGGACTCTATGTCTACCGCCTGGAAATCTTCCTTGTGCATACGGGCACGTGGTGCCTGACCCGTGATGCACAAAATGGGAATGCTGTCAGCCTGGGCAGAGTACAGACCGGTAATCATGTCGGTACCGGCAGGGCCGGAGGTGCCGATGCAAACACCAATATTGCCTGCGACAGCGCGGGTGTAACCCTCGGCCATGTGCGAAGCACCCTCAACGTGACGGGCCAGCACGTGGCTGATCGTCTGGCGTTCGCGCATTTGCGCATACAGCGGATTGATTGCTGCCCCCGGCACACCGAAAACTAACGAGACGCCCTCTTTTTCCATTACCAATACTGCGGCCATTGCAGCCTTCATTTTTGCCATTGAATGTCTCCTTTTAGTAGATGCATCAATGATCTATTTTTCGATCAGACTTGTGAACCGAAGCGCGGAGATAACAACTATTCCCTGGTGGAATAAAGAGATGAAGTCCTGCTACAGTTCAGGGTATGGATCGTCTGGCTGGCTTAGAACTTTTTGTACGCGTTGTCGAAACTGGCAGCTTCAGCAGAGCTGCGCAAGACCTCGGCATTGCGCAGTCCACCGCCACCAAAGCGGTCGCTGCGATAGAGCAGCGCCTGGGTGCCCGACTGTTGCACCGGTCCACCCGCGGTATCACGCCCACCGAAGTGGGGGCGCTCTACTTTGAGAAATGCAAAAGCATTGCCCACGAAATCGACATTGCAGAAAATCTGGCGACTTTGGTACAGAGCGGGATCAGTGGGCATGTCCGGATCAGTACCTCACTGGCTTTTGGTCGACGCGTTGTTGTGCCCTTGATGATCAAGTACATGCGAGAGAATCCGGGCGTCACCGTTGACCTTGGCTTCGACGATCGCTATGTGAATATGGTGGAACAAGGATCCGACTTGGCCATTCGCATGGGGCGCTTAGCTGACTCCATGTTGGGCGCACGTCACTTGGGAACCAACCCCTGGCTGCTTGCGGCCTCGCCGGAATACCTCAAACACCACCCCGCACCCATGATTCCGCCAGATCTGCTGCATCACGACTGTTTGATTTACAGCAGCGTGCAGGGTGATGCGCGCTGGAGCTTCACGGGAACCTCCCAGAAAGAAGTATCTATTCCCGTGGCAGGACCTTTGCGCTCCAATAATTTGTCGACCGTTCTTGCTGCAGCTCGTGCCCATATGGGGCTGGCTGTTTTGCCTTGGTATGTGGCCCGCGAGTCCGTTGCACAAGGCCGCCTGGTGCCGGTTCTGACCGACTTCGTGCTACCTGCTCAGGAAGTGAATGCGGTATTTCCCTCGCCCAAGCTGGTCCCAGCCAAAGTCACTCACCTCATCGCCTATTTCCAAAAAGCATTGACTGGGGACTGGTGGATGCGCGACCACTAATACCATGGCATCCCCCGCAGCTTAAACGGAGCACTTGGCAGAAAAAACCTGCCGGAGCGCTTCAGCTCAGGCGGCCACTGAGCATCAGATAACCAGGTACCCAAGCGGTAACGATGGATTGAACGAGGGTCAGCCAAGCGACCGGCTTGGTCAAAGCGGGTCTTTTCAGCACACCCAGCACGAAGAAGCACAACCAAAGCAGCGTCCAAGCCGCCCAGTTGCCTGCCATCCAATACTCTCCCACCGTTCTTGCTGCAGCCAAGGCATCCACCGTGACCCACGAAGCGGTGGCCGCCACGAAGAGGCTGAACCAGCCCAAGCCGCGGCCATCAAGGCCGGTCAGATTCACATAAGCCACCCACAAATAAGTGAATGAAAATAACAATCCGAACGCTGCTGCGCGAACCAGCGCCGGATCGCCTGAAACCACTTGGTGCAGGGACACGAACAGCGACAGCCCTCCGGTCAAGAGGTTCATGATCGCCGCCTCTTTGGGCGCGATGTGACCCAGCATGGCCAGGGCATTGATGAAGAGTACGGCACCGACGTACAGGAGAACCAAGCCAAGCATTGGGATTTAGTCTGCTGTATTTGACGATTTTTTATCAGCCCACGAAATACCGCCCGTCGCCCAGTCATGGCGGGCCACATCGAAGAACAACACGTCCACGCCGTCTGCAGGCCCGCCAAGAACTTTGACGCAAGCCTGAGTGAGCTCGTTGGCCAGTTCGGATTTTTGCTGTGGCGTACGGCCTTCAAACAACTCCACGCGAATGGTTGGCATATTGGTTTCCTATTGTCTCAATCAGTCCCGGAAGCCCGGGGCGAGTCGTTCTGCGCGACGAAGTAGCGCAGGCCACTCGTCATCGCCGTCCCATGTGCGGCCATCGCCTACCCACTGGGTATAAGTGCGTTGAGCCCGCTCAGGGTCCAGCACATGAATTTGGTCACCCATGGCTGCCATGGCACGCAACTGCGCCATCGCGGCGCGGTCCAGGATGTGCATGAGCATAAAGGCCTCGGCTACTGTGCGACCTACCGTCAAGACACCGTGGTTGTCCAAAATAAGACCGTCCAGTTGGCCCAGGTTAGCGACCAGGCGTGCCTTCTCTTCGCGGCCCAGCGCCAGGCCCTCGTAGGTATGCCGTCCCAGTCGACCATGCAGCCGCATGGCCCATTGCGAAGTCGGTTGCAAGCCTTGCGGCAACATGGAGAGCGCCACGCCCCACGGCGTGTGCAAGTGAACGACACACGTCGCCTCGGGTCTTGCAGCGTGAACGGCACCGTGGATCACGAAGCCGGTGGGGTTGACCGGCCGATTCGAGCCGTCGATGACCTCGCCTTGCAGATTCACCTTGACCAAGTTACTCGCTGTGATTTCGTCGAAGCCAAGCCCAAACTCGTTGATAAGGTAGTGCCCCGCTTCACCTGGGACGGTGGCGGAGAGGTGGGAATAAACCGTATCGTCCCAGCCGTTCAAGGCGGCCAGTCGATAAGCTGCGGCGAGGTGCTCACGCACCTCGTCTTCGGTTTGGCCTGAGGGATGAATGCTCATGTGCGGGATGCGGGACGAGTCAAGTCAACCCGCAGCATGCGTTAGAAGCGATGGCGGATGCCGACGGCGTAGTTGTTCCCAGTCGCGAGGCCGTCAATTTTGTCATTCATGAGGACAAAGTACGCATCCGTCCGTTTGGACAGGTTATGGTCGTAGCCGAGGCTAATGGTGGCGCGCGTGGAACCAGTATCAGGACTGATTCGACCCCATTGAGCAATCACCTTGCCAGCTCCAACAGGAATAGAAGTACCCAAGCCAAGAATCTTATAGCTGTTGCCGGTGGTGTCGTTGTCAACAACACCATACTGAGCAAATACTTTGGCAACACTCGCGTCGTAGGATCCCCCAATCTGCCAGGTGGTTGTATCCTTCTCAACGAGTCCCTTCTCAACTTTTTGCCAAGCCACTCCCAGAGCCAGTGGGCCGCCGGAATACTGACCACTAACCCCTGTGTTGGAGCCTCCATTGCCCTCGCCCAAAGCCGTGTGCACCGTGAAACTGGCGCCACCAAATTTTGGACTGTTGTACTTGATCGAGTCGTTCCATGCCGTATCACCAGTGGTCGTTCCGCTGGTGAAGTAATGGCGAATAGTCGGTGAGAAGCCGAACGAATCGCCAAACGCATTGAAGGCGAGCGAGTTCACAAACAGCGAAGTGGTATTTCGCCCCAAATTGACAGAACCGAAGCCACCGCTAAGACCAACCGAGGCCGTCCGAGAAAACTGCGCATCACCATTGAAGCGCCCTGCGGAACCATCGTCGGCTCTCAGGAATCCTTCGAGTGCAAAGTTGGCAGACAGGCCACCGCCGAGGTCTTCAGATCCCTTGAATCCGTAGTAGCTGGTGGTCATTTTTCCGCTTTCAACGGCGTTCTGTGCCGCCGCCCCAGGCGCTTGAAACTGACCCACTGAGAGGTCTAACAGGCCATAAACGGTCACGCTACTTTGAGCGTGAGCACCTAAAACGGCTGACCCAAACAGAGTGGCCACAGTGATTTGTCGAAGGATTGAGTTTTTCATATTTACTTTCTTAAATTAAATTTCGCTGGTGGACATACCCGTGTATGCCAAGTCGGAGAAATAGGGAGTCACCATCACTGGTGGCTTCGATTGAGATTCAATGCGCTTCAGCCGCTTTAGCCGCCTCAATGGCCCCGGCCTGATCGCCGCTGCTGCCGTTGAAGAAGAAGTTGAGCACCACGGCCGTGAGGGAGGTGAGCAAAATCCCAGACTCCAACAGCGGGTGCAGGCTGTGCGGCATTTGCTGCATCCACTGCGGCGCAACCAAAGGAATCAGGCCCGCGCCAATGGCAATGGCCACGATGTACAGGTTGAACTTGTTGGTCTTAAAGTTCACGCTCGCAAGAATACGAATACCGGTCGCCGCCACCATGCCAAACATCACCAGCCCCGCCCCACCCAACACAAACAAGGGCACCGACTCGACCAACGCTCCCAGCTTAGGCAGCAAGCCTAAGATGATCATGATGATGCCCCCGGCCACACAAACGAAGCGGCTGCGCACACCCGTCACACCCACCAAGCCCACGTTTTGCGAGAAGCTGGTGTAGGGGAAGGTGTTGAAGATGCCGCCAATCAGCGTGCCCAAGCCGTCAGTGCGCAGGCCCGCCGTGAGCTCAGTTTGGTTCAGCTTTTTGCCGGTGATATCGGACAGGGCCAAGAACATGCCCGTCGATTCAATCATCACCACAATCATGACCAGCGTCATCGTCAAAATAGCGACCGGCTCGAATATGGGCATACCAAACGCAAACGGTGTGACCACATCAAACCAGTGCGCACTGGCCACTTTCTCAAAACCCATCTTGCCTGCGGCAACGGCCACCAAACAGCCCGCCACAATGCCCAGCAGGACCGCGATGTTGGCCAAGAAGCCACGGCCGTACTTCACCAGCAGCAACACCACCAGCAACACAAAACCGGCAATGGCCATGTTGTCGAGCGCACCGTAATTGGGGTTGTCCATCATGGGGATCTTGCCCAGACTGATCGCAGTGCCCTTGGCAAGGGCGGACTCTTTCGCCGCATCAACCATGCTGACCAGTTTGGTCACATCGGTACGCTGGGCCAAGAACGCAGGCCCCCCCAGCGCCCAACCCACCCCCACCTTCATCAGACTGCTACCAATGACTGCAATGATGGTGCCCGTGACCACCGGTGGAAAGAAGCGCAGCAAGCGCCCC
>JAGODZ010000317.1 GCA_017997975.1 Rhodoferax sp.
CCATGGGGCCGCCAGCGGGTCAGAAGGCTCAGCGTCCCACCCGGGCAGACATGGCCAAACTGAGCACGCCAGAGAGTATTGACAAGATGAAGGCCATGCGTACCGAGCACCACGCGGTGATGAGCCTGGAGATGGACAAACGTGCTGATGCGGTCAAAGCTTTCTACGCCACGCTCACGCCCGAGCAGCAAAAGGTGTTTGATGAAAAAGCCATGCGCCAAGGCGAAGGCAGAGGCGACAAAAAAGGGCCTCGGGAGGGCAAGGGCGGCATGATGCAATCCAAATAAGAGGCCTTTTTAACCGGAACTTAGAACGGGCGGCCCCCTTCTTAATCAGCCTAACAAGCCGGGCCTTGCAAACTGCAAGGCCCGGCTTAATTTTTGGCGGCCAGCAGCGTTACCAATTCGCCACTTTGAATCAATCGAGTCAAGTCGCCCGCGCCGCCAATCAACATGCCATTCACAAACACCATAGGAAACGTAGGCCAGCCGGTCCACATTTTCAAGGCGTTGCGACGCCGCCAGTTGTTGAAATAATTGCCGTATTCGAGATAGTGGTGAGCCACACCGGCCGCGTCCAACGCTTTGCGGGCTGACTTGCACACGGGATTCGTGCTCATGCCGACAACGACGACCGGGTAAGCGACGAGGGCCGCTTGAACCTCGTTCACAATCTCACGCTGGTGGCGGGCGATTTGCTCTCGAATGGCAGGGTGAATGTGGTGTTCATCCAGAACGGGTCGTGACATGGTAGTAACCTTGGCGTACAAAACAAAGATTATGCTCGGCGCCCAGGACACCGTTCGATCATGTTGCGCTACCCACTGGATAGGTGACAAGCGTGTGCCTTCTGCGCCGCTTTAAACTGGAACTCTTTATGCCCCTTTCTGCCTCTTCAGCGTTCAAACCTCCGGCCAGCGCCTCCTTGGTGCCGCGCATACGCACGATCACGCTGGCTCATCCCATGAACTGGTTGCTGCTCGCATGGCGTGATATCGCGCTCTGCGGGTGGGTGAGCTTGGCGCATGGTTTGGTTTTATTCTTGGGAGGCTTGGCCATCATTGCATTGGCCTATGACCGTTTCTGGCTACTCGTGAGCGCCTTTTCCGGGTTTTTGGTGGTGGCCCCCATTCTGGCGACCAGCCTGTACGCGCTCAGTCGCGCTATTGAGCGGGGCGAGAGCGTCGGTTTTCAGGTGGTGTGGAAAACTTGGCTGAGCTGGCAAAACGGCCATTTCAGCAAGTGGGGCAATGACTATTGGTGTTTGGTTCAGTTCGGTGCCCTGCTAGGGCTGGCGGGAACGGGCTGGGTGCTGACCTCGGCGGCGCTGATTACCTTGATGACGCCCGTGCCCATCAGCACGCCACTTGACTTTGTGCAACACGTGATCTTGGCGCGCAACGGTTTCTTGTTTGAATTGTGGCTGGCTGTGGGCGGGATGCTGGCGGCCCCCATTTTTGCGTCTACCGCGATTGCCATTCCTTTGCTGCTGGACCGACGCGTGAGCTTGTTGCAAGCCGTGCTGACGAGCTGGCGCGCCGTCTTGACCAATCCTTTGCCCATGGCCTTGTGGGCCGCACTCATCATGGGGTTCACCCTGTTGGGTCTGGGTTCTGCGTTGTTAGGACTTATCGCTGTCGTGCCCATGTTGGGCCATGCCAGTTGGCATGCCTACCGCGATTTGGTGGATGTGTCAGGCCTGCCTGAACGCGATGAATTCAATAAGGAGCCTGACTGATGTTTGGCTACAGCGAGGAACAAATTGCCGCCTTTGGGTTGTCCTTTGGCATTGGCGCTTTCATTTTGTACATGCTGTTCATCATCGGACACCTTGCATGGGAGTCCAAAGCGGGCAAGTTCGGCACCTTTGTGATTTTTCTGGGGTTGGCGTTTGGTATGGTGGGCTTTATTGCCAAGTACCTGATTCAGTGGGCCATGGACATCAAGTAAGTTGCAGGGTGATGCACGTCGTCCCGTCGTCATTGAGTTCGCTGGAAGCCTCTTGGAATCCCAGTTCATGGGCCAAATTCAGCATGCGGTCGTTGTGGTCCAGCACATTGGCCACCAGACGCACGGTGCCATGGCTGCGCTGGTAGTCCACCAGCTTGCGCATCAAAAGCAAGCCCAACCCGCCGCCTTTGAGTTCGGAACGTACGATGACCCCAAACTCGGCCTCTTCGTTGTCAGGGTCACTCAGAGCACGCGCCACGCCCAGCGTTTGCGGGTTACCTTGCGCGTCCGCAGCCACTGCTACAAATGCCATTTCTCGGGCGTAGTCAATCTGCACCAGCCGCGCGAGTTCACTGCGCTCCATGGTGCGCTTGCTGTAAAACACCCGCATGCGAACGTCCTCCGGGCTCAGCGCCTGTAAAAACGCCATGTGCAAGGCTTCGTCTTCCGGACGAATGGGGCGCAAACACACTTGGCGCCCCTGCCACTCCACCCGCTCCTCCAGGTCAGCGGGATAAGGCCGAATGGCAAAATTCTGGGCCCCGGCGGGCCCCTGGGCACTGAGACGGATGCGGGCGTCCAGCGCCACTGCCCCTTCAAAGTTCACGATCAAGGGGTTGATATCGAGCTCGGCAATTTCCGGAATTTCCGCAATCAACTGCGACAAAGCGACCAACACCTGATGCACGCTGGCCTCGTCCACCGCGGGGGTGTCGCGCCAGCCTGCTAAAAGACGGGCCACCCGGGTTCGGGCCACCAATGCCTTGGCCAGCGGCACATTCAAGGGCGGCAAGGCCACCGCCCGATCGGCCATGACTTCAACCGCCGTTCCCCCTTGGCCAAACAAAATCACCGGGCCGAAGGCGCGGTCAATCGTGCTGCCGACAATGAGTTCTTGGGCGTGCTGGCGCTGCACCATGGCCTGCACAGTAAAGCCCTGAATGCGCGCCTTCGGGAGTTGGTGGGCGACACGGCCCAACATGGCAGCAGCAGCAGCCCGCACCGCGGCTTCGTCTGGCAGGTTTAACGCGACCCCGCCCACGTCCGATTTATGGGAGATGTCATCTGACAAAATTTTCAGAACAACGGGGAAGCCCATGGCGCAGGCGGCCACGCTGGCCGCATCGGCGTTGGCATCGACTCTTTGCGTGGGCACGACTGGGATGCCGGCCGCAGCCAGCACGGTCTTGGCTTCAAGTTCAGTCAACATATCGCGCCCGTTGGCCAGCGCTGACTGCACTACCAAACGCACCTGCGCCCAATCGGGCGGTGTGCCGTTGGGGATCATGGCGGGCGGCGCTTCCGCCAACTCCGCTTGGTTTCGCCGGTAGCGGGTCAGCATTGAGAACGCGCGTACGGCTTGCTCAGGCGTATCGAAATTGGCGATGCCCGCGTCTTGAAACAACTGGCGCGCCTGCGCCACCGCTTGGTCGCCCAGCCAGCAACTCAACACCCGCGGCTGCGTGCCAGGTAGGGGTTGTGCCAGCGGTGCCAAGGCGCGGGCAATGTCGGCGCTGGAGACAATGGCGGTGGGTGCGTGAATGAACAATATAGCCCCCGCATCGGGGTCGTCGAGAAGAATTTTGAGTGCGGCCTCATAGCGCTCAACCGGTGCGT
>JAGODZ010000318.1 GCA_017997975.1 Rhodoferax sp.
GGCCACCGCGGTGCGGAGGGAAGCCATAGCCGAAGATATAGACGATGTCGATGTCGCTGGCCTTGTTGGCAATGCCTTCTTCCAGAATGTGCGCCGCTTCATTGACCAGTGAGAACACCAAGCGCTGCACAATTTCTTCATCAGAGATTTTGCGCGGTTGAATGCCCAAGCTGTCGCGGTGCGCGGCAATCATCTGCTCCACTTCAGCGTTAGGGATGGCGTCGCGCTTACCGGGCACATAGTCATACCAACCGGCCCCGGTTTTTTGGCCAAAGCGGCCTTTCTCGCACAACAGGTCCGCGGTTTTGCTGTACTTCATGTCCGGCTTTTCTTGGTACCGGCGTTTGCGAATCGCCCAGCCAATGTCATTGCCTGCCAAATCGCCCATGCGGAATGGGCCCATGGCAAAGCCAAATTTTTCTACGGCTTTGTCGACCTGCGCAGGTGTGCAGCCTTCGTCCAACAAGAAACCCCCTTGGCGGCCGTATTGCTCAATCATGCGGTTGCCAATGAAGCCGTCGCACACGCCCGACAGCACCGCTGTTTTGCGAATTTTCTTGGCCACGGTCATGACAGTGGCCAGCACGTCTTTGCCCGTCTTGGCGCCACGCACCACTTCGAGCAACTTCATGACGTTGGCGGGGCTGAAAAAGTGCATGCCCACCACGTCTTCGGGGCGTTGGGTGAAGGCCGCGATCTTGTCCACGTCCAGCGTCGAGGTGTTGGAGGCCAAAATGGCGCCGGGCTTCATCACCCGGTCCAGCTCTTTGAACACGGCCTCTTTCACGCCCAGCTCTTCAAACACGGCTTCAATCACCATGTCAGCGTCCGACAGGTCGTCGTAGCTCAGGGTGGTGCTGAGCAGGCTCATGCGCTGCTCGTACTTGTCTTGCTTGAGCTTGCCTTTTTTGACCTGGGACTCGTAATTTTTGGCAATGGTGGCCAAACCGCGATCCAACGCCTCTTGCTTCATCTCCAGCATCTTGACGGGAATGCCGGCATTCAAGAAGTTCATGGCAATGCCGCCACCCATGGTGCCCGCGCCAATGACCGCTACTGAGTTGATAGCGCGTTGCGCCGTATCGGCGGGCACATCGGGTATTTTTGAGGCAGCACGTTCAGCCATGAAGACATGGCGCAGCGCGCGACTTTCGGGCGACCACATCAGGCTCACGAAAATGTCACGCTCGGTGACCATGCCCACGTCAAATTTTTGCTTGGTCGCGGCTTCGACAGCATCCACACACTTGGCGGGTGCGGGGTAATTCTTGGCCATGCCTTTGACCATGTTGCGGGCGAACTGAAAGTACGCATCGCCCTGGGGGTGACGGCAAGGCAAATTGCGCACCAAAGGCAAGGGCCGTGCGTCAGCCACTTCCATCGCAAAAGCCAGCGCCTCGGCGGCCAGGGCTTCTGCGCTGCTGGCCATCTTGTCAAACAACTTTTGGCCGGGAATCATGGCCAACAACTCGCTCTTGACCGGCTCGCCGCTCACGATCATGTTCAGCGCGGGCTCCACACCCAAGGCGCGTGGCAAACGTTGGGTACCACCGGCACCGGGAATCAAGCCCAGCTTGACTTCAGGCAAGGCCACGCTGCAGCCGGGGGCGGCCATGCGGTAGTGGCAACCCAGTGCCAACTCCAACCCTCCACCCATGCACACCGAGTGAATGGCGGCCACCACGGGCTTGGCGGAGTTTTCCACCGCCAAAATCACGCTTAACAAATTAGGTTCTTGCAAGGCTTTGGGGCTGCCAAATTCTTTGATATCCGCGCCACCCGAAAAAGCCTTGCCCGCGCCGGTGATGACGATGGCCTTCACTGCGCCATCCCCGTTGGCCTGCGCCAGGCCGTTGGTCAATGCCAGTCGCGTGGCATAACCCAAACCGTTCACGGGAGGGTTATTGAGTGTGATCACGGCGACAGTGCCATGAACTTTGTAGTCAGCGGTCATGCTTGCAATCCTCGGAAGTAAAAATAGTACGGTCGTTCTTTTTTGATTGTAGAGCGGCGAACTCACCACCCATCAAGGGTTAACCCTTGATTCGTCGCAGGCGGGACAAAGGCCTAAACCTCCAACCATTCCTTGCGAACATCCATGTCTTGGCGCAGGTCATGGGGCGTGCCGTCAAACACGATGCTGCCATGGCCCATCACCAAACACCGGTCTGAGATGTCCATGGCAATGGTGAGCTTTTGCTCAATCAGCAGCACCGAGAGGCCTCGCTTTTTGAGTTCGGTGAGGTAGTGCGCCACCAACTCCACCACTTTGGGGGCCAAGCCCTCCGTCGGTTCGTCGATGATGATCAGGTCCGGGTCGCCCATCAAGGTGCGACACAGGGTCAACATCTGCTGCTCGCCACCGGACAGCACCCCAGCGGGCGTGTGCTGGCGTTCTTTGAGTCGGGGGAACAGTTGGTACATGTCGTCAAACGACCACCGGCCTGCTTTGCGCGTGCTTTTTTCACCTAAATGTAGGTTTTGTTCCACCGTGAGGGTGGGGAAAATATCGCGACTTTCGGGCACATAGCCTAGGCCAAGGTGGGCAATTTCATACGTTTTTTTGCCCAGAATCTGTTCGCCCCGCAAGCGAATCGAGCCCTCACAGGCCACCAGCCCCATGATGGCTTTGGCCGTGGTCGATCGACCCGACCCATTGCGCCCCAACAAGGCCACAATTTGCCCCGCACCCACCTCAAAATTCACCCCATGGAGCACGTGGCTCTTGCCGTAATACGCGTGCAGATTTTCAATTTTCAGCATGGTCAATGTCCTTGGGCCTGCGAATCTGCAACCGATGACCCGAGGTAGGCCTCTTGGACGCGCTGGCTGGCGCGAACGGCATCGGGCACGTCGTAAGCCAACACTTCGCCGTAAACGACCACCGCAATTTTGTCGGCCAGGCCGAACACCACGCCCATATCGTGCTCCACTGTCAACAAGGTTTTGCCCACCGTCACCTCCTTGATCAATTGGATGAAGCGGGTGGTCTCTGACCTGCTCATGCCCGCGGTGGGCTCGTCCAACAAAATGACGCTGGCACCGCCTGCGATGGTGATGCCAATCTCCAAGGCGCGCTGCTCCGCATAGGTCAGGTTCACGGCCAACACGTCGCTCTTGTGGTCCAGTTGAACCATTTGCATCAGCTCCTTCGTTCGCTCGTTGGCGTCATCTAAGCGGCTTAAAAATCGAAAGAGCGTGTATTTGTAGCCCAGGCTCCACAGCACGCCACAACGCAAGTTCTCAAACACACTGAGCTTGGGAAAAATATTGGTGATTTGAAAGCTGCGCGACAGACCCAAGCGGTTGATCTCATAGGGTTTCTTGCCGTCAATGCGGGTGCCATTGAGCAGCACTTGGCCGCCACTGGGCTCAAAGCGACCGCTGATCAGGTTGAACAGGGTGGACTTACCCGCACCATTGGGGCCAATGACCGCAACGCGCTCACCGGCGCTCACCGCCAAGTCAATACCGCGAATGATTTCGGTTTTGCCAAAACTCTTGCGCAAGCCCTTGAGTTCAAGCGCGTAAGGGTGGTTG
>JAGODZ010000090.1 GCA_017997975.1 Rhodoferax sp.
CAAGATGTGGCCTTGCTGCACTTTTTGTCCGCCATCAAAGCGCCCTAAAATCAGAGGTTGACGAAATTTCACCTGCTACTGCGGGTGACTCATGCCATTTCTTAGATTGCCCCACCACCATGACCACCACAGTTTCCACCACCAGCGCTGCCGATATTCGCCAGATATTTCTTGACTTCTTTGAGTCCAAAGGCCACGCGGTGGTGGCCTCCAGTTCATTGGTGCCTGGGAATGACCCGACGTTGATGTTCACCAACTCCGGCATGGTCCAGTTCAAGGACGTGTTTTTGGGTTCAGACAAGCGCTCTTATGTGCGGGCCGCTTCAGTTCAGGCCTGTTTGCGCGCAGGCGGCAAACACAATGATTTAGAGAACGTGGGCTACACCGCCCGCCACCACACCTTTTTTGAGATGCTGGGCAACTGGAGTTTTGGCGACTACTTCAAGCGCGAGTCGCTGACCTGGGGGTGGGAGTTGTTGACCAAAGTGTTTGGTCTGCCGCCTGAGCGGCTGTTGGCCACGGTCTATATTGACGACCAAGAAGCCTATGACATTTGGCACAAAGAAATTGGCTTGCCTGCGGACCGCATCATTCGCATTGGCGACAACAAAGGCAAAAAATACGCCTCTGACAACTTCTGGATGATGGCCGACACCGGCCCTTGCGGCCCGTGCTCCGAGATTTTTTACGACCATGGTGACCATATTCCTGGCGGCCCTCCCGGCAGCCCCGATGAAGACGGCGACCGTTTCATTGAAATCTGGAACCACGTGTTCATGCAGTTTGACATGCAGCCCGACGGCAGCCTGATCAAGTTGCCGGCACCTTGTGTGGATACCGGCATGGGCTTGGAGCGCCTGGCGGCCATTTTGCAGCACGTGCACAGCAACTACGAAATTGACATCTTTCAAGGTCTGATTGCCGCCGCCGCCCGCGAAACGGGCTGCGCTGATGTGGGCAATGCCTCGTTGAAAGTGATTGCCGACCACATTCGTGCGACCGCATTTTTGGTCAGTGATGGCGTGAATCCGTCCAACGAAGGGCGGGGCTATGTGCAGCGGCGCATCATTCGTCGCGCCATTCGCCATGGCTACAAACTGGGCCAGAAAAAGCCGTTTTTCCACAAAATAGTGCCTGATTTGGTGGCCTTGATGGGTGCGGCCTATCCCAATATGGCGGCACAGGCAGCACGCATCACCGAGGTGTTGCGTCTAGAGGAAGAGCGTTTCTACGAGACGCTGGAAGTGGGCATGCAAATTCTGGACACGGCCCTAGAGGGCGGCGTGAAGGTGCTGCCCGGTGACGTTGCGTTCAAATTGCACGACACCTTTGGCTTTCCGCTGGATTTATCGGCCGACGTGTGCCGTGAGCGTGGCCTGTCGGTGGACGAGGCCGGCTTTAAAGCCGCCATGGAAAAGCAAAAATCTCAAGGCCGTGCGGCGGGCAAGTTCAAGATGGACAAGGCGCTGGAGTACACCGGCGACGGCAATGACTTTGTGGGCTACGACAGCTTGACTGAGAAGAGTGCCAAAGTGGTCGCCCTCTATGCGGGCAGCACGCCAGTGACCGAGCTTCAGTCCGGCCAAGAGGGCGTGGTGGTGCTGGACACCACGCCGTTTTACAGCGAAAGCGGGGGCCAAGTGGGCGACGAAGGCGCTCTGGTTGCCAATGGTGTGCTGTTTGCGGTGGAAGACACCCAAAAAATCAAATCCGATGTGTTTGGCCACCATGGCACGCTCACCACCGGCGCGCTCAAGGTGGGTGACACCGTCTCGGCCCAAGTCAACGAAGCCGCCCGTGCCGCCACCGTGCGCAACCACAGCGCGACTCACTTGATGCACAAAGCCCTGCGCGAGGTGCTGGGGGACCATGTACAGCAAAAAGGCAGCTTGGTGAACCCAGAGCGCACTCGTTTTGACTTCACGCACAACGCGCCAGTCACCGATGCGCAGATTCGTGAGATTGAAAACCGCGTGAACGCAGAGGTGTTGGCCAATGCCCAAGCCCAATCCCGCGTGATGGACATCGAATCCGCCCAGAAAACCGGTGCCATGATGCTGTTTGGTGAAAAGTATGGCGAAACCGTGCGCGTACTGGACATTGGCTCCAGCCGGGAGCTGTGCGGTGGCACCCACGTGCAGCGCACGGGTGACATTGGCTTGTTCACCATCACCGCCGAAGGCGGCGTGGCCTCGGGTGTGCGCCGCATTGAAGCGGTAACGGGCTTGAATGCGTTGGCCTATGTTCAAAACATGGAAGCCACCTTGGGCGGAGTCGCTGGCACGTTGAAGGTCACGCCAGCCGAAGTGGCTGCCCGTGTGGTGGTCATGCAAGAGCAGGTGCGTGAACTGGAAAAGGAGTTGACGGCGCTCAAAGGCAAGCTGGCCTCTGCGCAAGGGGACGAATTAATGATTCGGGCAGTGGTGGTGAATGGGGTCAATGTGCTGGCCGTGAAGCTGGACGGCGCCGACACCAAGACCTTGCGCGACACCATGGACAAGCTCAAAGACAAACTCAAGACGGCCGTGGTCGTGCTGGGTGTGGTGGACGGCGACAAGGTCCAAATCGCCGTTGGCGTGACCCCCGATACCGTCAGCAAGGTGAAGGCAGGAGAATTGGTCAATTTCGTTGCGGCACAAGTGGGGGGCAAGGGTGGCGGCAAGCCCGACATGGCCATGGCCGGTGGCACTGAGCCCACCAAGCTCGATGGCGCTTTGGCCAGCGTGCTGGCTTGGGTTTCACCTAAGCTGTAATTGCTACTGTATTGATAGCTTCTAACGCTTGCTTGGCGGGGGTTAGAGGCAATTTTCTTGTTTAAATTTTTTTTGACTTCTCAAATTGCTTTTGATGGCAATCCGGTCGTTGCTTGAGTCATCCTGGCGCATCGGTGAGGTCGGGAAGGCGGGGGACTGTGGCGTGCGTAAGAAAATACTGAGAAAAAAACAATAAGTTCACACATTGCGGTGTTGGCTGACACGTCTCAAGCCCTCCGTGCCAAACGCAGCCGTTAAGATGGTTTGGACCACCTGGAGTAGGTGAGTTGATGGCACTTGGAAGGGCGGTAAGACCGAGGTCCATCAACGGAAAACTCTCAATCCCTCTTCACTTTAGGACATGACATGAGCATTTTTGGATCCATTCTCTCGAAACTCGGCTTTGGCAATGACAAGAAGGACGCCGATGTTGTTGCGTCCGCCACGGTGGCTGCGACTGCTGCACCCGCAGCCACCACCCCGGCGGTGCCGGCTGTGGCCGCCATCAGCGAAGTGGATGTGGTTGCCAAACTGGCTGCGCTGGCGGCTGCGAACGCAGAGAAGCTGAACTGGAAAGTCTCCATCGTTGACTTGCTGAAACTGCTCGGCTTGGACAGCAGCCTGGCCGCACGCAAGGCCTTGGCCACCGAGCTAAATTGCCCGGCGGAAAAAATGGGTGATTCAGCTCAAATGAACATGTGGCTGCACAAAACCGTGTTGCAAAAGCTGGCCCAAAACGGCGGCAACATTCCGGCTGACTTGTTGTAAGTGACACCCAGAGGGCGGTGCACATCACCCGGCTTCGTCAGCTTGCGCGTGGTGTGCCCTCCCTCACTTCTTACTCTTTCCAGAAGCGCTCCATGGCGATGTAAGTAAACGAAGCTGACCAGCCAATCAAGAGCAGTCCATTGAGCGCTTCAGCACCTGCCAAGAGTCTGATAGGACCCACAGGGGTCAAGTCGCCAAAGCCGAGAGAGGTATAGGTTTCGGCTGAAAAGTACAAGCTGTTGGCCAATGAGAAACCAGCTGACCCGGACAAGTTGCCCAAGTGGGCGTACTGAATCAGTCCAAAAATAGAGAACCCATACAGCCCCATCTCCACAGTGTGGGCGACAAAGGTCGCGAAAATAACCACCAAAAGTTTGCTTCTGCTGGGAATATTGAGTTGGGAAAGCCCTGTATTGAGGGCTCGCAGCACCTCGTAATGAACGAGCGTTGTGAGCGCAACCAGCGCAAAGCAAACAAAAATGATGGTCAACATACAGAATGCAGGACAGACGGCGACGCCAAAGTGGCATCTTAGCGAACCTGCTCCCTATTCACGTGAGTGACCGCACTGAATGGGAGACGGGGATACAAGGCCTGAGCGGTACTTGTTAGCTACCCTGTGGCCAATTAACGATGTCTTTACTGAGGCGCGGCACACCGCGTTGCACCACATGAATTTAGGCACCTTGATTGAAAACCATGGTTATTGGGTGTTGGCCATCGGCTGTTTGCTGGAGGGGGAAACGCTGCTTATCTTGGCCGGCTTTGCAGCGCACCGAGGCTACCTCAAGCTAGGGGCGGTGCTGGCTATTGCCGCTGCAGCGGGTTTTGCCGGGGATCAGTTCTACTTTTGGCTCGGACGCCGACACGGCCCGGCTATTTTGGCCCGCTGGCCGTCCTTGGCAGCGCAGTCAGACCGGGTAGAACGGTTGGTGGCGCGCTACCACGCGGGCGTGATTGTTGGCATTCGGTTTGCCTATGGACTGCGCGTGGCTGGGCCGGTGCTGCTGGGTACATCGCGCCTCTCCGGCACACGCTTCGCTGTATTCAACGCGTTGGGTGCGGTCCTGTGGGCTGCGGTGGTTGGGGGTGCTGGGTGGGTGTTTGGACAGGCGGCCGAGAACTTGCTGGGTGATTTGCGGCACATTGAGATGGGGCTGCTGTTGGGGCTGGTCGCGCTCGGTCTGGTGGTTTGGGGGGCGAGGCGCTGGCGTTCATCACGTTGATGGCTTGACTGCATCACCGTCATCGTCACCGTTTTGTGCCGATACCTCAATGGTCTGACAGGCTCCTACCCCACCGCAACCGACTGGAAAACCGGCTGTAAGGCGTCGGCCCAGTGGGTGAGCTCGTCGGACTGCACTTGTAAGACGTCAAGACAACGGGCACCGTGCAATTGCCACTCGGGGTGGTGGGTGATGCCTTCAAAGTCATGCACCAAGTGTTCTGCGGCCAATGCCATGGCCACCAGTGTGCGCACTTGGGGGTCAATGCGCGAGTCATGAAGCACGGTGAAGTCGTGGTGCAAACGCACGGCTTGGTAGATCACTGGTGAAAAGCGCCAGGTGCGTGCCACCAAGGCACCCACCACCGCGTGGTTGGTTTTGTGCGCTGCGTTTTCGGTGTCGGTAAAGCTGCGGTCTTGGCGGGCCAGTGCCTCGGCCAGGGTCCCAGCGTAACCGCGCACTCCCTGCATCAAAATAGGAATACCCACGTGGCAAAACAGGCCACAGGTGTGGGCTAAATCCGCGTCCACGCCGTAGAGCTGGCGGGCAATATAGGCCATGGCCAAGGCGCGGCGGGTGGAGGTTTCCCAGAAGTGCTCTAACAGCGGGGAACTGATGCGAACGGCGTTGCGCATCAAAAAGGTCGTCAGCAGCCGCTCAGAGGGTCGCACACCCAGCAAGTTCAGCGCCTGACTGACGGAGTTCACGGCGTTGGCGCGCGCATAAAAAGGACTGTTGGCGGTGCGTATCAGTGAGGCCGCCATGGCCACATCGCGTCCGGCAATCTCGGCCATCACATGGGGGTCAGGGTCGGCTTGGTCCATTTCAGCACGCAAAGCCAGTAGCAACTCAGGGCAGGACGGAATGGCAATGTCGCGCAATGGGCCCGAAGACAGAGCCTGATCCAGCTCCCGGTCAGTGGTAGTGTTGGTGTGAGGGGCAGAGGGGGAGTTCATGGGCATGGATGTGATTGTGCCGCGAGAGAAGGTATTTGAAGGCAAAGCCCACACGTTTGACCCGGTGGCGCGCGTCCATAGGCAGGGGCGCTAGCAGCCTGTCGGGCTTAGGTCGTCGAAAGCGAAAATCGGCCCCAGCGAGGATAGTTTTTGACGATTTCGCAGCCCAATATCTGGATATTGGGTAAGAAAGCGGCGAAAAATAGCCCGCTGCGGTCGATTTGCAGCCGACGATTCCTAAGTCCGACAGGCTGCTAGGAGGCTGAACTTGGATCCGAGCTGATCAGGGTTGCATCCGACGACGATATGCTCCTGATTTCATAGCTTCTTGCGCAGTACTGACGGGGGTCATAGGCCAATTTGGCTTATATTTTTATCTCTAGGCCACTGGGCGGCGTGGTGGGGGGTGCAGATTTGCGCAGGGCGCTCAAAGGCACTCGGGTCACGGTGTCTGCAGACGGGTGGAGTGGGGCGGGCAGGGGAGAGGTGATGTCTGCCAAGGTTACTTTGTCCAGCTCGGCCAGATAGCTTTCCAGCGCACGTTTAAACACAAATTGAAGTCGGCACTGGGCCGTGAGCGTGCACGAGTTGTGGTTCACGTCAAAGCACTCGACCATTCTGAAATCAGTCTCGCTGGCGCGCACCACATCACCGATGTAAATATCAGCCGGATTTTTCAGCAACTTCAAACCGCCGCCACGGCCGCGTGTGGTGAGCAAAACTCCCTGGTTGGCCAAGTCGTTGACGATTTTCATCAAATGATTTTTAGAGATGACATGGCTTTCTGCCAGCTCCGCGATGGTGACCGAGCGATCGGGGTTGAGCGCGCAAAACATCAGCACCCGCAAGGTGTAATCGGTGTAGTCCGTGAGTCGCATGGGCGGGCCCTGGTTGGTTGATCTGGGTTATTTTAGAGTGGAATGGATTGAAGATGCATGTAAAATACATTTATTAAATTCAATGCACGATCCAACGTCGTCTCGTCACCATGAAAACCGAAACCCTGCCGATCTTTGACCCCTCGAAGTCCGCTGTAGCGCAACCAAAAGGGTGGCCACTTCTTCGCTTGGGTTTTCGTCCTTTTTACATAGGCGGCGCTTTGTTGGCCGCACTGATCGTGCCGCTGTGGGTGGCGATGTTCTTAGGCTGGAGCACGTTCACGCCTGCCGTGGCACCGCTGCTGTGGCACGCCCATGAGATGTTGTTTGGCTTTGCGGTGGCCATCATCGTGGGCTTTTTGCTCACAGCGGTGAAGGCTTGGACGGGGTTGGCCACACCGCGCGGCGCGGCGCTGGCCG
Organism: Rhodoferax sp.; assembly: GCA_017997975.1. GTDB lineage: Bacteria > Pseudomonadota > Gammaproteobacteria > Burkholderiales > Burkholderiaceae_C > Rhodoferax. The sequence goes on from JAGODZ010000090.1 coordinate 7,002, forward strand.
CGTTGGCGGTGCTGTGGTTGGCCGCACGAATCGCCGCGCTGACTGGCCCCTATGTTGTGTATGCCGTGTTGGACGTGGCCTTGCTGCCGGTGGTGGCGGTGGTGTTGATTCGGCTGATCCTGAAATCTAAAAACCACCGCAACCTGTTGTTGGGCCTGATTTTGTCTTTGTTGGCACTGGCCAATCTCGCTTTTCATTTGGCTGTGGCAGGTGTTGTAAACGTGCCCCCTATGACGGCGCTGTACGCTGGACTGGCCTTGATCGTGATGATTGAAACGGTGATTGCGGGCCGCGTGATTCCAGCGTTCACTATGAGCGCCACACCGGGCTTGAAATTGGTAGCAACGCCTTGGGTGGAGCGTGCGACCTTGGCCAGTACGGCCTTGGCGCTGGCGCTGTGGGTGGCCTTGCCCGCCAGCATCTTTGGTGCCGTGGTGTTGGCGGTGGCGGCAGCTTTGCATGTCAAGCGGTGGCTGGGCTGGCGGTCTTTATTGGCGCGCAATCGTCCCATTTTGTGGGTGTTGCACGTGGCCTACGCTTGGATTCCGATGGGTCTGGCGCTGCTGGGCCTGGCACAAATGGGGTGGCTGAGCTCATCGGCTGGGGTTCACGCACTGGGTGTGGGGGCCACCGGGGGCCTCATCATTGGCATGTTGACCCGCACGGCTCGGGGGCATACCGGGCGGCCACTGGCGGTATCAAGGGCTGAAGTGACGGCTTACGGCTTGGTGTTTTTGGCCGCTCTGTTGCGCACGTTTGTGCTGCTGGTGGCACCGCAAGGGTTGGTCGCCTCTTTGGTGATCGCGGGCGTGGCGTGGGCGGCGGCATTTGTGATTTACCTTTGGATTTACACCCCTTGGTTGGTGCAAACCCGCGCTGACGGAAAAGACGGTTAACCCGCTCACCACACCAAGGAAAAACAGGTGGACTACTACACCCTGAAAACCCTGCACATCAGTTGTGTGGTGGCCAGCATCACGCTGTTTGTGGCCAGAGGCAGTCTGGCGCTGACGGGCTACCCGTGGCGTCAATGGAGCGTGCTTCGCTGGCTGCCCCACTTGGTGGACACGGTGTTGCTGAGCTCCGCCGTGTGGCTGTCTTGGCAACTGGGGCAGTACCCGTTTGTTGATGCGTGGCTCACGGCCAAGGTGCTGGCGCTGTTGGCGTACATCGGCTTGGGCAGCTTTGCCCTCAGCCTCAAAACGCCAGCGCGCAGACGCCCCTTCTTTTTTGCCGCAGCCTTGCTCAGTGTGAGCTACATCGTGGGCGTGGCGTTGACGCATTCAACAGTTTGGCGTTCGTGAGGCTCAAGACCACAACGGGTGCCAACGAGACGCTGAATGGCCTGGCCGTCAGCGGGTGTATAACCTAGGCCGCGTGGGGCATCAAAACGGCCAGTTGATGGAGTGAACTGGTGTGAGTGCCCTGACACAGTACATTCAAACCAGCGCTTGGGGCGCTACAACATCAAGGAATCAGCATCATGGGTGCGCAGTGGAAAGCAAAAGGCAAGGAATTGGCGGCCAACGCCAAAGGAAAACTGTTTGGCAGGTTGGCCAAAGACATCATGATCGCCGCGCGCAGCGGCGCTGACCCGTCGTTGAACTCGCGCCTTCGCCTGGTCGTCGAGCAAGCGCGCAAAGTGTCCATGCCCAAAGAAACGTTAGAGCGTGCCATCAAAAAAGGGGCGGGCTTGACGGGTGAATCGGTGTCGTTTGAGCATGTGATTTACGAAGGTTTTGCGCCGCACCAAGTTGCCGTGATGGTCGAATGTTTGACCGACAACGTGAACCGCACCGCGCCCGAGATGCGTGTGCTGTTTCGCAAAGGCCAGTTGGGCACCTCGGGCTCGGTGTCGTGGGACTTTAACCATGTTGGCATGATTGAGGCAGAACCGGCTGTGGCCGGCGCAGACGCTGAGTCAGCCGCTATCGAATCAGGTGCACAAGACCTGGAAGCGGGTGAGGAGGAGGGCAACACGCTGTTTCTGACCGATGCGGCCGATTTGGACTTGGTGAGCCGCGCCTTGCCTGCGCAAGGTTTCACGGTGTTGTCTGCGAAATTGGGCTACAAATCCAAGAACCCGGTGAACCCTGCCAACCTGACGCCAGAGCAGTTGGAAGAGGTGGAAGCGTTTCTGGCCGCCATTGACGGCAATGACGATGTGCAAAATGTCTTTGTGGGCTTGGCCGCATAGTGTGAAGGCCCGCCGGCCGCAATAGGCCATGAAACATAAAAAAACCAGTCTGAGGACTGGTTTTTTTGTGGGTGAATCAAATTAGATGCAAACAAAGTCGATGACGATGGCCCCGGGTTCGCGTTGCACGTACTCAATGGTCACGGCCGGGCCGTAGCGGGCCACCAATTGGTGCAGCAAAGGAATGGGGTCGTGGTCGTTGCAAAAGCGCATGGTCTCGCCGGGCTGCAGCGAGTCCAGCGCGCCGAAGATGGCCGCATGGCGGAATCGTTTGGCGACGCCTCGCGCATCGAACGGGTAAATGGCTTCAGAAGTAACGTGACCGGTGGCGCAGGAGCTCATGGAAAACCTCGCAAGTTAAAAGATGCATTGTATGTGAATCTTTTAAATGCACCACCGTTTTGCCCTTAATTTTTGAATTCGGCCGGACGTTTGCCCATGTTGGCCATCATCGCTTCTTGCAGGTCATCGCTGAGCAACATGGCCGCATTCCAGGTGGCGATGTAGTTCAGGCTGTCGGCCACCGTGTGGTCGCGGGCGTAGGTGATCATTTCTTTGGTGCCACGAATGGCCAGCGGTGATTTGGCGGCAATGGTGGCGGCCATTTCTCGCACACCGGCTTGCAAGGCTTCGCGCGAGTCAAACACGCGGTTCACCAGCCGCATTTCACGTGCTTCAGCGGCGGTAAAGCGGCGCCCGGTATAGGCCAGTTCACGGGCCATGCCTTCGCCAATGAGTTTGGGCAGGCGCTGCAGGGTGCCCACGTCGGCGGTCATGCCCATGTCAATTTCTTTGATACTGAAATAAGCATCGCTGCTGCAGTAGCGCATGTCAGCGCAAGTGACCAGGTCAATGCCGCCCCCAATGCAGCCGCCGTGAATGGCCGCCAGCACGGGTTTGCGGCAGCGCTCCAAGCTGGTCAGGGTGTCTTGCAGGTCCAAAATCACACGGCGCAGGTTGTCTCGCAGGCGGGCTTCGCAGTCGTTGTGAATGGTGGTGCCCATGCCCATCATCATTTCTAGATCAATGCCCGCGCAAAAAAGCTTGCCTTCACCTTCCAGAATGGCCACGCGGGCGTCGGGCGTGTCGTCCACCCAGCGGAAGGCTTGGCGAATTTCTTGCCACATGTCCACGTTCATGGCGTTGGCCTTGTCAGGGCGGCTCAGCCGCACGGTGGCAATGTGGTTTTCTAGCGTGACGGTGAGGGTCTTAAAGCCCATGGTATTTCCTTGTGTCGTGGTCGCAGGGGCTGAAATTTCGGTCTGTTTGGCGGGCGGGGCAGGGGGCGCTTGCAGGGCCACGGCCAGCTCAAAGCCTTGTTTGATGGCGCGCTTGGCATCCAGCTCAGCGGCCACGTCGGCACCACCAATCAGATGCACGGTGACGCCTGCCTGCGTCAGCGCGGCTTGCAGCTCGCGCTGTGGGTCTTGCCCTGCGCACACCACAATGGTGTCGGCAGGAATGATTTGGTCCTTGTCGCCCACGGTGATGTGCAGGCCGGCGTCGTCCACCTTGCGGTAAGTCACGCCGGGAATCATCTGCACATGGCGGTTTTTGAGCGAGGTGCGGTGAATCCAGCCGGTGGTTTTGCCCAAACCGTCGCCGACCTTGCTGGCCTTGCGTTGCAGCAAAAAGACCTGGCGCGGGCTTTTCTCGATGTGCGCTTCCATCAAGCCGCCGCGTTGGGCATACGACGTGTCCACGCCCCACTCGGCAAAGAACTTGGCGGGGTCCAGGCTGGGGCTGGTGCCGCTGTGCAGCAGGTATTCGGCCACGTCAAAGCCAATGCCGCCCGCACCAATCAGCGCCACGGTGTGGCCGACGTCGCGTTTGTCGCGCAGCACCTCCAAGTAACTCAACACCTTGGGGTGGTCGATGCCTTCAATGGCGGGCAGGCGGGGCGTGACGCCCGTGGCCAGCACCACTTGGTCAAAGCCTGCGGCGCTCAAGTCTTGGGCGCTCACGCGGGTGTTGAGTTTCAACGTGACACCGGTGAGTTCGATTTGGCGGGCGTAGAAACGCAGCGTCTCGTAAAACTCTTCCTTGCCCGGTACTTGTTTGGCAATGTTGAATTGGCCACCGATCTCCGAGGCGGCGTCATACAAGGTCACATCAAACCCGCCTTTTGCAGCCGTCGTGGCAAAGCTCAAACCGGCGGGCCCCGCGCCCACCACCGCAATGCGACCTTTGGATTGGGCGGGCACGATGTTGAGCAGCGTCTCGTGGC
>JAGODZ010000319.1 GCA_017997975.1 Rhodoferax sp.
CCATCGAGCATATCAAGCGAGTCTTATTGAGAATCACTATCATTCACTCTTCTTTTAGTTAAAATAAGTCGTAAGAATTTCCCAGCAGCACCTATTGGTCGCTGGATTCACTACTCACGACTTATGACTACTTTCGCCCCCCCCAGGTCGACTTCTTCGCCGCTCCAACGCTCGGTAGAGCACATGCCGGTCAGAAGCAGTGCCACCATTCACGCGCTGATTGAGCCCGATGAACACACGGGCCACGCAGGCGTTGCACGACGTCTCACTGAATTGGGGTTTTTTCCTGGAGAAACGGTCACACTTTTACGACGGGGGCCCGGTGGTCGCGAACCTATCGCCGTTCAGATTGGAGAAACCTTGTTTGCTCTGCGCTGCATTGAAGCTGCGTGCATTCAGGTGATTGAACATGCCGAGGGGCTGCAGCCATGAATGGCGCTCAACCCTCAACAAAAAAGACGGCTTATATTGCCCTTGTTGGCAACCCCAACTGTGGCAAGACCGCCCTGTTTAACCTGCTCACGGGGGCGCGCCAAAAGGTGGCCAATTACGCAGGTGTCACGGTTGAACGCAAGCAAGGATCAGCCCAACTCAACGACGGGAGGGCGCTGTCCGTCGTTGATCTTCCAGGCACTTACAGTCTGAATCCAACCACGGCGGACGAGACGGTCACGCATGACCTCTTAATGGGCCTTCGGCCCGGCGAAGCGGCACCCCAGGCCATCATTGCCGTGGTTGATGCCACCAATTTGCGCATGAACCTTCGCTTGGTGCTGCAACTGCGCGAGTTGGGCAAGCCCATGGTCATTGCCTTGAACATGATGGACGTTGCTCGTGACAATGGGCTGCATATCGACACCGAAAAACTGGCCTCTGAGTTGAAGATTCCTGTCATCCCAACCATCGCGGTTGACAACAGTCTGCTCGGTCGCTGGATGTCTCAAAAGCTGGGGCAAACCACTGAAAATGGTCGACAAGCGCTGCTTGAGGCGGCCGATTTCGCCTTGAACTCAACCACGGCTAACCCGGCGGAGCCGTTATTGAGCGCACCGTCCAGCATGCTCACGCTGCAAAAAGAGGTGGCACGGGTGCTGGCCATTGCCGTGCCCCAAGGACCGCGTGTGCAGCGCTTCAACCACGGTATTGATGCCGTCGTCATGCACCCCGTCTGGGGCTTGGCTTTGCTGGCTGGCTTGCTTTTGATGATTTTTCAAGCAGTTTTCTCTTGGGCCAACATCCCAATGGACGCCATCAAATGGGGCGTGTCGGCAGCGGGTGAATTCCTGACCGCACACATGCCACCCGGCTTATTACAAAGCCTGTTGGTCGATGGTGTGGTCGCGGGCCTGGGTGGCGTGGTCATTTTCTTGCCCCAAATTCTCATCCTGTTTTTCTTCATTCTGCTGCTGGAGAATTCTGGCTACCTGCCGCGTGCAGCGTTTCTGCTCGACAACGTGATGGGGAAAGTCGGTTTGTCGGGGCGTGCCTTCATTCCTTTGCTTTCGAGCTTTGCCTGCGCCATACCGGGCATCATGGCCACACGCACCATTCCCAATTGGCGCGACCGCTTGGCCACCATCATGGTGGCCCCGCTCATGACCTGTTCTGCCCGCCTGCCCTTGTACGCTCTGTTGATTGGCGCTTTTGTGCCAGCGCGCGACATTGGTATTTTCAATTTGCAGGGACTCACGCTGTTTGGACTGTATGTGGCGGGTATTTTTTCTGCCATGGCGGTGGCTTGGGTCTTCAAAAAAACTTGGATGAGGAACAGTTACCAGCCTCTGATGTTGGAGCTTCCCCCCTACCGCATGCCCAATCTGCGTAATTTGATGCTCGGTTTGTGGCAGCGTGCCCTGATCTTTCTGAGCCGGGTGGGCGGTATCATTTTTGCGGTGATGGTTCTGCTGTGGTTCATGTCCACCTTTCCCGGAGCCCCTGAGGGGGCCACGGGCGCGGCGATTCAGTACAGCTTTGCAGGCATGCTCGGTCACGCTTTAGAGCCCTTGTTCGCTCCGATTGGATTCAATTGGCAGATTTCCATCGCCCTGGTGCCCGGCATGGCCGCCCGTGAAGTGGCGGTGGGGGCCTTGAGCACGGTCTATGCCTTGTCCGCCAACGGTGAAGACGCTGCGCAGGCGCTCGGGCCCATCTTGTCGCAAACGTGGTCAACGGCCACGGCCTACTCGCTACTGGCTTGGTATGTGTTCGCGCCTCAGTGCATTTCCACCTTGGTTGTCGTCAAGCGTGAAACCAATTCTTGGCGCTATCCGGCGCTGATGGCTGCTTACCTGTTTGGACTTGCCTATTTGGCCTCCTTCATCACCTTTCGCACCGTTAGCGCCTTGAATTTAGGTTAAGCCCAATGACCCACACCCCGCTTTTTTACGACCTATTTCAGTATGTGGTGGTCGGCTCACTCGTTGCCGGTTGTGCCGTCTATTGTGTTTTAACGCTGGCACCCCGCACCATCAAAGAACCGCTGCGAGGCGCCCTGTGCCGCTTGCCTTTACCGAACATATTCTTGGCAAAGCTGAGCCAGTCCCGTGCTGCAGGCGCTTGTGGCAGCTCTTGCGGCGGCTGCAGCGCGCCAACAGCCACTAGCACTCAACAAGTCCACTGGCATCCCCGCAAGCGCTGAATCGTAAGCGAGCATCAGACCACGATCCTTTTTTAGCTCAGTCTGGTTTTGCGTATTCATGAAGTGAGGCATCTGAACACGCAATTCCGCTATCGAAGCAAAAAACAGTGCAGAAAAAATCACTGAATTTTTCAAATGCTCGCAAATGACAATCATTCTCATTTAAAATACGCCACATCAGTAGCCAGCCAAACCGCGCCATTTCATGACGTTTTCGGATTCAGCCAGCCAGCCCCTCCGTGAACCAAACGTCAATATGAAATACCCTCAAAAATTTAAGGAAAATTGCCCTCTAGCCCTTGCTGATACTGCGCTACCAGCTATGCAATTTATAGCGCCAAGAGCTATTGTTCTTCCCTTGGGTGCAGTCCTCTTGGCAGGTTCAATGAGTGCATTGGCTCAGCAAGCAGAGAACAGCGCCACGGTCACACTTAAACCCGTCATCATTAAAGAAAAAGCCGAAGCTCCTGAGGGCAAAGATGCCTTGCGAGCGACCACCACCCGTATTGGCAAAGGCAAGCAAGCCCTGCGCGATATTCCTCAGTCAGTCACGGTGGTAACCGAAAAATTGGTGGATGACCGCAATTTGGACACGCTCAAAGACGTGCTGCACAACACCGCAGGTGTGACCTTTCAAGCGGCAGAAGGTGGCGAAGAAGATATTCGCCTGCGAGGTTTTTCATTGGCAACCTCAGGCGACATTTTTGTGGATGGCCTGCGCGACCCCGCTTTCTACGACCGCGACACCTTCAACAACGACCGCATTGAATTGTTACGCGGCTCAGCGTCCATGTTGTTTGGACGGGGTTCCACGGGTGGCGCTGTCAATCAGGTGAGCAAACAGCCGCGTGCGATGGATGAGCATGAGGTGTCCACCACCCTCGGCAACTTCGGCTT
>JAGODZ010000320.1 GCA_017997975.1 Rhodoferax sp.
CCACTTGATGGGCCTCTAAGCGCACCATTTTGTGACCCAAGTGCGTGCGAATGTTGCGCCGCGCCATGTCGGCCAACAGGTATTTGACTGCTTTGGGCCCCAAGCGGTTGCCGGGCTCTTTGGAAGGGTTGAAAAACACCAGTTCGAATTGATCGCGCCGCCCTTCCCGCTTGAGCTGCTCGTCGATGCCGAACAAGAATTCAAACATGGGCCCACCCCGCACGGCGCTGGGCTCATTGGGGTTGCCTGCAAAACCCACGGCAATGGTGCCACCGGTCATCTCGCGCAGACGGTCTCGAATTTTCTCAGCCGCTGTGATGCCTTCGCAGGGTGTGATGGCGTGTTCGATGCCAGGTAGTTTTTTGATGAAGCGCCCGCCACTGGCAATCACCAGCGCATCGTTGCGCACCTCACCGGCCGTCGTGCTCACCACGCGACCTCCTTCGCGCAATCCCGTGACCTCAGCAGCCACGTGTTGCACTTTCATGCGCGCAAAAAAGTTGGCAAGAGGCACCACCAGTTGCTCACGGGTGCGCAGGCCGCTGGGTATCCAAATGATGCCGGGCAGGTAGTGCAACTCAGCGCGCGGCGCAATCAAGGTGATGCGGGCGTTGGCGTCGCGCTGGCGAATTTCGCGCACGCTCGACAGTGCACCAAAGCCAGCGCCAATGATCGTGATGTTGAAAGGCGTGCTCATAAAAAATTCTCAAGTGAAGTGCTAAGCGTCGGCCGACCCCGTTGAACGGGCTGATGAGGCAGGGCCGCGATGCGGGACAAAAATTCATCGCGCGAAAGGCCTTCAAAGAAAGGATGCCAACGCCGTTGCTCCAGCACGGTGCTTACCGCCCGCGCCTCTCTCGCATGGCCGGAAAACAGCAGCGTCTCATCGGGCAGGCTGAATATTTGCTGGCGCACACTGTCCCAAAGCGCCTCGGGCAAGACCGGCTGAGGCTGGTGCGGGCAGGCATCCATGGCCAACAGGCCACCACAAAAAAGCCGGTCGCGCCAAGCAAAACTCAGGCAACCCGCCGTGTGGCCAGGCGTGGCCAGCACGCGTAGTAGCTCGTTACCAAAGGGCAGGATGTCACCGTGAAAAGTCGGGCGAATGCCTAATCCGCCTTCCCCCTGCACCACGGGTGCGCCCAAACTGGCCAGCAAACTTGCCTCTTGAGGTAGCCACTCGTCATGGTGGTGCGTGCGCAGCACCCAACGCAGGGACAAACCACGCTCGGCCAGCAAGGCCCGCAGCACAGGCAGGTCACGCCCACGCGGATCAATCAACACCGCTTCTTGCGCATCGGGGTCAGCCAGCAAATACGTCAGCTCGCCGCTGGTGTGGTCGTGCAGTAGTCGGAAATACATGTCAGCCTCCAAAGCGCGGCCCACCCACCATCGACAAGGCCGTTACAACGACCCTCGTGATGGCCCGCGTAGCCGTCCTTGTGTTCATGCCTGGCTTGTCGTGTGAGTTCATCAAAATAAGGTCTCCGTTTTTCTTCCACTCAAGAAGCGTGCCATGTCGATCCACTATGAAAAATTCAATGATTTCATTGACTTACAAGCGTCACTCGGTTCATGAAACGTCTCAACCCGCCACACAACTGCCATTTTTGGCAGCAAGAACCTACACTACTGGCAGTATGAAAACAGCGCCCCCGAAACCTTTGCCCGAACTGATGTCCTTTCTAGAGGGTTTGCCTGAGCCTCACATCTTGTTCGACACGCAGTACCGCATCTTGGCGGCCAACGCGGCGTACCGACGCCAATTCAGCCCCGACCGCAGCGTGGTGGGGCGCACCTGCTACGAGGTGTCGCACCACTTCAGCATGCCCTGCGACCAAGCAGGCGAGTCGTGCCCCTTGGCAAAAGCGCGTGAATCAGGCCAGCGAGAGCGAGTGATGCACCTGCACCACACGCCCAAGGGCGAGGAGTACGTCAATATTGAGCTGGCCCCGCTGCTGGATGCCCAAGGCGAGCAAGCGTTTTATATTGAAAAGATGGCACCGCTTCGCATGACACGAGGCCTGCCGGAGGCGCAAGGTCTGCTGGGCCGCACCCCCGCCTTTCAGCGCATGCTGAGCTTGGTGGCCCGCGTGGCTCCCGCACAGGCCGCAGTGCTGTTGCTCGGAGAATCCGGCACCGGCAAGGAACTGGTGGCGCACGCCATTCATGAGGCCAGCGACCGGGCCCAGCGGCCCTTGGTGGCGGTGGACTGCTCCAGTCTGTCGGAAACTCTGTTCGAGTCCGAGCTGTTCGGCCACGAGCGCGGCTCGTTCACGGGTGCCACATCGGCCAAGGGGGGCCTGGTGGAAGCGGCCAGCGGCGGCACTTTGTTCATTGACGAGGTGGGCGACATCGCACTGACCATGCAGGTGAAATTGCTGCGCTTGTTGGAAAGCGGCACCTACCGCCGGGTGGGCAGCACCGAGTTGCGCCATGCCGATATTCGCGTGGTGTCTGCCACCCACCGCGACCTGGACCGCATGGTGAGCGAAGGTCGGTTTCGCGAGGACTTGTACTACCGACTGAGCGCGTTCCCCATTCACCTGCCCGCGCTGCGCGAACGCCGGGACGACATTCCCCTGCTCAGCAGCGCCTTGCTGCAACGCGTCGCCCCCAATCGCCAGCTCACGCTAACACCCGATGCGCTGGCCCTGCTGCAAGCGCAAGACTACCCCGGCAATGTGCGCGAACTGCGCAACCTGCTGGAGCGCTCCGCCCTGCTGTGCGACGGCAACACCCTAGAAGCAGTCCACGTGCAAGAGGCCCTGCTATCGGGCCGGCGAAGGTCGGTGGAGCGGCAGCCCCACCCCACGGCGGACCTCTTGAACACCACCACCCCAGCACCCGACTCACTCAAACGAATGGCACGTGAGGCCTTCAAACAACGAGTGGCAGCGCACCAAGGCAGCCGAGAAGAACTGGCCCAAAAGCTGGGCATCAGCCAACGCTCCTTGTACCGAAAACTCAAGGAGCTGGAGTAGCGCAATCGTTTGGGCAACGATGCCAGTGGCCTTCAGGCTGCCCACCTATCCTCCGAGTACGCGGTTCAACTCAACTCAACTCAACTCAACTCCACCACCTCAGCGCCAAGGTCAGCGGCAATCAACTTGAACTGCTCTAGCGCGGCTTGCAGGTCTTCTACGATCTCTTGAGCAATCACGCCCGGTGCGGGCAAGTTGTCGCTGTCGGCCAGCGAATCGTCCTTGAGCCAGAAGATGTCCAAGCTGGCTTTGTCGCGGGCGATCAGCTCCTCAAAACTGTAGGCGCGCCAGCGGCCACCGGGGTTCTCGGCTGACCAGGTGGCTTGGCGCTGATTGCGGTTGGCGGCGTTGTACAAGGCCACAAACTCATTCAAGTCGTCACGGCGCAGTGGACTGGTCTTGAGGGTGAGCTGCTCCACATAGTCGCCATAGCTCATGCCGTCGTCGCGCAGCACGTTGCAGTAGTTCCAGAGCTTTTGGACGAGGGAGTGGGTGGTGGTGTTCATGGGTTTTGCAAACGAGAAATTTGGT
>JAGODZ010000321.1 GCA_017997975.1 Rhodoferax sp.
AGACGGCCATGTCCATGGGTTCATTTCAAGGTCTGACATCTTGCGCGCCGTGATCATGGACCCGCCGTTGGACCTCTGGGGTTAGACCTTTGATCCCTGAAACTGGCTTTTGGCGAGGCGATGGCATTCTCGCCTCTCGACCCATCGTTTGGTTGATTGGCTTCTTTGCCTTTCTGAATGTGTACTCCATGCAGTCTGTGCTGCCTATGGTGATGCACGATTTCGAGGCCACGCCCGTCCAAGCCGGGGTGACGGTCGGTGCGACGGTATTGGCGATTGCGCTGGTCTCGCCGTTCATGGGCATGCTGTCCGATGCCTTTGGCAGAAAGGTCATCATCTGCACCTCCCTGTTCGCCATGACCGTGCCCACCGCCTTGATTCCATTGGCTGACAGTCTGCATGGATTGATCGCACTGCGATTTCTTCAAGGTTTGGCGGTACCCGGCATTGTGGTGGTGCTCATTGCCTATCTCTCGGAAGAGTTTCATGGGGGCGGTGTGGCCCGAATGACCACGATTTACGTGGGTGGCACCGTCATGGGTGGGTTCTTTGGACGCTTTATGACGGGCCATGCGGGCCACCTGCTGGGCTGGCGGGGCGCCTATGTAACATTGGCAGTTCTCAATTTACTGGGGGCCATCCTCGTGTTGTGGTTGTTGCCGGCTTCCAAAAACTTTGTCTCTCACCGGGACCTCGCAGGTGCTCTGCAGACCCTTCGCCGACATCTGGTGAATCCGCGCTTGATGGCGGTTTGCGCCATGGGGTTTTGCGTGCTTTTCTCGTTGGTTGGCACGTTCACCTATGTCAATCTGTACCTGGCTGAGCCGCCGTTTAACCTCTCCGCCTCGGGCCTTGCCAATATCTTCAGCGTCTATTTGCTGGGGGTGATGGTGACGCCTATGGCTGGGCGATTCATTGTGCGATTCGGGTTTTTGAGGTCAGTGCTGGGTGCGCTCTCCTTGTCAGCGGCGGGCTTATTGTTGACCCTGGTGCCGTCTTTGGCGGTGGTTATTTTGGGTTTGGCGGTGTGCTCATCCGGTGTTTTTATATGTCAGTCGGCAACCATCAGCCACATTGCTGCCAATGTCAAAGAGGGCCGCTCTTTGGCCACTGGCATTTACTATTTCAGCTACTACGCGGGTGGGGCCGCCGGGTCTTGGGTGGCCGGTTTGGCCTATGAGGGGTGGCATTGGGGAGGCTCCGTGGTGTCCATCATCTTGTTCCAGCTACTGGCGGTCACCATTGCGGTGCGGTATTTGAAGCCGACAGATTCCACGCACCCTGTGGCGTAGTTTCTAAAGCGCCCCTGAACAAGCCATTACACCCAACCGCGAAGCCACAGCGCCTCGTTTTGCAGTTCTCGCCAGGCCATTCGCCGTGTCGCTTTGGAGTGCACCGCCTCCAAGTCGATCCACTCCACTTTGCCACCCTCTAACTCCGGCTCAATCACTTTAGACACCAAAAAGTGCTTTTGCTTGGCGATTGGCACAACCGCAGTCCATTTCGATAGGAGCAGTTTGTTGGGTTGCAATTTGTTCATTTTTGGGGTTGGTTCTTGTCATGCCTCAGGCTTTCGTCGTGCAGCATGTGTACAAAACTGTCACCCGTAAAAATGAAAAAACCCCAAGTAAATCAATTACTTGGGGTCTCCATTTGGTGGAAGCGGTGAGATTCGAACTCACGGAGGGGATAAACCCTCGCCGGTTTTCAAGACCGGTGCATTCAACCGCTCTGCCACGCTTCCAAGCCCACTATTCTAACTGCGTCATCACGCGCTTATGGCCTGGCAAGGCGCAAAAACTTTGACTTTTTGGATTGACCAGGCCGCTGGGCGGGGAACTCAGGGCTCGGGTGGGGTGTCTGGGGCAGGCCAACGCCGGCGGGCTTTGGTGGCTTGTTGGGCGGCGCGGCGCAGGGCGCTGTAGCGGCGCAAGGCCTCTTCCATGTCGGACAAACGGGTGCCGCCCATGGCCCCAGCGGCCAGCAGGCTGGCTTTGAGGGCTTCGTAGCTGGCCTCCATGTGCTGGGCAGCGGCGTCCAAGGTGGCAGTTTGGGGTTCATCGGCTTGCGGGTCGCACAGGGCCAGTAAAGCATCGGTGTGGGTCAGAAAGGCATCATGTGTTGCCTGGGTGAACCCTTGGCTGGGGCCGGTGTGGGTCAAGGGTGCGGCGGCTTGGGCCTGTTCGGCGGTGGTTTCGTGGTAGCGCAGCACCCTGAGCACTTGGGCCAGGCGTTCACTGGCGTGTTGGGGCATGGCGGCGCGGTTCATTCGCTCGACAAACGACGCAATGGCGGCGTCCAACTGCGTGACGATGGCCAAGTCGCGCGTGACATCGGCCTGGCTGGCACCACTGAGCGCCGCACGCGTCATGCGGATGGCGATGTGGCCGACGCGCGCCACTTCGCGCACCAAGGCCTCGACCGCCAAGGCGGGAACGGGCAGCACGTTGTCGTCCAAGTGCTGAACTTGCGTTTCGTCGTTTTCGCGTTGTTTGAAGCGCCGCTGCAGCCAACGCGTCAGGGGGCTGGCCAACGGCCACATCAAGAGCACGCCCAAGATATTGAAGATGGAGTGAAACAGCGCCAATTTGGCCGCCGGGTCTTGGGCCAGCCCCAGTAGTTCACTGGCCGAACCCAGAGCGCCGATGAGCCACGGCAGCAGCGCCAACGCGACGGTGCCCGTGATGAGGTTGAAAGCGACGTGAGCCGCGGCGGCCCGGCGGGCGTTGGGCGTCGCGCCAATAGCGGCTAACAGGGCGGTGAAAGTCGTACCCACATTGGCCCCAATGACCACCGCAGCAGCGCCCTGCGCGGTGAGCAAGCCGCCTTGCGCGGCTGTGAGCGCAATGGCCATGGAGGCGCCGGAGGATTGCATCAGCACCGTCATGGCGGCCCCAATGGCCACTTGGGCGAGCACGGCCAGCGGCCCTTCACCTTGCGGTAATGTGACTTGCCCCGCGAGGCCCGTGAAGGACGCTTGCAACATGGCAATGCCTAAAAACAACAGGCCAAAGCCCGCCAGCGTGGTGCCCATGGCCCCCCGGCGCTTGCCCTCACCGGTGAGCCGCATCGCCACACCAAAACCGATCAGCGGCAAGGCCAGCGATTCAATTTTGAATTTGAGCCCGACCAAGGCAATGATCCAACCGGTCATGGTGGTGCCCACATTGGCACCAAACAGCACCCACAAGGCAGGCCCCAGCGACAACAGGCCTGCGTTGACAAAGCCAATGGCCGCCACGGTGACGGCACCCGACGACTGCACCACCGCCGTCACCAGCATGCCAGAGCCCAACGCGTGCCAGCGGGTGCGCGTGGCGTTGGCCAAAATGCGGGCCAGAGCGGGTCCGGCAGCCAGCTTCAAGCCATCGGTCATCATCGTCATACCGAGCCGAAACAGGCCCAAGCCACCGATCAAATTGGTGGAAAGCGCCCACAAGTTCAACGAGGGTTGCATGGCAGGAGAGGGCGTGTAGCGAGTGGCAGAGAGGTCAACATGAATTC
>JAGODZ010000091.1 GCA_017997975.1 Rhodoferax sp.
GGGGCCGGTCCGCGCACGGTGCTGGAGTCCCACGCCAAACGGGCCGATGAGCGACTGGACTTGGAAGACCTGCGCCGCGCCACCAAGGTGATCGCGCGGTCTTTGCTGGACTTGACTGCGGCTCAGTGAAGCCACGCAGGGTCTGACAACTTTAAACCTTTCCACGGGGCTTTTGAATCCCATTCATGCGCACCCGTGTTCTGAGTGTCATACGCATGGCCTTTGAAAAGGTATGGTGAATGGGTTGTTTCAAACATTTTTTAAACTCTATTTTGTTCCAGTAACGTCATTTTTAATCTTGGAGAATAATACGATATGAATCGCTATAACGCAGTATCAGCAAGAAACACGACCAATGCACCAAAAAGCAATGGTCTTTATTCACAATCTGTCGCCTTCTCGCACTACAATAATATTTCTGCTCAATTACCGGTTGATCCAACATCAGGTCAATTGGTAGTGGGGGGTGTCAAAGAGCAAACCAAGCAATGTTTTGAAAACATCAAGTCGATATTAGAAAGTATTGACCATGTCATGGATGATATTGTCAGAGTTACTGTATTTGTTCAGAACATTGCTGACATGGATACTGTGGACAGCGTTTTTACCGAGTTCTTCCCCGACTATGTTCCTGCGCGGACAACTCTTGCAGTGGCCGCTTTACCGTTGGGTGCTTTGGTACAAATTGAAGCACTCGTTTCACACGGTGAAGGTACTATCCCTGAGGCACCTCAGGCAGGTGATCTCATTAAAGTGGCAAGAAACACCAAGAACGCCCCTCAAAGTTCACTCTCAACACAAACTGTCGCTTTTTCTCACTACAACAATATTTCAGCTCAATTGCCTATTGACCCCACATCAGATGCGTTGGTCACGGGTGGTGTTAAAGAGCAGGCGAATCAGTGCTTCAACAATATCAAAGCTATTTTGAAAAGTATCGACCATGTGATGGACGATATTGTCAAAATTACGATATTTGTTCAACAAATCGAAGATATTGACAGTGCAAAAGAAGTTTACAAAACATTTTTCCCAAACTATGTTCCGGCATTGACCGTCATTGCAGCTTCAGCTTTGCCCAGAGATGCTTTGGTTCAAATTGAAGCTGTCGTATCACACGGTGATGGCACCCCGCCACAAGCGATTGAAGACGCGAAAAATATCATCATTAAAACCAATAGTACGGACAATGCGCCCCAAGGCCCTTGCTCGCAAACGGTTGCTTTTTCTCACTACAACCATATTTCAGCCCAATTGCCACTCGACCCCAAAACGGGTGAACTCATCGTGGGTGGTATCAAAGAGCAGACGGGTCAGTGCTTAAAGAATATCAAGGAAATTATTGAAAGCACCCATCACGTCATGGGCGACGTCGTCAAAATCAATATTGCTCTCAAAAATATTTCAGATATCAATGCAGTCAATGAAATCTACACCACATTCTTCCCAGACGGTATTCCCGCAAGAAGAATAATTGGGGTATCTGCCTTGCCCGGTGATGCTTTAGTCCAAATCGATGCCGTTGTATCGAACGCCGAAGGAACACCTCCAGCACCATAGAGCTCATTAGCGTGGGGGCCGATGCGTTTTTGATCCGCAGGTGTTGGTTAAACTTTTTTGGAAGTTTCATGTTGGCCACCACCCTGCGCATCAGAGTAGCCTTGGTGCCTCTCGCTGAACTGACTTTTGGCACAAGCCCTAGAGCCCCCTCTGCATCACTCCCTGCGGTCTGATGCAGAGGGTTCCCAGGCAACGAGCACTGACTTGCCTTTATGTGTAGCCATTACCAAGCCGTGAAAGAGGAAGAACGTCTGCGATGCGCGTTCCTCGTTGAGCCGCCTGCTGACATGGGCAAGGCCGACATGTGGCCGGGCTATCGGGGCGCATTCATTCGCATGCACCCACAGGCGTCGGTGGGTGATGAGGCGGTACCCAAGCGGGAAGCCTTGACTGGCTTGTTTGGGCTGGTGCCGCATTGGTCACCCGACACCAAAATCACCCAGTACACCTACAACGCCCGCAGCGAAACGGTGGCCAGCAAGCCCAGTTTTCGGGATGTCTGGAAGAACGCCCAGCACTGCATCATTCCCGCCGAGTCGTTTTACGAGCCCGACTGGCGCAGCGGTCGGCCCGTCCCGACCCGCATTGCGCGGGCTGACGGTGAACCCATGGGAATGGCCGGCCTGTGGTCCGCGTGGAAATCACCGAAGGGCGACGTGGTGCACAGCTTCACCCTGCTCACCATCAACGCCGCCCAGCACCCGCTGATGCGCTTGTTTCACAAACCCGTGGATGAAAAACGCATGGTCGTCATCCTGCAGGAAGACCGCTATGACGATTGGCTGAACGCTGGACCTGCAGAGAGCAAGTCCTTGCTGCGCGCCTATCCGGCCGAGAACTTAGCGGCCAGCGCCGCGCTAGGCCCTCAAGCGGCGTTGTTCTGAGCGAACCGAACACCACTCTTTCTGTGTGTCAGGTTGCGTCGGCTTGAACCTCTGGCGCAGCGCGTTGAAACGCTTCTAGCGTTAAGCAGGCCGCTTCAATGCGGCAGAGGGTGGGAAACGGGTCCAAAGGTGTGGCAAAGCGGCGGGCGTTGAACATTTGAGGCACCAAGCAGCAGTCCGCTAGCGTGGGGGTGTCGCCATGGCAGAAGACGCCGGTTGCGGGATGCTGCAGCTGGGCTTCCAGCGCGGTGAAACCAAGCGTGATCCAGTGGCGAACCCAAATGGCTTTGGCGGCTTCGTCTAATTGGTGTTCACGCGCCAAATACTGCAGCACGCGCAGGTTGTTCAGCGGGTGCATGTCGCAGGCAATGCTTTGCGCTAACGCACGGGTGCGCGCGCGCTCCAGCGCGTTGCCCGGCAGCAGGGGGGGGCTGGAGTACAACTCATCCAGATATTCCATGATGGCCAGTGACTGGCCTAGGGCGTGCTCGCCGTCCACCAGGGTGGGCACCAGCTCAGTCGGGTTGAGCCGGGCGTAGTCGCTCGTGTGCTGTTCGCCCCCGTCGCGCAGCAGATGAACCGGCACAGCCTCGTAAGGCAGGCCTTTGAGGTTCAACGCAATGCGCACGCGGTAGGCCGCCGAACTGCGAAAGTAGGTGTAGAGCTTCAGCATGGGCCGCGTCTAGGCAAAAGCACGCGCGGGCAGCAGCGTGCCGCTGACCTCGCCAAAGCCGATGCGGGCCGTGCCCGGCTTCTCGCACGCGCCTCGGAAGGTCACGGTGTCGCCATCTTCCAAAAAAGTGCGGGACTCGCCTGAAGGCAGCGCCAGAGACCGACTGCCGCCCACCGACAGTTCAATCAACGCCCCCGCCTCATCTAGCGTCGGACCAGACTGCGTGCCGCTGCCTAGCAAATCACCGGGCTGCAGGTTGCAGCCGTTCACCGTGTGGTGCGCCACCATTTGCGACACCGTCCAGTAGGCGTGGCGAAAATTGCTGCGCGACAGGCGGTGCTCTGGCAAGCCTTGCTCACGCATGGCCGCGCTTTGAATAAAAACTTCAAGCTCAATGTCAATGGCACCGCTAGAACGCAGGGTGGCCGAGTCAAGGTAGGGCAAAGGCTGTGGGTCGTCGCTGGGCCGGGTCCAAGGCTGGCGGTAGGGGGAGAGGGCCTCCAGCGTCACGATCCAGGGTGACACGGTACTGGCAAAGTTTTTGGACAAAAACGGGCCCAATGGCTGGTATTCCCAGCCCTGAATGTCGCGGGCCGACCAGTCGTTGAACAGGCACAAGCCAAAGACGTGGTCTTCGGCATCGTCCAGCGCCACGGGCTCGCCAAGGGCGTTGGCGGTGCCCATGTAAACACCCAGCTCCAGCTCGTAGTCCATGCGCCGACTGGCGGTCAGTGTGGGCTCGGTTGCACCCGGTGCCAGAGTTTGGCTTACCGGGCGATGAAAGGCTTGGCCGGAGATGCCAATGGATGAAGAGCGCCCGTGGTAGCCAATCGGCAACCATTTGTAGTTGGGCATCAGCGGGTTGTCGGGCCGAAACAACTTACCGACATTGGTGGCGTGGTAAACCGAGGTGTAGAAATCGGTGTAGTCGCCAATGCGGGCTGGCACGGTGAACTCGGCGTGCGCTTGCGCCACCAAGCAGCGCGTCAGGGCCGGTTCTAAATCAGCGCCGGCACTCAACGCGCGTGACAGAGCGGCGCGCAAAGCCGACCACGCCTTGGGCCCCAAAGCCATGAAGGCATTGAGGGTGGGCGCACTGCAAGCTCGGGCCGCCTCGCTCGCGTCACCGCTGAAGGCCCCCAAGGCGTGCGCGGCGCCCAGGTCCAAAATCTGGTCGCCAATGGCCACGCCACCCCGAAAGTCTTCGGTACTGCCCGCGCGGCGAAACACCGCAAACGGCAGGTTCTGGATCGGAAAATCACAACCCGCAGTGTTGGCAGAGGCGACCCAACTGGTGAGTTGGGGGTTGTGGGTGTCGTTCAGAACGATGGCCGTTTGAGTCATGTTTCTAGGCTCCTGTACTTATTGGCTGGACAATTGGTTTGTGACCTCGGCCACCAGGTCGGCACCGACATCCTTGGTGAACATGTCCCACACAGGGCGAACCTTGTCGCGCATGCGTTTGCGTTCAGCCGGTGTGATGTCATTCACCAGCAAACCCTTGGCGGCCATGCTGGCTTCGGCTCCCTTGGCTTGGTCACGGGCTACACCGCGCTGAAAGCTACGTGTTTCCACTGCCGACTCCCGCAGAATGGCTTGATCAGCCGGGGACAGACCATCCCAAAACTTCTTGGAGACCAGCGGCACAAACGCACCGTAGGAGTGACGGGTCAGCGACAGGTACTTTTGTACCTCGTTGAGTTTGAGGGCGGCAATCACCGCAGAAGGCGTGCCCTGACCATCGACCGTGCGTGTCTCCAGCGCCGTGTACAACTCAGGCACGGCCAAGGGCACGGGATTGGCACCCAGCGCCTTCACCGTTTCTTGCGAGATTTTGGCTTGCACGGCCCTGAATTTCAGACCCTGAAAGTCTTCGAATTTTTGAATAGGAAGTTTGCTGTTGGTGGCGTTGAAGAAACCGTTTTCCCAATACGCCAACCCGACCAGCCCTTTGGCGGGCAGCTTGTCCAATAGCTTTTGTCCACTCGGACCATCCAGCACCTTCTCAGCTTCTTGTTCGCTAGAAAACAAAAAGGGGAAATCTAGAATTTCAAATTCCTTGATCATTCCGGTTAACGTGCTGGTTTGGGGCACGGTGAACTCGACAGTGCCACCTTGCAGCGACGAAGTCACTTGAACGTCATTGCCCAAAGCCCCGTTGTAAAACGGCTTGATCTTGATGCGTCCTTGGCTTTTTTTATCGACTAATTCCACGAAGCGGGAGACACCCTGCCCCTGGTGCGATTTTTCAGGCAGGGTCACCGCGAATTTGGCCGTGACTTGTGCGTAGGCAGAGCCCGCCATCAGCGTGGCAAAAGCCAGGCTTCCCAGTTGCATTGCAAGTTTGAATTTCATGAGCGATGTCTCCTTTAGGGTTTGAAAAAACGAATTACTTCCACCAGCCTGCAGGCACCATGACCAACGCAGGAAATAACACGAGGGCGACTAAAACAACCATCTCTGCGGCCAAGAAAGGCAGCACCCCTTTGGCCGCGTCACTGACCGACACTTTTCCAATGGAGCTCACCACATTGAGGACCACGCCCACGGGCGGTGTGATCATTCCCAATGAGCAGTTGATGATAAAAATCACGCCGAAATAAATCGGATCAACACCCGCCTGCTGGGCAATGGGCAGGAAGACCGGGGTGAAGATCAGCACAATGGGAATGAAATCCAGCACCATGCCCGCCAAAAAGATCACCACCATCATGGCGCTGACGAGCAAGAGTTGATTCCATGCAAAAATTTGCATCCACTCGCCCACTTGACCGGGAATGTCGGCAACGGTGATCATGTAAGACGCCACCATGGCCATCGCCGCCAGCAGCAGGACCACCGCTGTGGTTCGGGCCGCGGTCAGCAGGCACTCGTAGATACTGGCCAGGGTCAGTTCTCGGTAAATCACGGCACCAACAAACATGGCGTACATGGCAGCGACCACGGCGGCCTCGGTGGGCGTGAACACGCCAAACTTCAAGCCGCCAATGATGATGACCGGCAACAGCAGCGCCCAAAAACCCTTGCCCATGAGCGACAAGCGTGTGCGCCAAGAGAGGCGAGGACTTAGCTGGGCTGACTCCTTGCGGGACACCACCCACCAAGACACCACCAAGGCCAAAGCCATCATCACACCTGGGGCAATACCAGCAAAAAACAGCTTCGTGATGGACACGTTAGCCACCACGCCAAACAGCAAAAATCCGATGGAAGGTGGAATCACCGGGGCAATGATGCCGCCTGCCGCCATGAGGCCACAAGAGCGTGACACGCTGTAGCCCGCCGACCGCATCATGGGCACCAAAATGGCCGCCAGCGCCGCTGTGTCTGCCACCGCTGAGCCTGACAGGCTGGCCAGCAGCAACGCCGCAATAATGGCCACATAGCCCAGGCCACCGCGCAGGTGCCCTACAAAGGCGCCAGCCATCTCCACAATGCGTTTTGACAAGCCGCCCGCATTCATGAACTCACCCGCGAGAATGAAGAAGGGAACTGCCATCAGCACAAAATTATCAGCGCCACCAATCGTGTTTTGAACCACGATTTGGGAGTCGAACTGCCCCAAAAACAGCATGATGCCAATACCGGAGAACAGCAGCGCGAAGGCAATTGGCATGCCGATCACAATGGCTGTCAGCAGCGTCGCGAGAAAAATGGCCGCACTCATGATGAACGTCCTGACGATTTTCCTGTGGCGACATGCTTCATTCCTTCCTCAATTCGGTCACCCAGATTGAGGGTCATGATCAGCTCTTCGTCAGTGTGGGGTTGGGTCACGGCGTCCCAAATGTTGAACAAAATACTGATCGCCATGCCCATACCGAACACGATCGAAGAGCCATACAGCCAAGCGTAGGAAATGCCCAGCACCGGATAGCTGTTGTCCAGGTTGATTTGGGTTTGTCGCCAGCCGCCGATCACAAAAATCACGCAGGCCGACAACATCAAACACCCCGTCACAACCAGCGTCGCTTTTTTCAAGGGACGAGGCAGCATCTTCACAAACGAGTCAAAGCCAATGTGTGCATGCTGACGCGAGGCCAGAATGGCACCTAAAAAAACCATCCACACAAAAAGCAGACGGGCCAGCTCCTCTGACACGGCAATACCTGTGTCGAAGCCGTAGCGCAGAACCACATTGCCAAACACCAGCAAGGCCATCACCGTCAGGCAGGCCACGATGGCCAGCTGCAGCAGGCGGGTCACGCCACGGGTCAAGCGTTCAAACGCCGACGAACTTTTCAGAGGCTGATTCACGCGCCGACGAAGCCTTTTCCGTCATGCATCCAGGCGGCGTGCTTGGGCGCTTTCTTGGTGCGGTCCCACTCGTTGAGCATGTCCCACTTCACCTCGTCGAGCTGTTTGTTCATGGCTGGCGTGGCCGTGTTGAAGGCCAGCTCCAAACGGTGGCCGCTGGGGTCAAAGAAGTAAATGGATTTGAAGAGCGTGTGGTCGGTGACGCCAATCACCTCAATGCCTGCCGCCTCCAAGCGCTGCTTGGCGGTGAGCAGGTCGTCCATGCTGGCCACTTCAAAGGCGATGTGCTGCGTCCACGCCGGCGTGTTGTGGTCGCGGTCCATGGGCAGTGAGTTGGGCAGCTCAAAGAACGCCAGAATATTGCCCATGCCCGCGTCAATGAAAACGTGCATATAGGGGTCCGGCGCTTTGGTGGAGGGCACCTCGTCTTCGGCAAT
Organism: Rhodoferax sp.; assembly: GCA_017997975.1. GTDB lineage: Bacteria > Pseudomonadota > Gammaproteobacteria > Burkholderiales > Burkholderiaceae_C > Rhodoferax. Next base: position 7,812 of record JAGODZ010000091.1, read on the forward strand.
GGCCAACACAAAGGCCATGCCCAAGTGCTTTTCGTACCACTCAACGGTTTGTTTGGCGTTAATGCAGCGGTAGGCCACGTGGTGAATTTTTTTAACGAGCATGGCGGTCTCCAGTAATTGAAATGGTTGATCGGTTCAGTCCGATTAAAAAGCCATTTCATCTATCATTCAAACAAATTTTTATGATGAATTTATCTGATTAGCTTATGAATGTCACCTTACGCCAGTTACGCGCCTTCTGTGCCTTAGCGCATACCAGCAGCTTCACCGAAGCCGCCAGCAGCTTGCATGTCACGCAGTCGGCTTTAAGCGGGCTGATCAAAGAGTTGGAGCAAATTTTGGGAGTGCAAGTGGTGCACCGCAGCACGCGCAAAGTGCAGCTGTCTGAAGCGGGGCGCGAGTTTTACCCGCTGGCCATCAAAATTTTGCAAGACCTAGACGGCGCGCTGGACGCCATGGCCGACCTCAAAGCGCTCAAGCGCGGCGTGGTGCGCATTGCTGCGCCGCAGCTCCTGTCCTGCACCGTGTTGCCGGAGGTGATGGCGGCTTTCAAGCGCGTTTGCCCCGACATTCAAGTGCGTCTGTTTGACAGCATGGTGGAAAGCGTGTTGCCCCGCGTGAGCAGCGGCGAGGTGGACTTGGGGGTGGGGCCAGAGCGCGAGTCTTTGCCCGAGATTGAAGCCAGCACGCTGTTTGAACTGCCGTTTGTGGTGGTTTTTCCGCCTGGGCATCCCCTGGGGAAAAAGAAGACAGTCAGGTGGGATGAGGCCATCAAGCACCCGCTGATTGCCCTGCAAGGCGAATTCACCCAGCGTCTGCGTGGTGACTTGCATGAGGCCTTGCGCGACAGTGCGCTGACCCCCAGCACCGAGGTGGGCTTCATGACCACCGCGTTCAGCATGGTGAGCATGGGGCTGGGCGTGACCACTTGTTTGCCCTACGCCAGCACGCTGATCAAGCGCTTTCAGCTAGAGAGTCGCCCGCTGGTAGCGCCCCAAATTCAACGCCAATTTTTCATCTTCACCCGCAAAGACCGCCCCCTGTCACCCGCAGCGCAACGGTTTGCTGAGTTTTTGAAAGACTATGTGAAGGCTGTCGCTTGGCAGATTGACTAAAATTATCTATTCACAAAGTTTTGTAAACTATTGATTTAATTGATATTTGTTAGAATTTAATCTATTCATTTATGCAATCATGACCACTGACAACCCCCTTGCTTCCAAAGTCCTGCAAACCCTGCGCCGCCAAGGGGGGGTGCTGTCCAGCGCCGAGCTGCAAGAGCAACTGGGAGTGAGCCAGCCCACCGTGTCGCGCGCCTTGGCACCACTGGTTCAAACGGGTCAAGTGCAAAAAGTAGGCGCGGCGCGCTCACAACGCTACGTATTGCCCCGCACCGTGCCCGGCGTGGGCCGCGAAGTGCCGGTCATGCGGGTGAACGAGCGCGGCCAGGCCTCGCCTTTTGCCAGTTTGGTCCCTTTGCAAGGCGGCGCGATTTGGGTCGACGAAGCCGATGGGCTGAGCCAGCAGCACGGCGGCTTGCCTTGGTTTTTGGACGACATGCGCCCGCAAGGCTTCATGGGCCGCACCTTTGCCCACGCCCACCCCGAGCTGCAACTCGGCAGCGACCCGCGCCACTGGAATGACGACGACGTGCTGCGTGCGCTGGCCCTGTTTGGCGACGACCTGCCCGGCAACTTGGTGGTGGGCGAAGCCGCGTTTCAGCGCTTTCACAGCCTGCCTCAACGCGCCTCACGGGCCGACTCGCACGACGACTACCCGCGCCTGGCCGAACAGGCCATGCAGGGCACGCTGTCGGGCTCATCAGCAGGCGGCGAGCAGCCCAAGTTTTGCACCCGCTTGGGCGAGCGCCACGTCATCGTCAAGTTTTCCCCCGCCTCAGACGCCCCCGTGGACCAGCGCCTGCGCGACCTGCTGGTGTGCGAGCACTTGGCCTTGAACGTGTTGGCGCAAGCGGGCTTACCCGCTGCCAAAACTGCCATCGTCTCCGGTGGCGGCCGTATTTTTTTAGAAGCCGAGCGGTTCGATCGCACCGCCCAAGGCCGCATCGGCATGGTGTCTTTGATGGTGTACGACAACGAATACGTGGGCGAGATGGACAACTGGGCCGCCACCGCCAACCGCATGCTGGCACGCGGCCTGCTCACCGCCCAAGACGCCCGCACGCTGCGCCTACTGGAAGCCTACGGCGTGCTGATTGCCAACACCGACCGCCACTACGGCAACATCTCGCTCATTCTGAACAACGACGACTGGACCCTGTCACCCACCTACGACATGCTGCCCATGCTCTACGCCCCGATTGGTGGCGAGTTGGTAGAGCGTGATTTTGCCGCCCGCCCCCTGCAACCCACCGCCGCCACCCTGCCAGAGTGGGACCAGGCCCGCACCTTGGCGATTGCGTTTTGGCAAGGTGCGGCCCACGACGTTCGAGTGTCCGAAGACTTCAGGGCCATTGCAGCAAAAAATCTAAGTCATATTGGCCTCTAGCCCATACTCTACCTGGGCAAGCAGCTATCAAAAACAGAGTAAATTGACAACGATTCCTTCTTTTATCACTTTCTTGACCCTACTCAAAAGGCCCTTTGTGTCTGACACCATCATCATCCAACAGCCCCTTCATGCCGCCCAGCAACTCTTGGTGTTGCACCACGGCGTGGGTGGAACCGCGCAAGACATGGTGCCTTTGGGGCAACACTTGGCAACACAATTTCCCAACGCCTTCATCGTCAGCGTGCACGCCCCCTATGCCAGCGACCTCGGCAGCAATGGCAGCAACAGCGCCGGTGCCCAGTGGTTTTCAGTACAAGACATCACCGAAGAGAACCGCCCCGCCCGCGTGGCCGAAGCCCTGCCCGCCTTCATCGACAACCTGCGCCACTGGCAAACCACCAGCGGCGTCGAGCCCACCGCCACCGCCGTCATCGGCTTTTCACAAGGAGCCATCATGGCCCTAGAAGCCGCCCAAGCCCAAGCCGGCCTGGCCGCCCGCATCGTCGCCCTGTCCGGCCGCTATGCCCAACTGCCCGAGCACGCCCCTGAGAAAACCACGCTGCACTTCATCCACGGCAAAACCGACCCCGTTATTCACTACAGCCACTGCGTCACCGCCGCCGAGCGTTTGGTGCGTTTGGGTGGCGACATCACGGCCGACGTGATTCCTTTCATCGCCCACGAGGTGAACGCAGAAGTCATGGAGAAGGTGCTGGAACGCTTCACCGGCCATATTCCCAAACACAAATGGGAAGAGGTGCAAGCCGCAGATGCTGAGGAGCGGGCAGTGAGGCACTGAGGTGCTGACGCGCTTCTGATCTCCCTCGTTAATACAACTTGGCTCCTCTGCCACTCGTAAAGGATGGAACAGGAATGACCAAGGTGCTGGGAAAGTGCCCGGAAAGTTCGGCGTCATCTGAACCCGCTTCCGACCCAAAAGCGACATATGCCTGCAGCGATTGCTTGCCGG
>JAGODZ010000092.1 GCA_017997975.1 Rhodoferax sp.
GTCGTACCCAAGCTCCGTCGGGCACATCGTGGTGCGCCCTGGGCTGGCGGGCATGATTCGCTGACCATAGCCTGCAAAAAAGATGGCATTGATCAGCTCCGACTTGCCCCGCGAGAACTCGGCCACAAACGCCACCATGACTTTATCGGATCGAACCTGACTCTCGAGCCGATGCAGGCGCTCTTCCAACGCGGCATCGACCAAATCATGGTCTCTCATCCATTCGCCCAAAAGCTTCAATCGCAGGGCGAAGTCACGCCTCCACGCGCCGTGTTGGTCAAATCGTTCGTTGAATGAAGTCTGCAAGTATCCTCCGGGACAATCGATCAATATAGCACCGTCATCTTTTAGTTATCTCAGATTTTTTGGCACACAGGACAATAAAACGAAGACCGCTGACCTTGACGAATGATTTTGATTGCCGTGGAACAGCGTCTGCAGGCTTGACCGGTGCGACCGTAAACCATGGCGTCGAGTTGGAAGTGCCCACTTTTCCCTTGGGCACTAGTGAAATCACGCAAGGTACTCCCCCCAGCAGCGACCGCCTGTAGCAGCACATCGCGAATGGCGTGATGAAGTTTCTTAACACGAGGTCCACTCAACAGCGAAGCGCGCGTGGTCGGTCGGATACCGGCTAAAAACAAGGCCTCTGAGGCATAAATATTGCCCACACCCACCACCACATCACCGGCCAACAACACTTGTTTAATCGGCGCCCGTCGTCTTTTTAACGCTATCTGAAAGGCTTTTAGCTCAAACTCATCAAAAAGCGGCTCGACTCCCAGTTTTCCCAGCAACCGAGTGGCAGTGGGATCCAAATCAGACTCAGCATAGACCACTGCTCCAAAACGTCGAGGATCATGAAGACGCAGCGTCCCATGGCTGGTCACGAGATCAAAATGGTCGTGAGAACCCGGTGCTGCCAATTGAGATTCGAACCTCAAACTCCCGGACATTCCCAAATGCAAAATCAGCAATCCCCGGTCGAAGTCAATGAGCAGGTACTTTCCTCGGCGTCGCACGGTCAACACCATTTTCCCCACAAGAGAGTCTGGCAAACAGCCCAGAGGCCATCTCAATGGTTTCCCTGAGCGCGCCTCGTGCACAAAAGCACCAGCAATGCGCTCGACGAAACTTAAACGGGTGACTTCGACTTCAGGTAATTCAGGCATAAATAATCAAAGTGGATGGCTTAGATTATTATCATTCGATGTTGCGCTTTAACCGTCTTGCTGTCCTTGTTTCCTTAACCCTTGCCTTGGGCGTGAATGCACAAAATGTGAGCCCAACCCGCTCCGCCCCCCTTGTTTCGTCGCTCGATGCCCCCTTGTTCTATCAATTGCTGATGGGTGAATTGAATGCGCGCGGCGGTGATGCCGCTGCCGCCTATGCACTCATGCTGGATGCCGCTAGGAAAACCAAGAGCGCTGCACTGTTTCAACGCACGGTGGAAATTGCGTTGCAAGCAAGGTCTGGCGCATCGGCTCTTCAAGCAGCCCAGGCATGGAGGCAGACACTTCCAGAATCCAAAGAGGCCAATAGTTTTCTGTTTCAAATCTTGATTGGCTTGAACAGAATCAACGACACGCTGGAGCCATTAATTCAAGAATTGGCATCGACGCCTCAGGCAAGTCGCCAGGCTTTCATTGCCTCAATCCCTCAATATTACGCGCGAACTAGCGACAAAAAGTTAGCCGCATTGACTGTTGAAAAAGCATTATTCAAAAATCTACTTATCCCTTCAGAAGCATCGGTTTCATGGATAAGCATTGGGCGAATGCGATTTGAAGCGGAGGAATATGATTCTGCGATTGCAGCGATACGCAAGGCGCAAGCAGCGGATTCCAATGCGGAGGGCCCCGTACTCCTTAGCCTACTGCTCATGCGGGCAAACGTGCCCGAAGCAGAGGCATTGATTTTGCAGCACCTTGACAAAAATTCAACACCCAAGGTCAGAATGGATTACACGCGCGCGCTGCTAAGCGCACAGCGATTTGCAGAAGCACAGGCGCAGCTTCAAATCATGACCACGCAATACGCTGACTTTCCTGATGCATGGCTCATACAGGGCGTTCTTCAGATCCAAGAGAATGATTTAAATGCGGCAGAGAAATCACTCAAGCACTACCTATCCCTGACTCAAACCGATCAAAAGATCAATCCAGATGCGGACAGGGGGACGACGCAGGCCTATCTGTCACTGGCTCAAATCGCCGAGCAGCGAAAGGACTACGCCAACGCTGACGCTTGGTTGAGTCGAATCGACAACAAAGAAGACATCCTCAGTGCGCAGTTGCGTCGAGCCACTCTGCTGGCGAAACAGGGCAATGTCGATGGCGCGTTACAGTTGATTCGCGCTCAACGCGCAGGATCAGAGGCAGATGCGCGGTTAAAGACAACCGCTGAGGTGCAAATTCTCCGAGAAGACAAGCAATATGCAGCTGCCTACCAAGTACTCAAGGATGCGATCGACCGCAATCCATTGGACTGGGATTTGGTCTATGACTTGGCGATGGTTGCTGAAAAAATGGGAAATCCGGCAGAAATGGAACGCCTATTGCGATCCATCATCACAACCCAACCCGACTATCATCATGCCTACAACGCCCTTGGTTACTCATTGGCAGATCGAGGCATCCAACTGCCTGAAGCCAAACAGCTTATCTTGAAGGCGCTAGAGTACGCCAAAGACGATCCCTTCATCATAGATAGCTTGGGATGGGTGGAGTTTCGCAGCGGCAACCTTGAAGAGGCCTTGCGCCTACTGAAAGCCGCATTCCTCTCAAAACCCGATGCTGAAATAGCCGCTCATCTCGGTGAAATATTGTGGGCTCTGGATCAACACCAAGAGGCCATTGACATATGGAAGAAGGGATCTCTGTTGAACCCAGCCAACGAGACCTTGACCGAGACACTCAAGCGCCTAGGTGTCAAGTGGTGAGTCAGCGCAGACGCAAGATCCTCCTTTCAGGGTTGTGTGCAGCTGCCTTAGGGATCACGGGCTGCGCGATGGCCCCCAAAGTAACGGATTTTGACTCCACACCATCCATTTGGAGCGGTCGTTTGGCGGTTCGAGTTGAGGCTGACGAAAGCAATCGATTAGGTCGCTCGCTTACTGCAGGCTTTGAACTGACAGGCAATGCCATCGAAGGCGAACTGACGCTGTACACACCTATCGGGGGAACAGCGGCGGTCTTGACGTGGTCAAAAATTGACGCCACCTTGTTTTCACAATCGGAACGACGCCACTTTCCGTCGCTAAAGGCCTTAATTGAAGAGGCTATTGGCGCAGACATCCCTGTGGACGCACTGTTTGCGTGGCTCGCTGGAGCCAACACATCCGCAGAGGGCTGGACCGTTGACTTGAAAGAGTACCCCAACGGACGAATCACAGCTATCCGCACCCATCCCGGTCCTGCGACTGAGCTGAGAATTGTGCTGGAAAAATAAACCTCTTCACCGCCAAAATGAAAGCGCTCTACGATATTCAAGCTCCTGCGAAACTCAATCGGTTTTTACACATTACCGGGCGCAGGGATGATGGCTACCATTTACTTCAGTCAGTTTTTATGCTGGTGGATTGGTGTGACACACTGCACTTTGAGGTTCGTACTGACGGGGAAATCAGCCGCGAAGATCTCAGTACACACCTCCCCCCCGATGATCTCATTTTGAAGGCAGCGCGAACACTTCAATTGGCCACCCAGACATCACTGGGCGTCCACATTGGTGTTCTAAAAAGCATTCCGGCCCAAGCAGGGATGGGTGGCGGTTCGTCTGATGCGGCCTCGACTTTGCTTGCCTTGAATCGACTTTGGAATACCCAACTGCCGATGGATAAGCTCATGCAGCTCGGCCTCCAATTGGGTGCCGATGTCCCATTCTTCATAGGAGGAAGTAATGCTTGGGTTGAAGGAATCGGCGAGATCATCACCCCCATCAAATTGACACCTGGTCGATTTTTGGTGGTTAAACCAGAACCGGGACTTGAAACAAAATCCATATTTCTTGATCCTTTCTTGAAAAGAGACACAAAGCACTCTATAATTACAGGCTTCGCTGTAGAGAATTTTGATTTTGGTCGAAACGATTTGCAGCCCGTTGCGATAAAGTTATGTTCTAGAATAAGTGATGCCATTGAATGGCTCTCTTCTTTAGGATTAAACGGAAGAATGACGGGTTCTGGCAGTGCCGTATTTGCGCATATGCCAAACGATTTAGATTTGAAAGAAGCGCCAAGTGGCTTTCAAATCAAAGCATGTCATATGCTGGAAGCTCACCCTTTGTGGGGTTGGGCAAAGAGTTAAGGTTATCGGTTAGCAGCTCCGGCTGTTAACCCGTGTAGGGGAGTCGCCAAGTTGGTTAAGGCACTGGATTTTGATTCCAGCATGCGAAGGTTCGAGTCCTTCTTCCCCTGCCAAATATTTTGCTGTGTTGCCCAGACCAAGGGCGCACAGTCGCCATCGTCACTCAATTGCTGGAATTCTCATGCAGGCTGATCCTCCCCCTGATTTCATGGTGTTTACTGGCAATGCCAATCCCGCTCTGGCGGCAGACATTGCTCGTCACCTGAACATTACTTTAGGTGCTGCCACAGTCGGAAGATTCTCTGATGGTGAGGTCACAGTCGAGATCAACCAAAACGTTCGCGCCCGGGACGTATTTGTGGTCCAGTCCACTTGCTCTCCTACCAACGACACCCTGATGGAATTGCTCATCATGGTGGATGCATTGAAAAGAGCCTCTGCGGAACGCATTAGTGCGGTCATTCCCTATTTTGGTTATGCACGACAAGACCGTCGGCCTCGTTCCAGTCGCGTCCCAATTACCGCCAAAGTGGTCGCGAACATGCTTCAAGCGGTGGGCGTGGCCCGCGTTTTGACCATGGATTTGCATGCTGACCAAATCCAAGGGTTTTTTGATATTCCTGTTGACAATATCTACGCATCCCCCGTTTTGTTGGGTGATTTGCGTCAAAAAAACTACGAAGACTTGATCGTTGTCTCACCTGACGTGGGCGGTGTGGTCCGCGCACGCGCGCTGGCCAAACAACTGAACTGCGATTTAGCGATCATTGACAAGCGCCGTCCCAAGGCCAATGTGAGCGAGGTCATGCACGTCATTGGTGAGATCGAAGGTCGCAACTGCGTCATCATGGACGACATGATTGACACAGCGGGAACACTGGTCAAAGCCGCCGAGGTGTTGAAAGAGCGTGGTGCCAAGAAGGTTTATGCCTACTGTACCCACCCGATTTTTTCTGGACCTGCCATCGAACGCATCACCAATGGCGATGCACTTGATGAAGTCGTGGTCACCAACACCATTCCCCTGAGCCCCAATGCACAGGCCTGCGCCAAAATCCGCCAGCTCTCTGTCGCACCGTTGATCGCAGAGACGATTCAACGCATTGCCAAGGGTGAGTCGGTCATGAGTTTGTTCTCAGATCAAGACAATCTTTTTGATTGAATTTGATCTGAGCAAAAGTGGACCTACTGACGCCTTTCGGGTGTCGCAGGTCTTTTAAAAATCGAAGTCACACTGGTCGCGGTGGACTTCTCTTGGAGTATTACTATGAATTTTGTCGCTTTTGAGCGCGCTAAGCAGGGCACGGGTGCGAGCCGCCGTCTCCGCATCACCGGTCGCACACCCGGAATTGTTTACGGCGGTGACGTCGAAGCCAAACAGATCGAACTTGATCACAACGCGTTGTGGCATGCCCTGAAAAAGGAATCCTTCCACTCCACCGTGTTGGATATGGAGTTGGACGGAACCACGACTCGTGTTTTGTTGCGCAACGTGCAAATGCACCCCTACAAGCAGTTGATTTTGCACGCTGACTTTCAACGTGTGACCGCTGGCACCAAGCTGCACCTGAAAGTGCCATTGCACTACAGCGGTGACGAAGAGTCCTCTGCAGTCAAAGTGGACCATTGTGTTGCCACTCACGTGATGACTGAATTGGATGTGTTGTGCCTGCCAAGCAACTTGCCAGAATTCATTGCTGTCGATTTGAGCGGCCTGAAGAAGGGCTCTTCCTTGCACTTGAACGACATCAAATTGCCAAAAGGCGTCACAGCCATCACACGCGGTAACAACAACCCGGTGCTGGTCTCTGTCGTCGTTGTGGCTGGTGCTGAGTTGCCTGCCGCAGACGCTGCGGCCCCGGCTGCTGCACCCGCAGGCAAAGGTGGCAAAGCTGCTCCTGCCAAGAAGAAGTAATCTTTTAGATTGATTTCCTTCCAAAAGGCCCACGCAAGTGGGCCTTTTTTTTGCGCTCGCGCCCCGATAATTGCGGCATGATTAGACTCTTTGTTGGCTTGGGGAATCCCGGCTCTGAATACGACGGTACCCGGCATAACGCTGGTTTTTGGTACCTAGATGCCCTCTCACGCGAGTTAAAAACACCCTTGGTCATGGACAAAAATTACCACGGCCTGGTGGGTAGAACAACTGTCAATGGCCAAACGGTCTGGCTGCTTGAGCCCCAAACGTACATGAACTTGTGCGGCAAATCTGTCGCAGGACTGGCACGCTTCTTCAAGATACAACCCGAAGAAATTCTGGTCGCACACGACGAGCTGGACCTCCCCCCCGGTGAAGCCAAACTTAAACTGGGTGGCAGCCATGCGGGCCACAATGGCTTGCGGGATATTCATGCGCAGTTGGGGTCAGACCGCTACTGGCGATTGAGGCTGGGGGTCGGACACCCGGGAGTCAAGGCTGAAGTGGTGCACTGGGTGTTAAAGAAGCCCTCGCTGGACCACCGCATTGCCATCGATCAAACCATTGACCGGGCGATGAAAGCACTGCCACACCTCTTGACGGGTGACATGGACAAGGCGACGATGCAAATCCACACCAGCAAACCCCCTCGCCCCAAACTACCCAAACCCGCACCCTCGCCTGAACCGGTCAAGAGTGATGTTGAAGTCCCCCCATTGCCAGGTTAATTGCCATGCGCTATTCCCCATCTAACACTATTTTTTTGATAGCGCTGCTTGCCCTATCTACGGGCGCAACAGCACAAAAGATCTACAAGTGTGGGAACACCTACAGTCAACAAGCCTGCCCGGATGGCATCGTCATTCCTACTGCAGCCACGCCTGAGGCGGCTCAGAAAAATGCGACGGACCAAGCCACTCGACGCGATGCCCTGACGGCAGATCGCATGGAAAAATCCCGTCTTCAACAAGAAAAAGAAGATCTTGCGGCGAACACGCCCAAGCTCAAACGGGAACCTCGCCCACCCGAAGCAGAGACTGTCACGGCAGTATCTCCATCCTTCAAAAAACGCAAGGTCAAGAGACACGTGAAGGAGTCTCGGACCGTGGTGCCGGGGAAAGCAACAGCCCAAAAAACACTCAGAAGACAGATTGCCGGTGCCCCAACCGGGCTAAACCAGCGCCAGCCACGCTAGGCTATATCGACTCTGCCTGCAGCCGGCGAAATTTTTGCCACAGCGTTTCTTGGTCTTCAATGTGGTTCGGGTTGACAGGAATGCAGGCCACGGGGCACACCTGCACACACTGAGGTTCGTCGAAATGCCCCACGCACTCGGTGCATTTGCTGGGGTCAATCTCGTAGATTTCCTGGCCTAGGTAAATCGCCTCGTTAGGGCATTCGGGCTCACATACATCACAGTTGATGCACTCATCGGTGATGATCAGTGCCATGTGGTGTCCCTCGTGCCATCGTCAAGTGGGTTGGTACGGAATGTCATAGGTGCCATTATCGAGGCTCCATGCTGTCTCACCACCAGAACACCCTGTTCCGATCAGAGTGGTCGGGCGTTTCACAGCTCAAACCTCTTCAGCCCTCAATGGCCGCATCTTCGTCTTGCGCATCGCTCAGCTTGACGATCATCACGGGCACGTGGGCGCTGTGCAGCACTTCATTGGACACAGAGCCTAGCAAGGCGCCTCGCAGGGGGCTCATGCCACTGGCGCCCATGACCACCATGTCGCAGCCATAGCGCTCCAGAATATCGACGATGGTGTGGGCCGGGTCACCGGATGCAATTTCAGTTTCGTACGCAATGCCAGCCTGCGTCAACAAAGCCTCTGCCGCTTTCAAGGTGTGCGCGCCAGCGGCGGCGCTGACCTGCTCAATCACGGCCGGGTCATGCGCCACGACCAACTCGTACAGGGTGGCCGCCTCTTGCACGTTGGCCAGCACAACGCTGGTGTTCAGTCCGTCTTTGGCCAAACGAATGGCGACACGTACCGCCTCCAGCGACACGTCTGAGCCATCAACAGGTAACAGTAGTTTCATTTTTTTCTCCGGTGGGGACATCAGGGTTTGAGTTCAGGGTAACGCAGCAATTGACCGCTCAAAATGACAGGCGTCAAACCCTGTCATGGCGACAAAGGAAAAAGGCCAATTCACGTCACAGGGTCTTGAGTTGCAACACCTTGTCTAACAAGCGTGCATTCACTGCGGGCGACACAAATTTGTCGACCTCCCCTCCTAGGGTGGCAATTTCGCGCACAAAGGTGCTGGAGATAAATTGGTACTTGTCACTGGGGGTCAAGAACACCGTCTCGACGTCTGGCATCAGGGTGCGGTTCATGCCAGCCAACTGGAATTCATAGTCAAAGTCCGTCACGGCACGCAAGCCGCGCACCATGGCTTTGCCTCCGCGCGACAGGACAAAGTCACGCAGCAAGCCAGAGAAACTGGCCACCTCCACTTGAGGGTAGTCTTTGACCGACTCGCTCACCATCTCCATGCGCTCGGCCAAGGAGAACATGGCTTTTTTATGATGCCCTGCGGCCACGGCCACGATGACATGGCCAAACAACTGAGTGGCGCGGCGCACCACATCCTCATGGCCCAAGGTCATGGGATCAAAAGTGCCCGGATAGACCGCGATGGTGTGGTTTGGCATGGTTTAAATGGCAGTTGAATGGATTGAGTTAGAGCGAGGCGGTCACAGGCAATGACGCCACTTTTTTGAGAATATGAGCGTGAACCGCCCCTGCTTTGAGGTGACGGTGCACGGTCAGACCCATGTCTTTGAGCTTCTCATCAGACCATAACAAGGGCGCTTCTAAGTAAATAAAGCCGTCGGGGGCCACCACACGACCCGCTGCCGCCAAGGCGGGTTCAAACAAAGTTGAATCAAACGGAGGGTCAATAAAGATCACGTCCATGCTGCCGGGGTCCATTTGTTTGAGCGTGACCACACCATCGCCTCGCACCACTTGGGTCGCATTGGCTTTTAACTGAATCTGCGTCCGTTTGAGCTGCGCAACCAAGGCCGTGTCCAGCTCCACCAATTGCACTTCTTTGGCACCGCGTGACGCTGCCTCAAACCCCAAGACACCGGTGCCGGCGAAGACATCCACACAACGCCAGCCGGTTAAATCCTGACCCAGCCAGTTGAACAAGGTTTCCCGCACGCGGTCGGGGGTGGGTCGCAGACCCGGGCGGTCGGCGACTGCCAGTTTGGTGCGTTTCCACTGCCCACCAATGATGCGGATCTCATTGGCCAAGGGCGTGGCGTGGCGCGGTACGCGGGGTTTGCGCGGTAATTCTGATTTCTTTTGCTTCATCCCTATAGCTTACCGAAGACGCTGGGGGCCCGCGCCCTTTTGCGTGACATGCCGTGCAGCCACGAAAGCCGGGCTAGCGAGCCGCCTGCGTCGCCCCCAGCACGACTGTCACCATCCGATCTGGCTGCAGATGGCGGGCAAAGGCAGCTTTGATGTCCGCCACGCTGACTTGGGCCACGGCTTGTGTCCACGTGTCGAGGTAGTCCAGCGGCAGGTCATTCCAAGCGATGCTGGCGACGTTGTCCAGCAGCTTGCGGTTGCTGTCAATGCGCAGTGCAAAGCCACCGATCAGATTGTCTTTGGCTGCTTGCAGCTCGGCCTCGGTGGGCCCGTCGGCCACAAACTGCGCCACCACCTCTTTGGCCACCTGCACCGCTTGCGCGGCTTGATCAGGCCGAGTTTGCAAGCCCACCGTGAACGCACCGGCGTGCCGTGCGGGTGAAAAATAGCTGTACACGCTGTAGGTGAGGCCCCGTTTTTCACGCACTTCATGGGTCAAGCGCGACACAAAACCGCCTCCGCCCAAAATGTAATTCCCCACCGTCAGGGCAAAGTAATCCGGATCCTCTCGGCGAATACCGGGCTGACCGATCAGCACATGCGCCTGGGCCGAATCAAACGCAATGCGCTGCTCCACGGCTTTGTCCAGCGGTGCCACTTCAGCCACCGGTGGCAGTACGGGGCAGTCCGTGCTGGGCAGGTGTGCCAACAGGTCGGTGACCAGCGTGTCGGCCTGTGCTCGGTTCACCGCGCCCACCACGGTGACTTGGGCGCGACACGCTCGCACCCACTGCGCGTAGCGCTGGCGCATGTCGGGCGTGCTGATGCGGGCTAAGGTGGCCTCTGTGGTGTCCGCGCCATACGGGTGGGCGCCATACACCGCCGATGCAAACGCCTGCTGTGCCAACGTGGCGGGGCGGGTGTTGGCCTGGCGGATGGCGGCAGTCCACCGCTCCCGCTCGCGCTGCCAAATCGCATCAGGAAAAGCCGGCGCACTCAGTTGGCGCGCCGCCAGCTGCACGGCCTGTGGCAACAGATCAGGGTAGGTCAAAGAACGCAGTGAAAAACTCAAACGATCTTGCGTGGCGGCCGCACCAAAGCCTGCGCCCAAATCCGCCCACGCTTCGCTCAACGCGTTTTCATCCAGCGCGGCGTGTCCCGGCTGGGCCACAACCCCTTTGTCGCTCATCGAGGCCATGGCGCTGGCCAGCCCCGACTGTTCGGGCGGGTCGCGCCGACTGCCCGCATCAAAGTCCAGCTGGACATCGACCATGGGAATGGCCGGGCTTTCCACCAAAAACACCTTGGCACCACTGGGCTGAACCCAGTGCTGAATGGGAATACCCGCCCACGCGTTTTGTGAGAGAAATAGGGCCACAACCCAAGTAGAGCCTACGCAAGCAGCTATCTTTTTAATAGTATTCATGGAGGATTCCCTTTTCAGTGGCGTGAGCCGGTGGCAGGCTGCCGGGGCGCACGCGGGGTGCCCAAGGCTTGCGGCAGTAACTCGGCCACGGTCAGCTGGTCGTCACCAAAATAGCGCGCAGCCACCGACTGCACTTGCGCGCCCGTCACGGCCCTTAAACGCGTGACCAAGCGCTCTCCCGCATCCAGCGGCAAACCCTGCACCCACTGACTGCCCAACTCGCGGGCTTGGTTGAACACCGAATCGAGTTTGTAAATTTCACTCGCCACCCACTGGGTTTTGAC
>JAGODZ010000093.1 GCA_017997975.1 Rhodoferax sp.
TTGCAAACGCTCGCCCGAGGGCGTAAAGGGCGCAAGCAACTGCAAGCCACGGGCCATGAATGTTTCGTACTTTGCCAGCCGTGGCCCGGTCAAATCTGCATGCTCTACCCGCTGCAACAGACCGGGCTGCACGTTTCCCACAGCGATGGCCACGCCCTCGGTAATCTCGAACACGTTTTCATCCCCGCCCGCCGTTTCGCCGCGTTTGGAGTTGCCGTGCAAATCCACAATGCGCAGGTGTGGCAGGGTGTGCATCAAACTTTGACGCACGCCGCGAAAAGTGGGGCTTTCCAAATAGGAGTTGCTGGTGATGTAGCCCAGCACGCCCGTGCCTAATGTGGCCAGTCGGTCCTGTGCCAGCCGGATGAACTTGACGTAGTCGTTGTTCACCCACTTGGGGTTGCGTTCGCCCAGATCGGCCCCGTTGAAGCGGAAATAGCCGTCGGCACCATCGGCCAGTGGCCTGCGCATGAGTTGGGTAATCCAATCACCCTGATTGCCGGAGTCGCCCGAATAGGGAGGGTTGCCAACCACCACCGTCGCTGCCAGTTGTTCCTTCGTCTTGTTCGCCGCCGCTGCCTCATGCGCCAGCATGGGCGCTTCAAACTCCAGCCCCGGATTGATGTCGTGCGCAGGCTCCAGCGCATTGGTCAAAAACACATTCACACGTGGTCCGTCTTCAGGAAAGCTGTAACCCGACTCCGCCAGCTTCAGGCCAATCTTCATGTGAGCAATGGCATACGGGGCCATCATCAGCTCGAAGGCATACAGGCGCGGCAACAGGTGGCTTTTGACGTACGCCACCCACAGCGGCTGCCATTGCGCTTTGGTCACCTTGCCTTGCTTGGCCCACTTCTGCAGCATGTGGGTGTGGATTTGGTTGATGACTTCGACAATGAAGGTGCCTGTGCCGGTGGCCGGGTCTAGCACCTGCACAAAGGGTGTATCTGCGGTGCAGAACTTGGGTAATTTCAGATCTGGCTTGCGTGCCAGCATCTCGCCCCAGGTGATGGTGCTGGCTAGGCCGTCTTCAATGCCAAACTCGGTTTTCAGAATCTCGTCCACACTGCGCACGATGAACTGCACCACGGGGCTGGGGGTGTAGAACACGCCGCGCTTGGCGCGCATGGCTTTGTCGTAGGCTTTGAGGAAATCTTCGTAAAAGTGGATCACCGGGTCGTCGCCCGGCTTGCTGGCGTTGAAGCTGCGCAGCACGGCATCCATGGGCACTTCGCGCAGCACGGTCACCACTTCGTTGATGCCCAGTTCGTCAAAGTCCACCCGCTTTTCTCGGTTGCGGGCGCGGCCAGCGGCGCTTAAAAAGCTGCTTAGCAGTTCTTTCAAAAACGGGTTGGTGCTGGGCACCATGTCGGCCAGGTTGTCGGCCACCAATGCGCCGCTGCTGCGGCTGGCACGGGCGGTGAACAGGCCGTAGGTGATGGTCTGCGCAAACATGTCGGCAAAGGCGTCGCCTGACAAGTCAGCAATCAAATTGTCTTTGAAGGCCTTGTGCATTTGGCGCAAATGGCCGGTTTCGCTCTCCAGCGCCAGCACGGTGTTCACGCGCCTGCGGATGCGTTTGGCCAACTCGGCCATGGCCAGGGCCAGCGTTTTGCTGTCGTTGATGACTTGGCCATAAGTCAGCGTAAAGGCGCTTGACCATTGCGCGCGCCAGGCTTGCAGCTCTGTAGGGGTGCGGGTGTTGGCGGGCCAGCGCAGTTTGTCGCGCAGGGTTTGGGCCACATAGCCCAATTGCATGGGGGTGTCGTCATCGTCCCAACCCAGCACGCGCAGGGTGGGCAGGTCGCCTTTGGCAGACTCGTCGGTGAAATGGGCCAGCGCAATTTCACGCGCGTTGCTCTCGCCAAAGCTGGAAACAAACAACAGGTCGTGCGCGGCCCAGGTCTGGTGGCCGCCACCAGTGGCGCGGCCCTTGGGCACCAGACCATTAAGCACGCGGCGCAGCGCGGTAATGGGCAGGCGGCCTTTGTTGAACTCCACAAAGAAAATGCCCCAAGGCTGGCCGCTGACCAGAGGGCGCAACTGCTTGATGGATTTGACTTTGACTTCGTGCTCGGCCTTGAGGTTGAGCTCGTCGGGCTCCCAGTCAAAGAGGTTGTCTTCCCAGTCCTCCACATTCACGGGCCAGTCCAGTTCGTCGTGCAGGTACTGCACCAAGGCGGGGATGGTGTGGACTTGGCGCAGTTTGTCGGCCAATGGGTCTAGCGCTGTGTTGGGGCGGGTTGCCATGGGGGTTGCCTCTCTGTGTGCTTTGCACTTGTTATTTAGTTCAGTTCCATCCAGGCGAGGAGCTGCGGCACCACGCCCAAGGGAGCCTGCACCTGCCGCAGATAGCCGTTCTTCAGATGCTTTTCCACTTTGACGCGCGCCTCAGATAAGGTGGCTTGCGCGATGTGGCAGTGCCTTGGCGTTTCGGGCTCACAGTGAATCACGGCATCAATGGCCGCCGCATCGTCCAGCACTTTGCCACTCTGCAGGTCTAGCAACAGCCATTCGGTGCGGCCAGCGGCCACGGTCCACGCATCGGAATCGATCACCGGGGCGGTCACGCTGTTGTCTTTTCCGGGCAATGCAAAGCAGAAGAAAACGGCCTGCGTGCCAGGCTGCACATGCACTTTGCCGCTGAACACACGTCCCGGCAGTGCTTGCAGGCGTTCGGGTAAATCGGGGTGCTGGCTAAGCAGACGCTGGTATTCCAGGTGCATGGTCTCCAGTGCGGTGGGCTCGCCTTCAAACTGGTGGTCAAAGTCGCGCAAGGCGGCAAAGTCGTCTTCTGGGCGCAGGAGTTTTTTGCCCTCAATGCCCAGGGTTTTGGAAATAAGCAGGGTTTTGTTGGACACCTTTTTGAACAGGTTCAGCAACTCATCTAACTCACCGGGGGGTAGAAAATTCCAATACTCCACGGTGCCACGGATGGCTTTGACCTCGGGGTGGTCTTTGACCAGCATTTTTTCAATGTCGGGGTTCATGCGCCGGTCCACCCGGCCAATGCGCTGCATGAGACGCACGGGGTTCCAGTGCAGGTCGTAATTGATCAGGCGCGTGGCGTCTTGCAGGTTCAGGCCTTCACTGAGTACATCGGTGGCGATCAGCACGCGGGTTTCGGTGTGGCCCTTGTCGGCCAATGCCTGGCTGGACATGTTGTTGTAGTAGGGGGCAAATTGGCGAATCACGTCGCCACGGCTGCGTTTGGTGGCGGAGTCGATTTGGTCAATGCCTTTGATGCCAGCCTTTTCCAACTCCTTGGCCAAGTAGCGGGCGGTGGCGGAGAATTCGCTGAAGATCATGACCTTGTGCTTTTTCAGCACGGGGTCGGTCTTGAGCAACTGAATGAGTGCGCGCAGCTTGTCGTCGTGGCTGGGTTTGAACTGCCGCAACTCGTTCAGAAATTCGGCCAACTGGTTCAGGTCTTGCAATGACTCGGACAACATTTGTGGCACGTCGAACTGGTCGCGGTCAAGCAAGTCAACGGCCGCCAACATTTCTTCGGGAATCACGTCTTCGTCTTGCTCGACTTCGTCTTCTGTGCCGCCGTCGAACAACTGGTGCTGGCGCTTTTGCACATCGCCTAACAGCTCTTCTTGGTGGATGCGCCAACGCTCAAGCGCTGCCTGCTCGTGCTTTGTGGTGCTGTTGACCTGCACAAAGGCCATCACTTTGCGCAGCAGTTGCTGGCATGAGGACTCAAACGCGCTGGCGGAGCTCTCGAACCGCTTCAAAAACAAAATACGGATCAGGCCCACCACCTGCTTTTGGCGGTTGTCCTCAAATCCATCGGCCACCGGCACTTTGGAATAGGCCAGTGGGTAATACATCGGCAAGGTGAACAGCGGCTGCTTTTTGTTAAAGGCCTTTTCCACCATGGTCAGCAGCTTGCCGTAGGTCTTTTTGACAGAGTAGTCCGCCACCTTGGGCGCTTCACGCTTGGGGAACAGTGCCTCTTTGGCCCCGGCAGTGATCTGGCTTTGCCGCACATAGGCGCGGCTGCGCTGCACCACCAATTCGCGGAACAAGCTGTCTTGCGAGAGGATGTCGCCCGTCTCCAGGCCCGCAAGTTCCCCCTGAAGCAGTTCACTGCCCATGCGCTTGGCTAGCTCTTTTTCAAGCTTGCGAAAGTGCCCCGGCAATGAGTGAATGCCCAAAGTGTCTTTGAAGTGCCCTGCCTCGCGCTGGGTGAAATGCTCAATCAAATGCTGCAAGTCAATCAACCGGTTGTTGATGGGCGTGGCCGTGAGCATGAACACTTGCTTGTCTTTGGCCAGCGCCTGCATTTGCCAATAACGAGAGGTGTCTTTCTTGGTGCTGGGATTGCGAAAGTGGTGGGCCTCGTCAATGACGATTACATCGGCCTGCTCTTTTAGGCGTTGGATTTTCTCAACCCAGTCGCCACCACGCTGCAGGTCGGTGTGGTTGATCAACACCAGGTTGGAAAAGTCACCAAATAACTCGGGCAGGTAGCGGCGTAGGCTCGATTCCCAAACCGGCTCACGCCCGGACTTTGGCACGATCAAGAGCACCTTTTTCCGCTCGAACTTCACCAGTCGCTCAATCAGCATGAGCCCGACAAATGTTTTACCCAAACCCACGCCATCGCACAAAAAAGCGCCGCCGTACTTGCCACCGATTTTGAGCAGTGCGCCGTAGCCATCGCGCTGGTACTGATCCAGGATGGGGTACATACGCGACTGGTGCCGCTCCCAGTCACCCGCCGATTCTTCGTAGTTGTTGAAGTAGGCTTGAAGGGACTTGGCGTACACCTCAAAAGGCAGGTAGTTGCGGGTTTGGCGCTCCATGACCTTGAGCACTTCCGCAGAGGCGTCTTCGGCTTCATCCCAATGCGCGTCAAACCATTGTTGAAGCTCTTCCACTTCTCGGCGAAGTTGCACGTTGAGCTCGACATTCCCGGTGAGGCCGGGATAGGTGAAGTTACTGGACCCCACCAGAGCGGACGAACCCACTACAGCGAGCTTGCTGTGGGTGATGTATGCCTTGGCGTGAAACTTCTTCTTGGCATAGACCCGGCACTTGATCTTTCCGCTGGCAATAGCCTGAACGATTTCAGCAACCCCGGTCAGAAAATCATTCTTTTGCTTTTCGCGCTCGATGCTGTCGTCCAGCAGTTGGCCGACACGCGCGAGACCTTCAGCCAATGCGCGGTGGGTGCGCTTGGTGACCTCGTCCCCCATCAAGATACGGATTTGATCCAGCTTTTGCCACTTGCCATCTAAGGCGAGCAAGGCGCCGATTTCAAAGTAACCCGTAGCAATATCAAATTTGTGCGAAATTTCAGACCATTCCGCCAGGTAACTGAGCACCTTCCAATCATCATCACTGTTGTCAACAACAAATAGGTCGTTACCGGTTTTTTGAATCATATGGGGATGCGAAGAGTGATAACCATCGTTTAAAGACTGAGTCGCAGTTTAAGCTGCGCCACCACTCTGTTGGCCACGCCCGCTGCGTGGCCGCAGGCGCTGGAAACCCCAGCGCCCTGAGCGACCTTTACAGCGTTGGTTTGCCCGGCCCGGTGCGGCCTTTTCCTTCCACTGGTTTCTTGCGCAAGAAGGCGGGCATGGAGAGGTTGGTCTCGTCTATGGAGTACGCCGCTTCCTGCTGGACTGACAAGCGGGTGCTCATTTTCATCATGGAAAAGCGCACTTCTTTCAGCATCATATCGGGGTCGCGCTCGGCCAGTTCGCGCAGGCGCTCTAGCTTGGCTTGCAGCCAGGGGTTTTGGCCGAAGCGGGTCTCTAGGCTTTTCATGAGGGTGCGGGCACCTTTGATGTCGCCGTCTTGCACCAGCTGGTGCAGTGCTTGGCTGGATTGGGCGAATTCAACTTCTTGCAGGCGACGTTGCACCGATTCGTCCACGGGCAGGGCCTGCAGGGTTTCGGCGTCCACGGCAGGCAGGCTGAGCAGGCCGGCATGGGCGACCACGCTTTTTCCGTCCAGCGTGGTGCCTTGGAGGGACGCCGCCAGCAAGTCGCGCGCTTGGCCCGCTGCGCTGGGGCTGGTGTGCAGGCGCAGCATTAACCACGCTTCTGAGGCCCAGGCCAAATCGCTCAGGCGGTAACTGCCATCGGCGTTGTGTTGCACGAGGCCCAGCGGCTCGATGATGACGCCGGGGGCGGGGATGAGGGTGAGGTTGAGTTGGCGCAGGCACAGGGCCTGCAAAAGCGAGAACTCCTCGTCAAAGCTGTCAAACAGGTCGGCGGCGGTTTGGCCGTAGTACTGTTGGCCGCCACCCGCGCGGGCCATGGCGATCATCAGGTCTTCATTGAAGCCACTCCCCAGGCCCACGGTGGTGGTGCTGACGCCTTTGGCCAGCCAATCGCGGCAGTGTTGTTCGATGGGGGCCCGGTCCACCAAACCACAGTTGGCCTGGCCATCCGACAGCAAAATGACGCGGGAGATGCTGTTGTCCAAGCCTTTTTCCAATTGTTTCGCGCCCTGCTCCCATCCCCCAAACAGATTGGTGCTGCCGCCACTTTGCACACCGGCGATGGCGCGCTTGATGGCCTGCGCCGATTGCAAGGGGGCCAAGGGCACGAGAACATCCACCGCGTCGTCATAAACCACCACGGACATTTGGTCTTGCGGGGTCATGGCGTTGGCGATGTGTTCGACGCATTTGAGGGCTTCAAACAGGGGTTGCCCGCTCATGCTGCCAGAGCGGTCCACCACCAAGGCGAGGCGCTTTGGGGTGGCCTTGGCTTGAGCGCCCTCAGCGAGTGCCAGTGGTTCGGGGGCCTGGACGCGGACCAGGACTTCAATGGCCCCCCCTTGGGCGGGCACGGCGGCGGTGAGGGGGGAGAGGATGACGGTGGGCAGGTTCATGGCGGGTCCTTTCGAGGTGAGGAAAGG
The DNA here is from genome assembly GCA_017997975.1 of Rhodoferax sp. Classification (GTDB taxonomy): domain Bacteria; phylum Pseudomonadota; class Gammaproteobacteria; order Burkholderiales; family Burkholderiaceae_C; genus Rhodoferax. Next base: position 6,886 of record JAGODZ010000093.1, read on the forward strand.
AGTGTGAACGGGCCGAGGCTCAAGGGTAGAGCCTGTGACACTGTGGTTCTGAACAGGCGGGAAAACCTTGGCCACCTGCGGTTCAGCCAGCCTGCCGACACCGCCACTTAAGCGCCTACCATCACTTCACTTTTGATAGCTGCTTGCGCAGGCGGCACTTGGGCTAGAGGCCGATTTGTTCATGAACGGACTTCAATCCGCCACTGCGCAACACCTTCGCTTGCACCGCCTTGAAAAGCACCTCGGCCCGGGGAACCACCAAGCTGAGGTGGGTTTTGGCGCGGGTGATGCCGGTGTAGAGCAGCTCGCGGGTCAACACGGCCACCGGCTGGTCGGGCAGCACCAAGCAGACATGGTCAAACTCGGAGCCCTGGGACTTGTGCACGGTCATGGCAAAGACGCTTTCTACGGCGTCCAGCCGAGAGGGCAACACCCAATGGATGCCGCCATGGCCGTTGGGGAACGCCACGCGCAAGCCATGGGCGTGCGGCAAACACAGGCCCACGTCGCCATTCATCAACTTGAGGTTGTAGTCGTTGCGGTTGACCATGACGGGGCGTCCGGCGTACCAGCCCTCATCCTGAAAACCCAGTGCCGATGCCATGAGTCGGTTCAAGGTGACCACGCCCCAAGGGCCTTCGCGCACGGCGCACAGCACCTGAAAACGGGAGAACGCGCTCAAGGCGTTGACGGCTTGCTCGTCGGTAGAGCCGCTGGGGGAAATGGCGCGCAGGGCGGCCAGACACGGCTGCCAGCCTTGGCGAATGAACGCGAACAACTGGCGGTCGTGAGAGCGTTCAAGGGTCAAGCGGTCCACGGACGCTGGGCCTTGTGCAGACCAGACGGGCGTGTGGTGCCAATGGTTTCGCACGGCGTCGGTGTCGCCGGCATTCACTGCTTTGGCCCATTGGCCAATGCCACTCTCGTCAGAGAACCGGCGGCTGTGGCGCAGCATGATGGTTTGCTGGGCCAAGGAGGACGCATGCGCCGCGTTGGGAGGGGCCCAGGCCCGAAGGTCCGACCCGGTGAATTGTTGCACCCAATCCATCGTGGCCTCGGTGTAGTTCCCCCCCACGGCGCCCTCGCAGAGCTGCCCCATGACGGCACCGGCCTCGACCGAGGCGAGTTGGTCTTTGTCACCCAGCAGAATCAGGCTGGCGGTGACGGGCACGGCGGCGAGCAAGCGCGCCATCATGTCTAGGTCAATCATGGAGGCTTCGTCCACGATGACCAGGTCAACCGCCAACTCAAAACTGGCGTCTTGGCCTTGGTTGGGGCGAATCTGCAGCAGCTTGTGCAAGGTAACCGCTTGGATGGGAATGTGGTCTTGCATGCCCTCAGGCAATCGTTTCACGGCGCTGGCAATGGATTCGCCCAGGCGGGCAGCGGCCTTGCCGGTGGGGGCGGCCAAGGCGATGCGAAGGGGTGTGCCTTGGCGCACGGCGTCGGATTGCAGCAGCGCCAGCAAGCGAACCACCGTGGTGGTTTTGCCGGTGCCGGGGCCGCCGGTGATGAGGGTGAGTCGTGCACGCGTCGCCAGCGCACACGCAATTTTTTGCCAGTCAGGGGCCACAGCGTGGGGTACTGCGGGGAACAACTGGTCCAAGGCCCCTGCCAAGTTGCCTGGCTCAGGACTCTTTTGCTGCAGGCGTGCGGCGATAGCGGCTTGAATGCTTTGCTCGGCATTCCAATTGCGGCGCAGGTACAGGCGGGGCCCATCCAACACCAAGGGGCTGTTGGCACCGGTTGCCCAAGGCAAAGTCTGCGCGCCCGCCACCAAGTCTGCAGGCAAAAGACGTTGGGTCTGAGAAGCCCACCCCAAAGCACTGACACCGTGGGTTTGCAAAGCCGCTAAATCAAGGCACGCGTGTCCACGGCCAAACTGGTAGCTGGTCAGGGCCGCTAAAAGGCGGTGTCTGGCGTCTGGGCTCGGTTGGGCGTCGCTCAAGAAGGTGGCAAAGGCGGTGTCCAAGCGGGTGAGCGGTAGCTCAACCGGCGCGGGCACGTCGAGCGGGTTGATGGGGTCGCGGGGTTCCGTGTCAGCCATTACTTGGCCTCGCTTTCTTTGGCGGTTGGGGCAGGCGAGCCCGCCAATGCGGCGTCCAGCGATTCGATCAATTCACGCGGCGGTTTGTCGGCAAACAGTCCGGCGCCGGGTTGGTCAATGCCGCGCAGAAACAGGTACAGCGCACCGCCGATGTGCTGGTCGTAGTCGTAATCGGGCAGACGGGATTTGAGAAGGCGGTGCACCGCCAGCAGGTACAGGGTGTACTGCACGTCATAGCGGTGCGACAAAATGGCGGCTTGCAAGTGGGCGGTGTCGTAGGCGGGCAAGCGGTTGGATTTGTAATCCAGCACGTAGTAGCGACCTTCGTGCTCCAGCACCAAGTCCATGAACCCGATGAGCATGCCCTCCAAGGTGCGGGTCTGCAAAGGCAGTCTGGGCTGCCCCATCAACACCTGCTGTTGAATGAGCTGGTCGATCTGAAGCGCGGGCATTTTTTGCACGGTCATGGCGAAACCCATTTCCGGCCAGGCGGTCGCCCGGGTCAGGGCGGCCAGTTTCAGGGGGGCGACTGGCGCGCCGCTGAGAGCGATCGGAAGGTCGGTTAACAGGGTTTTTTGGACCCAGACGTTCAGCAGAGCGACGTGTTCCTCGTTGAGCTTGAGGCGCTGAGATTTTCTGGCGACCAAAGAACGCCATTCCTGCGCCACAGCGGCAGAGGGTGCCTCCAACGCAGCCGGCCAGTCTCTTTGTGTTTGCCATTCCAGCAGGTCATGCAACAAGGTGCCATACGCGCTGCCGGCAGGGAACGCGTTGTAAGCCAGCGGCAATGCGGGCACGACGGGCCCTTCTTCTGCCTCCACCAAAGCACTGTCCACCTGCGCATCCGCCAGGCGACTGTCGCGCTCCGTGTCCCAAGCGGCTTCATGGGTCAAGGTCGGCAGCGGGTGCTGCACCAGGGCACTGAAACTGGCGCTCCACCAATGGCTCTTGAGCAGTCGCTTGGGCTCGGATGCGGGCTTCCACACCTTGTCGAGTGCGGTGGGGGTGTAACGGTCGTCGTGGGGCGCGGGAGCAGGGGCCACCACAATGTCTTGGCACGCCAGCCATGCCGTCAAACGCTCGGTCAAGTCATCGGCGGATTTCCGCTGCAAGAGCACAGACACGGCACTTTTGGCTTTGGGAGATGGGCCGTCCACATCGCCCTTCACCTGCGCCAAGCCCACCCACAAGGCTTTCTCGGCACGGGTCAGGGCGACATAAAGCAAGCGAATGTCTTCAGCCAGGCGCAGCGCATCGTCTTTGCCGCTGTCTTTTTTCTCGGCCATAAAGGCGGAGACGAAGGGCAGAAACACCAAGGGGTACTGCAAGCCTTTGGCCTTGTGCACGGTGATGACCTGCACCAAATTGGCGTCACTTTCCAAACGCAGTTGGGCGGTGTCACCGCTGGTGGTGGGGTTTTGGAGCTGCGCTTCGAGGTAGCGAATCAGCGCGCCCTCGCCTTGCAAGTTCAAGCTGACCGTTTGCAACAAATCACCCAAGTGAAGCAGGTTGGTTAATTGGCGCTCGCCACTTTGGTTTTGACTGTCGCTCTGGGAATGTCGCGGGTTGAACAGGCGCGCGGGGATGGATTGCGCGTGCAGCAGGTGGTGCAGCATGGGCAAAAAGCCTTGGCGCTGCCAAATCGTTTGCCACTGGTGAAACTGGTCCACCACGCGGTCCCAAGCGCGCTCGTCTTGAAACAACGCTTCCAGTTGTGCCCACTCCAAGCCCCACAGCCGGGTGGTCAACGCGGCCCGAAGCCAAGCGGTGGAACGCGGGTTGGACACGGCCAGCAAAATGCGCCACAGATCGGTGGCCTCCGCCGTGTCAAACACGCTGTCGCGCTCAGACAGGTAGACGCTGCGCACGCCACGGGCCGATAAAGCCTGGCGAATGGCGCGGGCTTCACGCCAGCCGCGCACCAGCACAGCCATGTCGCCGGGGGCAACGGTGCCGGGCTCGCGACTGCCCGGGTTTGCGCGGCCCTGATTGAGCAACTCCACCATTTGGGTGGCGAAGAGTGCGGCCATTTGTCGCAAAAACACGTCCTTGCGGGGGGGCTTGACGCTGTGCTGATGCCAGACAGTCATGGCGGGCTGCGTCCCGGCTCCCAGTTGCAGCGGATGAACCGCTTCATTGCGGGCGACAACGGGCTCAAACGGCACATCACCAAAGGGCTTGTCGACGATGGAGAACACGTGGTTCACGGCCGCCACCACGCCCGGCGTGGAGCGGAAGTTGCCCGAGAGGGTGTGAATCGCCTGCGCTTGGGCTCTGGCTTCAAGGTAAGTGTCGAGGTCGGCCCCTCGAAAGCTGTAGATCGC
>JAGODZ010000322.1 GCA_017997975.1 Rhodoferax sp.
CTGGCTCACCCCTCAACTCACAACGTGTTGCGTGCGACGGGCACGCCGTCAGGCGGCGGCAGCGGCAGCGGCAGCATCAAGCCGGGTGCGGTGGTGCGGGCGACGCACTTTGCCCCGCGCAGTCGGCGCAGACGCCTTTGACTGAGAAATCGAGCGTCATGTCTTGGTAACCCAAGGCGTTGAGCGTGGCCAGTGCGGCCTGCGCGGCGCGGTCAATGTCTTCGGCGTTGGCTTGCAGGGCGGCGCTCAAGGGGCTGTCGCGGTGGCAGCTTTGGCATTCAAAATGCGGGATGGCGTGCACGCTGGTCGGCATGGCTTGGTAGCGGCGCACGCGGTTCAGGTCCACCCGGCACAGCAGCAGGCCCACTTGGGTCAGCCGGTCAATCAGGCGGTACAGGGTGACACGGTCCAGCTTCACGCCGGGGGCCAGCGCGCTGTCACTTTCCAGCGCCGCTTGCAGTTGGGCATGGGTGTAACTGGTTTCGTCGTGGGCCAGAAACCAGCCCAATACCAAGCGCGCCGCCGCCGTTCGACGCAAACCATGCGCGCCCAACAACACGTCAATGGGGTCAGCAGCCGGATTAAGGAGAGGTGTCTTCATAGGCAAGAGGATGCCACAGACCGGTTTCACCCGCCCAGCCCCTTCTTTTGAACCTGCTGCACAGCGCAGTGGCAGCGCCAGGGTGGGCAGCGCATTGGCGCAAGTGGGCACTATTTATATGCCAAATAGGCCGCTAGCCCTAGTGGATACTGCGCAAGCAGCTATTGAAAACGTAGCGTATTGCCGGTGCCAGCATCGCTCCATCGGGTGTTTGAAAGATCGCGTCTTGAGCACCCCACACCCACAGCGCCTCAGTCCTTCGCCACCACCGTGTCATACAAGCCGTAATGGGTCAGTCCATCGTGGCTTAAGAGTCCGGTATAGCGCAGTGACGCATCCTCATAGCGCCGAAACGCAAACACCGCCGCATTCATCTGCTCGGTGTTGAATACTTTGAGCCGCACCAGCAGGTGAAAGTCCTGCACGGTCAACCCGGTCACCGTCAAAAACAGCTCTGGCTCCAACTTGGTGATCACATCTTGCAAGGTGTTTTCCCGGAAATCGGTCAGGTACATGAACGCAGGTATGCGGGTGGCAAACTTGATCAGCTTTTCCTGCACCAGCCGGCGCTTGGACTTGTATTCCTTTTCTTCAACGGAAAGCTCTTTCTTTTCTTTGGCCGTCAGCTCCCCGTCTTTGGCTTTGGTCTTCAGGTCTTTGACCTTGTCACTCTGGTTGATGATGGTCTCGATCACGTTGTCACCCAGCGAACGCCAGCCCTCAATGCGCTCCACCGCCGCCATCGCCTCGGGGCTGTCCAGAATGCGGCGCAGCGTGCCGTTGTCCACATTCACCAGCAGTGCGCTTTCCCACTTGCGCGCCAACAGCGTGGCGGAGGTGCCCGCCATGGCAATGTCCAAAATGCCGCCCGCATCAATCTGCGTCATGTGGGCACCGTCAAACGCCAGCACCGGCAAAAAGGCCACCAAATCCCGCACCGCATTCTCGGGGTTGGTCTCGTTGGGCGACAGGCCAATGCCGTATTCCGACAACTGGCGCAGCGCCCGCGTGGGCGCAAAGTCGAACACAAAGCACACGGGCTTCAGGATTTCCTCCTCGTTCGGGTTGTCGCCGTTGGGGTTTTTGATGGACCACGGCGACTGCACCCGAAAAGCCGCTTGGAAGTAACTCTCTGGCGATTTCAGGTTGCGCAGCATCAGAATGGCCGACCACTGCGCCACCGTCACGCCCGTGGTGAGCTTGCCGCAGGACAGCGTGATGGTTTGGGTGTCAAACCCGCTGCCAATGGCCCGGCGCACCGGCGGCAGCGCCTCCAAGCCAATCCCTGCCGCGCTACCTGCGGCCATGATGACTTGGTAGCCCCGCCAAAACGTGTTGTGCCGCTCGCCCAGCAAGTTCGCCATGGCTTGGCAAGCCGCCACGTTGGGCAAATACCAAAACGAATGCTGCAAATAGGGCAACAGCCGCACATCAGAGTACGGAAACGGGGGCCGGGTGCCTGTTTTTAACAACTCTGCCGACTGAGACGCATAGCCCCCGCGAATGATGTCCAGCCACTTCTGCACGTCGTTCTTGTGCTTGAACTCTGCAGCGGCCCCGGTGCCCTTGGCCTCAAAAAAGGCATTCAGGTCAAACTCATCAAACTCCCCACCGCTGGCAATGGCCAGCAACTCGTCAGGCATTTGGTAGGTGAGCAGCCGCATTTGGGGCAAAGCGGCATACGGGCTGCGCTGGGCCGGGTGCGTGGCCGCAAACGCCGCCTTGGCGCGCTGCTCGTCGGTGTACGTCCAATTGAAGATTTGCTCTTCAATGAACTCGTCGGTGGCCAGCGCCTTGAACGGCGTGCCCGACAGGTACAAATAAGCCCGGGTGGTGATGGGCAGAAAATCGGCCTCCATGCTTGACAGCACGGTCAGGTCTTCGTTGATGCCATCCAGCTCGCCCGCGTATTCCAGCTTGGCCTCTTTCTTGGCTACCGTGTCTTCCTCGCCCTCAAACAGTTCTTTGGCTGTGTCGCGCCAAGCACCAAAGTGGTACTCGTCAAACACCACCAGGTCCCAATTCACCGCGTGCAGCCACTCGTTGCGCGGCTTGATGTTGCCCGCCGCATCTCTCCCCAGCAGGTCTTGAAACGAGCCGAAATACACCACCGGCTTGGCGCGGTCGATCTGTGTGGGGTCGCCCCCCGTAGAGCGCGACAGGTATTGCCAACCGTCAAAGTCCACATGGTTTTCCAGGTCCGATGCCCAAGCGTCCTCCACCGCCGGTTTGAAGGTCAGCACCAGCACGCGCTTGGTTTGCAGCGTTTTGGCCAACTGGTAGGTGGTAAAGGTTTTGCCAAAACGCATCTTGGCGTTCCACAAAAAGCGCGGCACGGCGCGGGCATCATCAAACCAGATGGATTGGAAGTAGTCCCGCGTTTTGTTGACCGCGTCAAGCTGTTCGTCGCGCAGGCCAAACGTCTCGTGGTGCGTGCCGCCCAAGCGTTGACCTGTGCGCAACTCGGCCAGCACGGTTGCCACATCGGCCACGGTGCAGCGCACCCACTCCAGCACGGAGTTCTCAAAACCTTTTTTGACCAGCGCGGCCCGCACCTCGTGGTCGGTAAAGATGGAACCATCGTCCCGCTCGGCGGCCACGTCCAGTTCAATGGTGAAGTTTTGGATGGCGGCGGTCTTGAGCTGCTCGGCCACGCGCTGCTTCACATTTCGGGTGGTCTGGCCCACCTTGAGCTGGCCCTGGTGCGCGGCATCGGCAATAGAGTAAGCGTAGATGCGGGGACGGGCCTCGGGTTTGGGCGTTAGGACTTCGTCGATGGAGGGCTTAGTTGTTGTCATTGGCGCGATCCCTCGGGGCAGACTTGAAAAATTGAAGCTGCCAATTTAAACAGCCATCAACACCCGGGTGTTGCCACGTTG
>JAGODZ010000011.1 GCA_017997975.1 Rhodoferax sp.
CACAAAAGCTGGTACTCAAGTTATCCCAACCCTACGAACTACAGATCAACCAGAACGATCCGACGCAACTCGCATCCCATCACTGCACCGCCAGCGCAGGCGTCGCCTTGGTGTCTGGGCAGCGCGGGGAGGCTGCAAAAATGCTGGATCAGGCCGATGCCGCCATGTACCAAGCCAAAAAAGCAGGTCGAAACCAAGTCATACTGGCACCCATCAGCCCGGCCTAACCCAAGGCAAGATCGACTGATGCCGCTTGCCCTAACTGCAACAGGGACCCTACTTCGTCCAGGGTGATGCAGTTCATGCCACCAGTGTCCGCTCCGTTCAACCGCGTATCTTGCCGAACCATCTGCAGGACGTCGCTTGCCTCAGGGCTGCTGATCGCCATGCGGGGCAACGCTCGTTGGGTGACACATGGTCCTTGGGTGTCCACATCATCCAGGCCCGCCTCCACTCCCGCCCCGTTTCTGTCAGACGAGCCGTTGGCGGCTCCGGAACTTCGGCTGCTGGCACCTCTCACACCAGGGCATTGACCCCCACCTTTGTCACCGAACTGTCATGGCGATGGTCAACAATAGGTCACCCAACGGCCATATTCCCGCGCACAACCTCATGCTTTCACCTTTTCACCCGCCTGCCACCGCGCCAACCCCCGTGGGCCTCACGCTGCTGGACCGCGACCACAGCATTCTGGCTTTCAATGCGCGGGTGTTCGACTGCGCCTGCCGCCCCGACGTGCCTTTGCTGGAGCGGCTGCGGTTTTTGTGCATCGTGTCGTCCAATTTAGACGAGTTTTTTGAGGTGCGGGCCGAGCCCCATCTGAATGCCAGCCAGCGCCACGCCGACCAAGGTCAATTCACGGTTCAATCCTTCGAGCGACTGGCGCGTGTGGCGCACACCCTGGTGGAGCGTCAGTACGCGCTGTACAACAGCCAGCTGATTCCTGCCTTGGCGCAACACGGCATTCAAGTGGTGTCGCATGGCGACCGCACCCCGGCGCAGCGGCGTTGGGTGAAGCAGTATTTTGAGCGCGAGGTGCGCCCTTTGTTGATTCCTGTGGGGTTGGACCCGTCGCACCCGTTTCCGCAGGTGGCCAACAAGTCCCTGAACTTCATCGTGCGCCTGAGTGGCCGGGACGCGTTTGGCCGGGAAAACGACATCGCGATCGTCAAAATTCCCCGCGTGCTGCCGCGCATGATTCGACTGCCCGACAAGTTGGCGGGCGGCGGTCAATTGTTTGTCTCTATTTCCAGCGTGATGCGGGCGCACCTGCCTGAGTTATTTCCGGGCCGTGAGGTGGGCCAGTTCTCGCAGTTTCGTGTCACACGCCACTCTGACTTGGCGTTTGACGAGGACGACGTGACAAACTTGCGCACTGCCCTGCGCCAAGGCTTGGAGCAACGCCATTTTGGGCAGGCGGTGCGCTTGGAGGTGGCCTCGGGGTGCTCAGAATTTCTGTCGGCGTTTCTGCTGAAGCAATTTGGTTTGCCCACACAAGCCTTGTACAGCGTGTCAGGTCCGGTCAATTTGGCGCGGTTAACGCAATTGTTGGACTTGGTGGACGCGCCGCATTTGTGTTTTCCGTCGTACCCGCCTTGTTTTCCCACACAGTTGATTCCTGGCGTGTCGTTTTTTGACCAACTCAAAACACGCGATGTGCTGATCCACCAACCTTTTGAGAGCTTTGGTGGGGTGCTGGCCTTTTTAAGAGAGGCGGTGCACGACTCCCAGGTGCTGGCCATCAAACAAACCATTTACCGCACCGGATCAGACTCTGAACTGATGGACCTGCTGCGAGAGGGCGTGCGGCGAGGCAAAGAAGTGACGGTGGTGGTGGAGCTGAAGGCCCGCTTTGACGAGGAAGCCAATATCAATTGGTCAGAAATGCTGGAGTCCATTGGCGCCCAGGTGCTGTATGGCGTGGTGGGACTCAAAACCCACGCCAAGATGATGCTGATCACGCGCCGAGAAGGCCGCCAACTCAAGCACTATGGGCACTTGTCCACGGGCAACTACAACCCGCGCACCGCCGCGCTGTACACCGACTGGAGCCACCTGACGGCCGACCCCTTGTTGACCTCGGACATGGAAAAGGTGTTTGTGCACCTGGCCAGCCACAGCCGCTTGCCCCGCCTCAACCGGGTGCTGTTGGCCCCTTTTGATCTGCACCGAAAACTGATTGTCAAAATCCACGAGACCGCCGCTTGTGCGGCCGCCGGGGGCACGGGCCGCATTGTGGCCAAGATGAACGCGCTGACCGATGAGGCGCTGGTGCACGCGCTGATTCATGCCGGGCAACAAGGGGTGAAGATTGACCTCATCGTGCGCGGCGCTTGCATGCTGCCAGCCCAGGTGCCGGGCTGGACCCCAAACATTCGCGTGCGCTCAGTGATTGGCCGCTTTTTGGAGCACTCGCGGGTGTTTTACTTCGGCCACAACGAAACTGAAATCCTTAGGACTTACGCATTGACAGCCGCACGAAATGCTGGATTCAAGTGTTCTTTGCCAGGAATGAGACCTGTGACGAAAGCGGCGACGACCTGGGTAAACAATTCTGTCTTCCATTGGTAGGCGTTGACGATGGCGTGGGTGAACTGCATTTCTTGCAGCTGCACGAAACTGCACAGCGCGGCAAAGATAGGGTTCAGTATGGGCACTTTGCCGCGCACCTGGAAACGCTCGACGTTGCATACCTGCTTGCGCAGGCGGTGATATTGTTCAATTCCCCAGTGCTGGTCGTGCCGCTTTTGGAAGTCCAGGCGCGCGAAGGTGCTGTCGCCTTGTCCATCGGGCAGGCCAACCACGTCATAGCGCAACGGGTCTTTTGGTCGCGCGCGAAACAGTTTGACTTGCCCAAAATTGCGCAGCCACACCATGCAGCCTTCATTGGGAACATCGAGCCTTTGCACCTGCACCCACACTCCTTTTTGCACTGACGCAGTGCGGTTGGCCTCAACTGCAAACATCAATTCCATCCGGTAGTTCACCGGCAGGCTGCGCCCTTGCACGTCGGTGTAGTACAGCGTGACCAGACTCAGGCAATGCTTAAGTTCTAAGAATTATCAACCTGAATGATTCCCAGCAAAGTCTAAATGAAGCCATCTCAATCGTGCAGAAATGGACATCTTTGAAACGGCTTCCCATAGGCTATCAAGGAGATTGAACTTCTGAATTGGCACTCACTCATACAGAGTGCTAATATAAAGGCTGACAAGAAAAGGAGTTCCTTATGACTTATTCACTGGGCGCATCTGGCGCTGCATTGACTGTGACCAACCCGTGGGCTTTGGTGCCGCCGCTTGGTAACTTAGATGCGTATATTTCAGCGGCCAACCGCTTGCCAATGCTCACATTGGAAGAGGAGCAGAAATTTTCTCGCCAACTGAAAGATGACAACAACGTTGATGCAGCCGGTAAATTGGTGCTGTCTCATCTGCGTTTGGTGGTGTCGGTGTCTCGTCAATACCTCGGTTACGGCCTGCCCCACAGTGACTTGATTCAGGAAGGTAACGTGGGTTTGATGAAAGCGGTGAAGCGGTTTGACCCGGATCACGGTGTGCGCTTGGTCAGCTACGCGCTGCACTGGATCAAGGCCGAAATTCACGAGTACATCTTGAAGAACTGGCGCATGGTGAAGGTGGCGACCACCAAGTCACAGCGCAAATTGTTTTTTAATTTGCGCTCCATGAAGCAACGCTTCAAAGCGGCAGACGCTGAGGCTGACGCAGGTACCCACCGCGACACCTTGAGCGAAGGCCAAATTGATGCCATGGCAGCCACACTGAACGTCAAACGAGAAGACGTCATTGAGATGGAAACGCGTCTGTCCGGTGGCGATGTTATGTTGGACCCCGGCCCGTCCGCTGACGGCGAAGAGTCTTATGGGCCCATTGCTTACCTCACGGACACGCGCCATGAGCCCACTGCCATGATTGAAGCGACGCAACGCGATGCTTTGGCCAGCGACGGCCTGGCCACTGCGCTGGACGGACTGGATGAGCGCAGCCGGCGCATCGTGGAAGAGCGCTGGCTCAAGGTCAATGACGATGCCTCAGGCGGCATGACGTTGCATGAGTTGGCGGCCGTCTATGGCGTGAGCGCCGAGCGCATTCGCCAAATTGAAGTGGCAGCCATGAAGAAAATGAAAAAGACCTTGGTTGAATACAGCTGATCTGAACGACTTGTATTAACAGCCTCTGCCGGGTGACCCGCAGAGGCTTTTTTCTATGACTCGATCCCTTTGAGGCGAGGCCCTATGCCAGCAACAGAACTATCCGCCGAGTGAATTTACTTGAGCAGCAGCTTAATGTCGTCCACCAAGGGCTGAACGCCCGTGCCATAGCGGGTGTACAAGCGCAGCTTGCCTTCGGTGTCGTACACATAGCTGCCCGCTGAGTGGTCCATGGTGTAACTGGTGGGTGTTTTGCCATCCACCTTTTTGTAATACACCTTGTAGTCTTTGGCGAGTGCGGCGAGTTGCTCAGGCGTTGTGGTGTAAAGCGCCAAAAACGAGGGGTCGAAGTTGCCCATGTAGGCTTTCAGCACCTCAGGTGTGTCGCGCTCAGGGTCCACGGTGACAAACAAGCCTTGCAGACGATCCCCGTCTTTGCCCAGCATCTTCTTGACTTCTGCCAACTCATTCATAGAGGTGGGGCACACGTCGGGGCACTGCGTGAACCCAAAAAACAGCACCACCACTTTGCCCTTGAAGTCCTTGAGGGAACGCGTCTGGCCGTTGTGGTCGGTCAGAGAGAAATCACGCGCATAGTCGGCACCCGTCACGTCAATGGCGGCAAACTTGGGCGCGCTGTCCGAACAAGCAGATAAAAGGCCTGTAGCCCCCGCCACTACTGCGCAAGCAGCTATCAATTTAAGAGTATTTCGTTTGTTCATCGTTCATCACAGTACGTAGTGATCCACCAGCAAGGCGGCAAACAGCACGCTCAGGTGAATCAGAGAAAAGCGGAAAGTCTTGCGCGCTAACGCATCAGAGTAGTCGCGCCAGAGCCAGAAGCCATGCAGGCAAAACCCGAAACTCAAAATCACGGCGGCACCAAGGTAAATCCAAGAACTCATGCCATAGACAAACGGCAGCAGGCAGGCCGCAAACAGCACAAAAGTGTAGAGCAGAATCTGCAAGCGGGTGAACTCATTGCCGTGGGTCACCGGCAGCATGGGCAAACCCGCCTTTCGGTAATCTTCCACTCGGTACAAGGCCAGCGCCCAAAAGTGGGGCGGAGTCCATAAGAAAATGATCAAGAACAGAATCAACGCCTCAGGCCCTACGTTACCGGCCATAGCGGCCCAACCCAAGACAGGCGGCATGGCACCGGAGGCCCCGCCGATGACGATATTTTGAGGCGTTAAGGGCTTCAAAATGACGGTATAGACCACGGCATAACCCACAAAGGTGGCAAACGTCAGCCACATGGTGAGCGGATTGACCCAAAAATACAGCAACGCAGAACCCGCCGCACACAAACTGGCGGAGAAAATCAAGGTCTGACGATCATTCAGTTCCCCTTTGGCGGTGGGGCGCCACGCGGTTCGCTTCATCTTGGCATCAATGCCTTTTTCAACGATACAGTTGAACGCAGCGGCGGCGGCGGCCACCAACCAAATGCCGACACACGCCATCAAGGCCACCTGAACCTCAGACCACGACGGCATCCCGGGAACGGCGAGGACCATGCCAATCAGAGCGCAAAAAACGATCAACTGAATGACGCGCGGTTTGGTCAAGGCATAAAACTGGCTGAACACTGAGGCTTGAACAGCGGGCGACATGGCACTCATACGGAAAGTCTCGATTCAGAAGGGTTCAAATAGGACGTGGTCTGAGTCGCAGACTCGGTTCGGCTGGCCGCAAGGGCCCAAGCCAGCGTGATGGCCAGTGCAGCGGCACCACCGGTGTGAAGCACCGCTGCGACCAGTGGCCAGTCGAGCACCACATTGCTCAAACCGGTAGCCAGTTGCAAGCCAGTGAGACCTGCCAACCAGCGCGACTGCAAGCGCAAAGCGGGTGTTTTGTTCAATTGCCAAGCCAGAAGGCCCAGCACGGTTAACACCCCATAGGCGGCCAAGCGATGGGCGTAGTGAATGGCGGTTAAGGCCGAAAATCCAATCACTTCAGCCCCTTGGGTCATGCCCAATTCACGCCAGAGCTCAAAACCTTGGGCCCAGTTCATGTCTGGCCACCAGCTTCCCTGACAACGAGGGAAGTCACTGCAAGCCAACACGGCATAGTTGGTACTGACCCATCCACCGAGCAGGATTTGCAGAGCCAAGAGAGTGGCACTGACCCACAGCAAGCGTCGCATGCCTACAGAGAGGCTGGCCACCGGCAGCTTCGTTTCAAACTGAGCGTAGCGCACCGCTTGTACGCACAGCAGCACCAACAAAATGACGCCGCCTGCCAAGTGGAGCGTCACGATGGCGGGGAACAACTTCATGGTCACGGTCAACGCACCAAATGCCCCTTGAATACAGACCCACACCAAAGTCAGGGTGGGCCACCACGGAGATACCGGCGATCGGCCCGGTTGCCCCTTTCGACTTAACCGACTTTTCCAAGCCAACACTGTCAACACCAAGATCAGGAAGCCCACGCTGCTGGCCAAATAACGGTGAATCATTTCTACCCACGCTTTGCCGTGCGTCACCGGGCCTGTCGGCATAGCCGTTTGTGCCGCTTGAATATTGACGCTGGCGCCAAGCGGGCTGGCGTGGCCATAACAACCCGGCCAGTCTGGACAGCCTAGACCCGAGTCTGTTAGACGAGTAAAGGCACCAAAAAGGACCAAGTCGAAGGTAAGAAACAAGGTGATCAAGGTCAAGGCTTGAACTTGACGAAGCGGCGTTCCCTGGCGATGGCGCCATCCCACCCAAGCCAATGGCACACCAGCCAGCAGCACGCCGACGAGGAGCAGGCGTACCAAAGGGGACAGGTCATACAAGTCTTGCGCGCTCATATGGATTACTCACTGCCTTCCCGGCCGGCCTTGTCCCACGAATTCGAGGCCCGCAAAAGGCGATCTAAGTCCCGCTTCGCCTTGGGTGCCTTGGCGAGATCCAAGTTGGCGGGGAAGCGCATCATCCAATTGCCAAACGGGTCCACCACGTACAAGTGTTCTGACAATTGCTGACCGGGCGCGGGTTGCAACCAGTTCGTCACATCGGCGGGGGCCATCCGGAGAACGGTCGCATTGCTCAACGCCGTTTGCAAGGCCGGCTCCACAGGCGCATCGTCCGAGATCAACCAAACCCAGTCCAATCGATCTTTTTCACGACCCAAGGTCTCTCGCAATTGACGCTGCATATAAAGGCGATCAGTACACGCTTTATCGCAAGCACCAGGGGCCACGCTCACCAAAAGCCACTGGTTTTTGAGTGAGCGCAAATTCACACTCTCTCCCTTCAGTGTCTTCACACTCACATCGGGCAGCGGACGTTGCGGCTCAATCAACTCACCAAAATTTTGCCTACTCTCAGGCTTGATAACGTAAAAGGTCAAATAGGAGGCCACGACCGGTGCCGCACACACCAGCATGACCGCGAGCATCTTCCACCGCCCAGGACCAGGCGGCAAAGACTGCGCTGCCATGGCTTGTGCCGGATTGGGCATGGCGTGAACCGTCATTCCCAACGGTTGATCAGCAGAATGGCGTCGAGAGTTGGCGTCAGGTGCGCCGCGGAGAGAAGAATCGTCTAACAATTTGAAACCAGACATAAAGAAGTGCAATCAACGCGCTCAACGCGAACCACTGAAAAGCATAACCATAGTGTTTTTCGACACCAGTACCCACCACGGGCCACTCACGAAGCAACCCTTCAGGGGTCGCCCCGATTTGCTGGATGGACATCGACAACAGCGGCAACCCGGTTTCGGCTGAAAACAAAGGCAAGTCGAGATTTTGCCGGATCACGCCACTATCGGGG
The DNA here is from genome assembly GCA_017997975.1 of Rhodoferax sp. Classification (GTDB taxonomy): domain Bacteria; phylum Pseudomonadota; class Gammaproteobacteria; order Burkholderiales; family Burkholderiaceae_C; genus Rhodoferax. The sequence continues at coordinate 7,939 of JAGODZ010000011.1, forward strand.
CCACCCATCTCATATAACTTGGAGGGAGGGGGGGCAATACGCCCTTTCACCACCACCGTGCCGGTCGGTGTTGTCACCTTGGGCAATTGGGTACGATCTTCAAAATTTCGGGCAATCCAGCCTCGCTGCACTATCACCACGTCCGAAGTCCCCTCAATCTTCAAAGGTGTGACGACATACAACCCTGGCTTGGCATTCATCTGCCGGTTGTCTAAGAAAACCGTGTGGTCTGCCAGCCAATGGCCTTGCAGTTGAACCGGATGGTGTAATTCACTCAGTGGATTCGGCAGTGCCATGAATGCGGCATTGTCCAGCGCAGGTCGTTCGCCCTGCTTGTCACGTTGATCTTGAATTGCCAGTTTTTCGGCGGCACGGTTTAACTGCCACTGCCCCAAAGACAAGGTGGCCAGCGTCGCCAGAACGGCGGCCACCGTGATCAGCCAAAATCTCCACCAAGGTGCGATCACGCGATAATCCTCACCATGAAATATGCCGTTGTCATTGCGTTCGTTCTCATTATGGGCAGTCTCGCTGCTGCGCTTTTCTTCATGATGAAGAACACAACAGACAGCAAAAAAGGAGGAAAAAAAATGGCCCTTGCATTGACATTGCGTATCGGCTTTTCAGTTCTCTTATTCTTAGCCATATTGATCGGCTGGAAGCTGGGCTATCTCCACCCCACGGGCATTCCGGCGGGGGCTTGAACAAACGCAATGGTCTTTGCCAGTAAAAAAGGCACCGCGCGCGGTGCCTTTTTTGTCGCCGCTTCGGCTCCTACATCCAATAAATCACAATATAAAGACCCAACCAGACCACATCCACAAAGTGCCAGTACCAAGCGGCTCCTTCAAAGCCAAAATGCCGCTCTGACGTGAAATGCCCTTTTTGAAGGCGCAAGGTAATAAACAGCAACATCAACATGCCGATGAACACGTGAAAACCGTGGAACCCTGTGAGCATGTAAAACGTCGAACCAAAGATGCCTGAGGTCATCTTCAGATTCAGATCATGGTAAGCGTGGTAGTACTCGTAGCCTTGCACGAACAAGAACAGGGTGCCCAGTATCACGGTCATCCACATGAACGCAATCGTTTTAGTGCGGTTTCCAGCAATGAGTGCGTGGTGTGCAATGGTCAGCGTCACGCCAGAGGTCAACAACAGAGCCGTGTTGATCGTTGGCAACCAGAACGGGGTCATGGTGGTGAAGGGCTCCACAATGCCCGCAGGTGAAGCAGTCACACCGACGGCGGCGCTGGGCCAAATCGCTTTGAATCCAGGCCACAGCAGCGAGTTATCCAAACTACCCAACGCAGGCACCGAGTGAGAGCGTGCCCACCACAGTGCGGTGAAGAATGCACCGAAAAACATGACCTCAGAAAAAATGAACCAGCTCATACTCCAGCGGAAAGACAAGTCAATCTTGTGTCCGTACTGGCCACCTTCACTCTCGATGACGGATTCTTTAAACCACTGGAATAGAACGCTCAGGAACCACACCATGCCAAATGCCAGGGACCATTTGCCCCACTCGACACCATTGATCCATTGGGACGCACCCAAAATGACGAAAAACAAACCAAACGCTGCCAACGCGGGATGCCGCGACGGCCCAGGAATAAAGTAGTACGGGGTTCCACCGTGTGTTGTTGAACTCATTTCAGCTCCAGTCTTTCCAAAACTTTTTAATATTCTTCAAGGTCACCGCCGCGACTTAACCCGGCACAACCCAATTCACCAACACAATCAATCCAATCACCATCAACATCACACCAATCAAGCCCGCAATGATGACGTGAAACGGATTCACCTGAGCCAAATCGTTCTTGTACTCGCTGTTCTTGCGAATGCCCAAGAAAGACCAAGCAACCAATTTAACGCTGCGCCAAAAAGAAACCTTTGGAGGAACATTGTCATCGCTCAAGGGCTTGTTCATGCGCCTGAATCCACCTTGATGACTTTGTCAATCGCAGCGGTGGGTGCTGCAGGGACTTTGCCACCCACTTCAAAGAAGGTGTAGGACAAAGTAATCGTCGTCACGTCTTTCGACAGTTTCGGGTCGATCACAAAGGTCACTGGCCACTCTTTCTTTTCACCGGGATCCAGCGTGTACTGGTTAAAACAAAAGCACTCCACTTTATTAAAGTACGGACTGGCTTGCATGGGCGCGTAACTCGGAATGGCTTGGGCCGCCATCCGTCGGTCCTGCACATTTTGGAATTCGTAAATCACGGTTGCCATCTCACCCGGATGAACCTGCAAAGACCGTTTGGCGGGCTTGAACATCCAAGGCCCTCGCGCATTGGCATCGAACTCTACCGTGATCGTGCGGCTGGTGTCCACCTGGGTATTGAGCGGCATTTTGGACTGCGCACCCGGAATATTTTTATCACCCAGTGCCAATATATTGATACCAGTGACATCACAGATGGCACGATAAAGCGGTATCAGAGCATACCCAAAGGCGAACATACCGGCGGTCACAATCGCCAGTTTGCCCACCATTTGAATATTTTGCTTTTTAACGCTCATTGCTTACTGGCTCAAAAAAACCATTTTTGCAAAAAATCCGACAAAAAATACAGCAGCCACCGACGCCAGTATCAGCGCCAGTTTCAGATTGGATTTTTTTTGTTCAGGTGACATTTGAATGTTCCGATACAAGCACTCAGCCAATCACTTTGGTGGCAGTGGCATCCAGCTTCGGTGGCGTGTCAAAGGTATGAAAGGGGGCGGGTGAGGGAACTTCCCACTCCAGGCCTTCAGCACCTTCCCAAGGTTTCTGAGGGGCTTTCTCGCCTTTGCCGCGCATGCAGGGCAACACAACAAAGAGGAAGAAATAAACCTGGGCAAATCCAAACAAGAAGGCACCGATTGAGGCCAACATATTGAAGTCAGCAAACTGCATGGGGTAATCAGCGTAGCGACGTGGCATACCCGCAAGGCCCAAAAAGTGCATTGGGAAGAAGGTCACGTTGAACGAGATCAGCGACCACCAGAAGTGAATGCGACCCCGATTCTCGCTGTACATCACACCGGTCCACTTGGGCAACCAGTAATAGCAGCCTGCAAACATCGCGAACAGCGAGCCAGCCACCAACACATAGTGAAAGTGCGCCACCACGTAATAGGTGTCTTGCAATTGAATGTCAATCGGTGCCATGGCCAGAATCAAGCCAGTGAAGCCGCCAATAGTGAACACAAAGATGAAGCCCACGGAGAACAACATTGGTGTTTCAAAGGTCATGGACCCCTGCCACATCGTGGCAATCCAGTTGAAGATTTTCACTGCCGTTGGCACCGCAATCAACATGGTCGCGTACATGAAGAACAACTGCCCCGTCACCGGCATGCCAGTGGTGAACATGTGATGGGCCCAGACAATGAACGACAAAATGGCAATACTGGAAGTGGCATACACCATGGAGGCATAGCCAAACAGTTTCTTGCGGGCAAAGGCGGGAACAATCTGGCTGACGATGCCGAAGGCCGGCAAAATCATGATGTACACCTCAGGGTGACCAAAGAACCAGAAAATGTGCTGGTACATGACGGGGTCACCACCACCGGCGGGGTTAAAGAAACTGGTACCAAAGTGACGATCAGTCAATGTCATGGTGATGGCGCCCGCCAAAACAGGCATCACCGCAATCAACAAGTAGGCAGTGATCAACCACGTCCAGCAGAACATCGGCATTTTCATCAACGACATGCCGGGTGCGCGCATGTTCAAGATTGTGACGATGATGTTGATCGACCCCATGATCGAACTGGCGCCCAAGATGTGCATCGCAAAAATGCCAGCATCCATCGAAGGCCCCATCTGGAGCGTGAGTGGCGCATACAGGGTCCAACCAGCAGCAGGCGCACCCCCTGGCATGAAAAATGAACTCACCAGAATCAGCGCGGCGGGAATCATCAGCCAGAAGCTGAAGTTGTTCATGCGGGCGAAAGCCATGTCCCCAGCACCAATTTGCAACGGGATCATCCAGTTGGCAAAGCCCACAAAGGCCGGCATGATCGCGCCGAACACCATGATCAGACCGTGCATGGTGGTCAGTTGATTAAACAGCTCAGGATTCACCAACTGCAAGCCGGGTTGAAACAACTCGGCACGAATCAGCAGCGCCAACACCCCCCCCACCATCAACATGGTGAACGAGAACAACAGGTACAGCGTCCCAATATCCTTGTGATTGGTGGCAAACACCCAGCGACGCCAGCCCACTGGGGCATGGTGGTCGTCATGACCGTGAACGTGGTCATGGTGGTCTAGAACAGCACTCATTCTGATTTCCTTCTCAATACTTTGGGGTGGCGCTACGGTGGACTAGCGCGCCGCAGTCACATCAGCGGGCTGCACCAGTTGACCGGTCTTGTTAGACCAATTGTTCTTGGTGTAGGTGATGACGGCTGCAAGCTCGGTATCGCTCAATTGGTTCCATGCTGGCATGGCACCATTGTTCTGACCGTGCAGCAGAACTGCAATCTGCAGCTTCTTATCGTCGTTGAGCACAAGGGCAGAGCCATCCAACGCTTTGATGGCGCCTGCGCCTTTGCCATTGGCCTGATGGCAGGCTGCACAGTTGGCGGCATACACCTTGGAACCACGTGCGCTGATGTCCTCCATGGTCCAAACTTTGGTGGGGTCATCTGCTTTGGCCGCCATTTTCTTGGTTTCACCATCGACCCAAACCGCATAGTCTTCAGCGGAAAGCACTTTCACGTGAATGGGCATGTAAGCGTGTTCTTTTCCACACAACTCGGCGCACTGGCCGTAGAAGTCACCTGTTTTCTCGGCTCGGAACCAGGTGTCGCGCACAAAGCCAGGGATCGCATCTTGTTTGACACCAAAAGCGGGCACCATCCATGCATGAATCACGTCTGTGGCTGTGGTGATGATTCGAACCTTTTTATTGACCGGCACGACCAACGGGTTGTCCACCTTGAGCAGGTAGTCATCCACCACCTCGCCCGCCTTGGGTCCGCCATCGTTTGACATTTGACGATGCGCGACATCCAGCGCCGAGATGAAGGCAATACCTTCGCCTTCGCCTTTGATGTAGTCGTAGCCCCACTTCCACTGCATTCCTGTGGCCTTGATGGTCAAGTCAGCATTGGTGGTGTCTTTCATGGCCACCACGACCTTGGTCGCTGGCAATGCCATCAAAATCACAATCACAAAAGGAACAATGGTCCAAATGATCTCCACAGTCACAGACTCATGGAAATTGGCCGCTTTGTGGCCTTTGGATTTGCGGTGTTTCCAGATGGAATAAAACATGACCGCAAACACGGCCACGAAAATCACCGTGCAAAGGATGAGCATGAACCAATGCAGCCAAGCTTGCTCGGCAGCAATACTTGTCACCGCCGGCCCCAAGTTCAGCTGATTGACCGCCGGTCCGCCGGGCAGATCATTCACAGCGTGTGCAGACCCGGCCATGGCGCTTGCAGCCAGAAGCGCACCGCCCAATTTATTGAAAATGCTTTTGATCATGTTCACTTCTTCATTGCCTCAAATTAACCGCACCTAGCGAGTCAGGGCTCAACACCCCTCGAACGTATCCGCACCGCAGTGACTTGGCGCGAACCACAACGTCATGACGCGTGAATTACCCCTCTGACACGGTACTTTGCACGCTTGGCGAGCAACGCACCATGCTGAATACCCGTATTTGATTCAGCCATCTTAGAAGCAGACACAGAAAAACTTGGGGCACAAGCCATGCATGTCGGGCAGATTGTAGCCGACACCCATAAGCAAACCGGCTTGTCAAGCCCAATTCTCAAGAAGGGCCCGGATAGCTTTTGCGCTGATGCAAGGTTTCCCTCATTTGGGCCAATGAGACCTCGGTCTGCGCTTGCATGGTCAAACGGGGGACAGGCTTGAAGGCATGCCCATAAATCACCTCGAAGGTCAACTGCAGCGGTGGCTCCATCGCTTGCAGCAGTTTTGCGTGCCAAGCCCGTCCGCGCAACCCGGGAAAACGCGCGGTGCTGAGATTTCGCCCCAATCCTCTTAACTCCTGCAGCAAGCGCTCGGGCGTGTCAAAACTGAGCGTGATGCGTTCCATGTCCATGACGGGCTCGGCAAAACCAGCGCTGGCCAACATATCCCCCCAATCGTGCATGTCAGTGAACTCATGCGTCGGGGCGGGCCACCCCCTGCTTTCGTACAAGGCGCGCAATTCACGCAAAGTGTCGGGACCCAAGCATGAAAACATCAAAAACCCATCCACGGCCAGCGCCCGATGCCACTGCGCCATCAGGGACTGCGGGTCAGCCGACATGTGCAGCGACATATTGGCCCACAGCATCTGCACGGCCCCATCAGCGGGAGCGCCCCACTCCATGGACGGCCCCGTCCAACGCTTTGGCGTCCACCAAGGTTTTTCTAAAGCACGGCGGGCCCGCTTGGCCTGCGACTCATCCGCCTCCACCAGATGCGTTTTTGCGGCGGGGTATCGATCGCGTAGGAGTTGGTGCGCCTGTAGCCCACCGCGCAAAGGGGCCCAATGCGCCCAGGCTGCCGGCTGGAGCTTGATCCAAGCCAGACGCTCCTCCATGCGCCGAGCAACCTCTTCGTGCAACCAAGGAGATTCGGTCACAGGCAAGGACTGCCAACGCGCGGCAGCTTGAGGCGAAATAGAGGGGGGAAGCTGATGGGACATGATCTAAAAATGGTTTCGGCGAGTATATTGACCCCATGCGTTTCGCGTTGTTCAACCGATTTTTGAGCGCACTCCCCAGTCAGTGCTTGGTGTGCCACGCGTGGCCGGGGCAAACTATTTGCGAAGCCTGCATGAGTCGCTTTGCGCAACCACTGCACCGCTGCTACTGTTGCGCGCTCCCCTTGCTGGCTGATGTTCCCTTGTGTGGGGCCTGCATCAAGGAACCACCCGCGATTGATCGCTGCCTGAGCGCGGTACCTTACGGCTATCCTTGGTCTGACCTCATTGTTCGCTACAAGTTTCAGGGCCAGCCGGGGTTGGTTCGCCCCTTCGCACTGATGCTGCGCAGCACACCCTGGGTTGAGCCCGCGCTGGACGCCGCCGACACCGTGCTGCCGATGCCTTTGTCGAAAGAGCGTTTGCTCACACGGGGCTTTAACCAAGCCTATGTGCTTGCACAAGCCCTGTCCCGATCAAAAGCAGACCCGGCACTGCTGCTGCGAATCAAAAACACACCACCCCAAAGCAGTTTGACGCGGGCTGAACGGCTCAGCAGCGTCAAAGACGCCTTTGCCGTCGAGCCACTGCGTCTGTCAGAGTTAAAAGGCGCACGGGTGGTCTTGGTGGATGACGTCATGACCAGCGGTGCCTCGCTCTTTGCTGCGGCGCGCACCTTGAAGACGGCGGGTGCGGCGCACATCACCGCGATCGTGCTGGCCCGCACGGCGTAAATCCACGCTAATCCAAGCGAATCCACACCAACCGACCCAGGCCCGACCCAACGACAATCAGACGATGTTTCATATTGTCCTCGTCGAACCCGAAATTCCACCCAATACAGGCAACGTCATTCGCTTGGCAGCCAACACGGGCTGCACCTTGCATCTGGTTGAGCCACTTGGCTTTTCCATGGATGACAAACACATGCGCCGCGCGGGTCTGGACTACCACGAATACGCGCAGCTCAAGCGACACGCCAACTGGCACGCCTTTTTGGAGTCTGAAAAACCAACGCCGAACCGCATGTTCGCACTCACCACCCGAGCCACCCACCGAACCCATGAACAAGCATTCCAACCCGGTGACTGGCTGGTCTTTGGATCAGAAACCAAAGGGTTGTCTGACGAAGTACGCCAATCGTTCCCCCCAGAACAGGGCTTGAAGCTGCCCATGCTGCCGGGCCAGCGCAGTTTGAATCTGTCCAATGCCGTGGCCGTGACAGTGTTTGAAGCGTGGCGGCAAAACGGGTTTGCCATGCCAAACGTCGCCCCGACCACGTCCAGAACCACCTAGTTGACATCAAGGGGAGTAGCGGGCCAACGACTCTGCCACACACACCGGCTTGGCGGCCCCTTCACGCTCCACGGTGACGGACCACATCATCTGCACCCCGCCTTGATCCATTGGCTCGCTTGCGAGTAGCGTCATACGCGCTCGCAAGCGACTGTCCACGGGCACAGGTGCCATGAAACGCACTTTATTCAGCCCGTAATTCACGCCCATGCGCACTTGAACAATACGCATCGATGACTCAAAGAATGTCGGCAACATCGACAGGGTCAAAAATCCATGGGCAATCGGTGCACCAAATGGGCCTGATCGGGCCCTCTCAGGATCGACATGAATCCACTGATGGTCTCCTGTGGCCTGCGCAAAGAGGTTGATTTGTTCTTGGGTGATCGTGACCCAGTCGCTGACCGCCACCTCTTGCCCAACCAACGCCGACAAGTCAGCCAGTGTTTCAAATGTTTTCATCGTCTCACTCTAACCACGCGCCACCTGGGCACCTGTCAGTTCTGCGACAAAGCCATTGGAACCCGCCGCCTCAAGGTAGACTGACCATCCCGCCGCTCACCCTGCACCGCCAACATGGAACGCACCTCGACTTGACTCATCAACAACTTTATCTACATCAGCGCCGCTGTGATCGCCGTACCACCGAGCAAAGCGCTGGGTCTGGGTCTGGGCACCATCATGGGTTACCTTGCAGCGGGCATCGCCATCGGACCCTGGGGATTGGGCTTCGTCACCAAGGTGCAGGACATCCTGCACCTTGCCGAATTCGGCATGGTGCTGATGCTGTTTCTGGTCGGACTGGAACTGGAACCCAAACAACGGTGGCGCCTGCGTCGGCCTATTTTTGGCCCTGTCCAGCACGGCGATTGCCTTGCAGACGCTCAACGAACGTCATTTGATGCCTACACAAAGCAACCAGGCCGCGCTGTCTCTTCTTCTGTTTCAGGGCGTTACGGCCATTCCCATCCTGGCTCTGCTGCCCTTTCTGGCCGTTATTTCTATAACGGTCCTGTACTCACTCCTTTGGACACTACTGACATGATCACTTCTCTGCGCGTTGCCGCACTCACCCTCTCGCTGCTGGCGACCTCTCACACCTTCGCCCAAGATGCGCTCTCCGCAGCGTCCGCCAAAGAAGCGGGGGCCGTGGTAACGGCCTCTGGTTTGGTGTACCGCTCTCTTAAAGACGGCGCAGGCACCAGCCCCAGCGCATCCGACAAGGTGAAGGTCCACTACCGGGGCACCTTTGCGGACGGCAAAGAGTTCGACAGCTCTTACAAGCGCAGCGCGCCGATTGAGTTCCCCTTGACTGGCGTGATTCCCTGCTGGACCGAAGGCGTGCAGCGCATGAAGGTGGGCGGCAAAGCCAAACTGACCTGCCCCGCCGCCATCGCGTATGGCTCACGCGGCGCAGGCGGTGTCATTCCGCCCAACACCACCTTGCTGTTTGAAGTTGAGTTGCTGGGCATCAACGGCAAGTAAGCGCGCTGCCTTGCGCCCCTGACGCCTGCGTTCAGGGGGCGCTGCAAGCGATATTGACGATGCGCAAGAACACTGGGTTTTGCGCCACGTCATTCCAACTCATGGGCCCGTGCTGAAAATGCACTTGTTTGCCCTCGCCCAACAGATCGGGATGGTCCGAGGTGTAGATCAAGCGCACGCGTCGGCCCTTGCAGTCAATTTCAAGCTGGTCTTTGGACGACCGATAACGGCCTTCGGGGGCCATGCGCGGGCTGTTGTGCTCCCGCAAAATCCAAACCATGAGGGTACCCGCGACCTTTTTGGACATGCTGGTGTCCAAGTAAAACACCGACGTTTCGGTACTGGCCACTTTCACCCACTCGGCTTGAGCGAGACCACACGTCAGCGCCAAAACAAGCCACATCGCATATTTTTTCATCTTCATTGCCGTTTCCCTCTTTAATCACAGCCTGCCACCCTACACCACCAGCGGATCTTCCTGCATGGCCTCCATTTGCTCCTCTAGCATTTGCACCTGCCCTTGCCAGTAGTCGCTAGAGCCAAACCAAGGGAAATTGATAGGAAAGGTGGGGTCTTCCCAGCGGCGCGCCAGCCATGCGCTGTAGTGAATCAAACGCAAGGTGCGCAGCGGCTCAATCAGCGCCAGCTCGCGGCGGTCAAACTCGCGAAACTGCTCGTAACCGTCCACCAGCGCCCCCAGTTGGCGGCTGCGTTGCGAGCGGTCCCCGCTGAGCAGCATCCACAGGTCTTGCACAGCGGGGCCGGTGCGGGCGTCGTCCAAGTCCACAAAGTGGGGGCCAGGGCCCGCGCTGGTGGGAGAGTCCAGCGGCGTCCAGAGAATGTTGCCGGGGTGGCAGTCGCCATGCAGTCGGAGCTGCTGAATCGGCTCGAAATAAGCATCTTTTAGGCCTGTAACCCCCGTCAAGTCTGCGTAACCAGCTATCAAATCAAGAGCAGATTGAGAGACTTTACTCCAAGCGGACTGCACATCCAGCGGTACTTTTTCATTCGCTAAGAGCCAATCGCGCGATGCGACACCAAAAGTTTGCAGGTTCAAGGCGGGCCGGCTGGCGAAAGGTTGGGCGGCCCCCACGGTGTGAATGCGGGCCAAAAAGCGACCAATCCATTCCAGCACATCAAAGTCGTCCAACTCAGGCGGACGCCCCCCTCGGCGCGGGCTGACGCTGAAGGCAAAACCGCCGAAGTGATTCAGGGTGCTGCCCTGCAGGGTGAGCGGCCCAACCACGGGAATCTCCGCGTCCATCAACTCGCGGGAGAACGCGTGCTCTTCCAGAATCTGCGCTGGCGTCCAACGCTGGGGCCGGTAGAACTTGGCGACCACGGCTTGGCCGTCTTCCAAATGCAGCTGATAGACACGGTTCTCATAGGAGCTTAAAGCGAGCTGGCGACCGTCGCCGTAGAGGCCCACACTGGCAAGCGCGTCCATGACGACATCGGGGGTGAGGGCTTCAAAGGCATGGGCGCCGCTGGGTGGGGGGGGCTGGGTCAACATGCTGTCATTGTCGCCCCTGCCTGCCTGCGCAAGCTCAACCTCACCTCGCCGCTGTACAGTGTGTGTATGAAGAAATGGCAACACCGCAAACGATTGATCACGCGCCGGGGCCTCGTGTACTCGCTGGTGCTGTGCCTGATGATTCTCGGTTTGGGCGGCGTGGGGTTTTGGATATTGGAGCCGCGCGCCCACAGCCTGACTGATGGTTTGTGGCTGGCTTTCACCACGGCAGCCACCGTTGGCTATGGCGATATCGTGCCCAGCACCCACGCGTCACGCGCGTTTTCTGTGTTGGTGGTGCTGCTGGGTCTGGCCGTGCTGTCGCTGGTCACGGCGTCAGTCGCGGCCATGTTTGTGGAGACTGAAGAGCGGCAAATCGAGCGCGACTTGATGCAGGAGATTGGCGCGCTGCGATCTGAGGTGCGCAGCCTGCGCGATGAGGTACGCCAACTTAAGCCGCCTTCACGGTCTGACAAGTAAGCCACAGCACGCCAAGCGCTGCGGCTCCATGTCGACCCTTTAAGCCAAGGTGAGCGTCACTTCAATGTTGCCACGGGTGGCGTTGGAGTAAGGGCACACCTGATGCGCCTTGTCCACCAGCGTTTGGGCTTGAGCGCGGTCCATGCCCGGCACGTTGATGACCAGTTGCACCTCGATGCCAAAACCTTGGGGAATGCCGCCAATACCGACGGTGGCGTCAATGGACAGGTCTGCTGGCAAGGTGATTTTTTCCTGACCGGCCACAAACTTCATGGCCCCAATGAAACAAGCGCTGTAACCGGCTGCAAACAATTGCTCAGGATTCACACCGCCACCTGCGCCCCCCATTTCTTTGGGAACCGTCAATTTGACGTCCAACAGGCCATCGGAAGACTTGGCACTGCCATCGCGTCCACCAGTGGCGGTGGCATGGGCTTGGTAAACAACTTTTTCAATCTTGTGGGTCATGGTGATTCTCTTTTTAAAAATGCCTCGCAATGAGGCGGGTTGGAAAACAAATGACTTACCCCGCCAAATGGCGGCGCAAGGCTTGGACTTGTTGGGTCAAAGCCATCAGCTCTGACACGGGGACATGGGTGGCGCTGACCACGCAACCCGGCACTTGTGCTGCTTTGACTTTCAGTTGCCGACCGGCGTCGGTGAGCGAAATCAACACCCGACGTTCATCCTCTTGGGACCGATTACGAACGACTAAGCCACTGACTTGCATCCGTTTGAGCAGCGGGGTCAGCGTGCCAGAGTCCAGGTAGAGGCGCTCCCCTAAGGCTGAGACCTTCACCTCGTCTTGCTCCCACAGCAGCAACATCACAAGGTACTGCGGGTAGGTGAGACCTAAGCGATCCAGCAAAGGTTTATAGACCTTGGTCATGGCCAAAGAGGTGGAGTAGAGCGCAAAGCACAGCTGGTTGTCCAAGCGCAATGCGGCGTCAGATTCGGTGAGTAAGGAAGGCGTTGCCATCTTTCAATTATAGCTCGCAATTAAATTGCTAACAATTTAATTTCGAACCACTGTTTACCTCAGCGACGCGCCCCGCTTGAACCGCTTGAGCAAGTCTCCCTTGGGACATATCTCTAATTCGGGCGGCTTGATTGCGATAAGGTACGACTCAGGCACCACCGACAAAACCATTACCCCTGTGCCTGGAGAAACCCATGTTCGACTACATCATCATTGGCGGCGGATCCGCCGGTTGCGTTTTGGCGGCACGCCTCACAGAAAACCCCGACATCCACGTCGCGCTGCTTGAAGCCGGCCCGGTTGACACCAGTGTGTTCATCCATTGCCCAGCCGGTTTAGCGGTCATGGCCAAAACGGGCATGTCAGGCTGGGGGTTCTCCACCACGCCCCAACCCGGCCTGAATGGTCGCGAAGGCTATATGCCACGCGGCAAGGTGCTAGGGGGCTCCAGCTCCATCAACGCCATGATCTACCTGCGCGGTCAGCGCGAAGACTTCGACCAATGGGCCGCAGAAGGCAACCCCGGTTGGTCCTTCGATGAAGTGCTGCCCTACTTCAAGCGCTCCGAACACAATGAGCGCGGTGCCGATGCGCTGCATGGCAGCAACGGCCCCCTGAATGTGATGGACTTGTGCAGCCCCAACCGCTACGGCCCCGAGTTTGTGAAAGCGGGCGTACAGGCCGGACAGGTCGCCAATAACGACTTCAATGGCCCCAGCCAAGAAGGCATGGGCATGTACCAAGTCACCCACAAAAACGGTGAACGCTTCAGTGCGGCCAAGGCGTACCTCACGCCCAACCGGTCTCGCCCTAACCTGCACGTGTTCACCGGTGCCTACACCACACGAATTCTGATGGAGCGCAAGCGCGCGGTGGGGGTCGAGTTTCAACACGAGGGCCAGGTCAAACAACTCAAGGCCTCGCGTGAGGTGCTGTTGTGCGCAGGGGCTCTGCAATCGCCTCAACTCCTGATGCTCTCTGGCATTGGCCCCCACGCCCACCTGCTTGAAAACGGCATTGCCACCCTGCACGATTTGCCCGGCGTGGGTGAGCACCTGCATGACCACCCCGATGTGGTGCTGGTGGCAGACGCCCCCAAGGCCAAAGAACTATTCGGCCTGTCCTTGAGCGGCGCGGTGCAAGCGTTGAAAGGAATTTTTGAGTGGCGCAGCCACCGCAAGGGGCCACTCACCTCCAACTTCGCGGAGGCAGGCGGGTTCATCAAGAGCCAGCCGAGTGAGGTCACACCTGATTTGCAGCTGCACTTTGTGGTGGGCAAGCTGGTCAACCACGGCCGCACCACAGTGTTTGGTCATGGTTATTCATGCCATGTGTGTCTGCTGCGCCCCCGCAGCCGGGGCAGCTTGCGACTGGCCAGCAAAGACCCCTTGGCCGCCCCGCTGATTGACCCCAACTTTTTGAGCGACCGTGACGACATGGCCCGCATGATCCGTGGCATTAAGCTGACCCGCAACATCTTGGCCCAACCCGCCATGGTCGCCTTGGGGGGTAAGGAGTTAACGACCTCGGCGCGCGCCCAAACCGACGCTGAGATTGAGCAGTTCATTCGCGACCATGCCGACACCATTTACCACCCAGCTGGCACCTGCCGCATGGGCAACAGCCCCCTCGATGTGGTGGATGCTCAATTGCGGGTGCATGGACTTGAAGGCCTGCGCGTGGTGGACGCCTCCATCATGCCGACCCTCGTCAGCGGCAACACCAACGCGCCCGTGATGATGATTGCCGAGAAGGCCGCCGACATGATCAAAGCGGCACAAGGCAGCTGAGCACAAGCAGGTGGCGCTCCGTCCTACTGAAATGCCACCTCTGCAAAGCTACGCAGCTTGCGGCTGTGGAGTTGATCCACCCCTTGCGCTCGCAACAGCTCAATCGCGCGAATGCCAATGCGCAGGTGCTGGTCCACGCGCTCGCGGTAAAAGTGATTCGCCATGCCGGGCAGCTTGATTTCGCCATGCAGAGGCTTGTCGCTCACGCACAGCAGCGTGCCGTAGGGCACCCGAAAGCGAAAACCGTTGGCGGCGATGGTGGCGCTTTCCATGTCCAGCGCCACGGCGCGGCTCTGGCTGAAGCGGCGTTGTGGGCCGTTATCAGGCAAGAGTTCCCAGTTGCGGTTGTCGGTGGAGGCCACGGTACCAGTGCGCATGATGCTCTTGAGCTCTGAGCCTTTGAGTTGAGTCACCTCAGACACGGCGGCTTCTAGCGCCAACTGAATTTCAGCCAGCGCCGGAATCGGCACCCACAATGGCAATTCTTCGTCCAGCACATGGTCTTCACGCACATAAGCGTGCGCCAGCACGTAATCGCCCAACTGCTGGCTGTTGCGCAAGCCCGCACAATGGCCCAGCATCAACCACGCATGGGGGCGCAGCACCGCAATGTGGTCGGTGATGGTTTTCGCATTGGACGGCCCCACGCCAATGTTGACCATGCTGATGCCACGTCTGTCTGCGCGCACCAAGTGGTAGCCTGGCATTTGCGGCAGGCGGGGCGGCACTTTACCCAACTCATCACCGGCCTCCACCGGGGTGCCCACCCGCCGCGTCACCACGTTGCCAGGCTCAACAAAAGCGATGTATTCGCTGTTGGCATCGGCCATGGCTTCGTGCCCCAAGCGCACAAACTCGTCAATGTAGAACTGGTAATTGGTGAACAGCACAAAGTTCTGAAAGTGCTCGGGCGCCGTGCCGGTGTAGTGGCGCAGGCGGTGCAAGGAGTAGTCCACCCGGGGCGCGGTGAACAGTGACAGCGGTTGCGCCTCACCCGGGCCCGGCTCAAAGGTGCCGTTGGCAATGCCGTCGTCCATGGCGGCCAAATCAGGCAGGTCAAACACGTCGCGCATCAATTGCCGGCGCGCCAGGCTCAAACTGCCTTCAATGTGGTCGTTCTCCGCGAACGAGAAGTGCACTGGAATCGGCTGCGAGCTGGTACCCACCTCCAGCTCCACCCCGTGGTTTTGCAGCAGCAGGGTGAACTGCTCTAGGTAGTAATCGGCATACAAGTCAGGCCGGCTCAGCGTGGTCTCGAACCGGCCAGGCCCCGCAACAAAGCCAAAGCTCAGTTGCGCACTTTCGGGGGGCGGGCCTTTGCGGGCCACCGTGTCAGTTTGCACGCGCACAAACGGGTAGCAGGCCCGTACATGGCCGGGCAGTACTTCACCGGCCACAAAACGTTGCATGGCTTCGCGCAGGTGGGCAATGCTGCTGTCGTAAATCTCACGCGCTTTGGCCAAGGCTGCGGCCGGGTCGGTGAACCGAGAAGGGGCAATAAAAACGGGTAAATGGGGCATGGCGAAAGGGTCTCTGTTGTCAAACGGGGGCGGGGCGGGCCACCGGCTCGCGCATCGTCACGAGCTCTTCGGCGATCGTCGGATGGATGCCGATGGTGCTGTCGAAATGGGCCTTGGTCGCGCCCGCCTTCATGGCCACGGCAAAGCCTTGCACCACTTCGCCGGCATCCGGCCCCACCATGTGCAGCCCCACCACGCGGTCCGTGGCGTCTTCCACGATCAGTTTCATCAGCGTGCGCTCGGTGCTGCCACTCAAGGTGTGTTTGAGGGCTTTGAACTCGCTGCGAAACACCGTCACCGCGCCAAACAGTTGGCGCGCCTGCGCTTCGCCATGGCCCACCGTGCCAATGTTGGGATGGGTGAACACGGCGGTAGGAATGAACTCGTAACTCATGCTGCGCGGGGCCTTGCCTGCCTGCGGGCCAAACAAATGGTCCACCAACACCATGGCCTCGCCCAAGGCCACCGGGGTGAGCTGCACGCGCGAGGTCACATCGCCCAGCGCAAACACCGAAGGCACGTTGGTCTGGTAAGCCTCATTGACAATGACGGCACCGTCGGCGGCTTGGCACACCCCCACCTGCGCCAGCCCCAACCCCTTCACGTTGGGCACGCGTCCGGTGGCGTAGAGCACCGCATCGGCCATGACTGAGCCGCCGCCCTCCAGCAGCACTTCCAGCCCTTGCGCGGTTTTGTGCACCGTCAGCACGCCCGCATTCAGGCGCAAATCAACACCGGTCTTCCCCATTTCGGCCGCCACAAAATGCCGCACCTCGTCATCAAATCCCCGCAGCACCTGCTCACTGCGGTACAGCTGCGTCACTTTGGAGCCCAAACCGTTGAAGATAGACGCAAACTCACAGGCAATGTAGCCACCGCCCACCACCACCAACCGGGCAGGGAAGGGGTCGAGGTCAAACATATCGTTCGAGGTGAGCACGTGCTCACGTCCTTTCATGTGGGGCACAAAAGGCGTGCCGCCGGTCGCCACCAGAATATGTTGGGCGCTGAAGCGCTTGGGCACAATTTGCCCCGCTTCGTTCACATCGACCTCCACCGTATGGTCATCGACCAGCCTCGCATAGCCGTTGAGCACCGTCACGCCGGAACCACTCAAGAGCTTGAGGTAAACCCCGTTCAAGCGAGCAATTTCAGCGTGGCGGTTGGCCTTGAGCGTGGCCCAGTTCAATGAAGGCGCTTTGCCTTCCCAGCCAAAACCATGCGATTCCTCAAAACTCTCGGCAAAGTGGGCGGCGTAGCTGTACAGCTTTTTGGGGATGCAACCCACGTTCACGCAAGTGCCGCCCAAGCCGTCAGTCCCCCCCGCCTCCGCCAAAGCAACGCGTACGCCGCGCTGTGCTGCCATGCGAGCGGCGCGCACACCGCCGCTGCCGCCGCCGATAACAAACAGGTCAAAATCAAAATCAGCCATAAAAACCTTGCAAAAAATTCAGTGAAGCCGCCAGACAGATACCCGTAGGACCGCCACCCAAGAGGTTAACCTCGGATAGCCAACCTCACACCTTACCGGGCAATGCCCGGTAAAAACTGCCATACTGCGTGCCGATTTACAGAGAAGAAGTAGCCCGTTCATGTTGAAATTCACCTGTTGCGACGCGGTGCGTCAGTTTTCTAACCATGAGCCTGCTCAGGTGCTGCGCGGCATTGCCCGGGGTTACGAGCGCGAATGTTTGCGCGTGGACAGCAGCGGCCACTTGGCCCAAACCCCGCATCCGCTGGCACTCGGCTCCAAGCTGACCCACCCGTCCATCACCACCGATTACGCCGAAGCGCTGTTGGAATTCATCACCCCACCGTCGCAAGACCCCGCATTTCCCCTCAACTACCTGCGTGATATTCACCGTTTTACTGCCCGAAAATTACAGGGTGAAGTCATGTGGGCGGGCTCCATGCCCTGCGTGGTGGGTGATGACAAAGACATCGCCATTGCCGACTACGGCAGCTCCAACCCCGCCAAAATGAAGGCGGCATACCGCGAAGGCTTGGGACTGCGTTACGGGCGCCACATGCAAACCATTGCCGGGGCGCACTACAACTGGTCCTTGCCCGAGGCGTTTTGGGACGCGTTGATGGGGTGTTGTGAGGCCAAAGGCAGCAAGCAAGACTTCATCAGCGAGCGCTACTTCGGCCTCATTCGCAATTTTCTGCGCTACGGCTGGCTGATTCCCTACCTGTTTGGCGCCTCGCCCGCCATCTGCAAGTCGTTTTTGCAAGGCCGCAGCTCCGACCTGCAGGAACTGGTGCCGGGCACCCTGTTCCGCCCCTACGCCACCAGCCTTCGCATGAGCGACCTAGGTTACCAAAACCGCGCGCAAGACCAGCTGCACGTGAGCTTTAACTCGTTGAACGAGTACACCCAGGCCCTGGAAGCGGCCATTCGCACCCCCGATCCGTTTTACGAAAAGCTGGGCGTGCGCGACGGTGACCATTGGAAACAGCTCAACGCCAACCTACTTCAAATCGAGAACGAGTTTTACGCTGGCATTCGACCCAAGCGCGTGGCCAAAGCCCATGAACGCCCGGCGCTGGCGCTGAAAAAATATGGGGTCGAATACGTTGAAGTACGCCTGTTCGACTTGAATCCGTTTGTCGATATCGGCATCGCGCCCGAGCAAAGCACCTTTGCCGACATGCTGCTCATGATGTGCTTGTTTCGCGACAGCCCACCCATTACGGCCCGTGAACAGGCCGAAAACGAAGAAAACAAATCCCGGGTTGTTAACCACGGTCGACAGCCTGATTTGAACCTGCTGGTGCACAACCGAGAGCAACCATTTCGCCCCATCGCGCACGGCCTGTTTGATGACATGCAACCGTTTGCCGAGATGCTGGATGCCGCCTACGGTGGCACCACCTACGCCACCACACTGGCCAGCTTGCGCACCCGCATCGACCACCCGGAAACCACGCCTTCTGCGCAGGTGCTGGCCGCGGCCCTGGAGCACAAAGGCTATTTCAAATTTGCCATGAAGCAATCCCAGCAACACCATCAGAGTTTGCTGGCACAACCACTAACGGCAGCGCAGTTGGCCGAGTTTGGCGCCAGCGTAGAGGAGTCTCTGGCCGAGCACACCCGCTTGGAAGCCCTGCCGCAAGAGCGCTTTGAGGATTACGTGGCCAGTTATTACGCTTGAATAGCGCTTGGAGAACGCTGCAGCCTGTAACAAATTCGTTACGCAGCCTTCTTAATCACTATTGCACCAGTAATCCAAGTCATACAAGGGTTTGCCTTAGCGGCGGTGGGTGCGATTCAAAGTGATGCGGTCATTTGATCACGCTGAATAGTCACGAAATTTGTTGCCAATGGCTGTCCCACTGGCGGTTTGCACGAGTCAGGCGCAACGCCAACATATGCGGCGCGTTAGGAGCGCGCCACCACGTTTTTTGTTCCTACTCTGCGCCGACCATGGTGGCTGACTTGGGCACTTTGCGCGAAGGGAGGGATTCTTTTCGTGCCTTTGCGGTGGTGGGGCTCATCTATGCCGATGTCGTCCAAGGTGCTGTGCCAGCAGAGTTTTTCTACCTTCGCGCCATGCAGCGCTGATTTTTTGCACTCTTGCGAGGTTTTTCGACTTGGTGTCCAGCCCAGGCCCAAGCGCCCTGCCCTCAACCGTGCGACAGTGCACAGACCGCGTACCATGGGCCTTCTTAAGCTGGGTCGATCTTCCATTGGCGGTGCGCCTTGAAGCACATCTGCTGGCCCAGTTTGAGTCGAACCCCTTGTGTTCGACCCCTTTGAAAGTCAGACTCTCATGCTTCACTCAACCCAAGGCCTGCTGAAACTCACACTGCTCGCCACCGAGAAGACGGTGACTCGCCTGAAACAGGCACCCGCCTACGACCCGGCATTGCCGCTCTCGCGCGACATGGAAAGTGCCGAGTGTTGGCACCCCACGACCCCGGATGCATAGAAAGTTACCTGACCACCCTTCGCTAAGCCCTGTTGCCGATCTGGCGGCGGCGCTCGGCACCGATTTGGACCGTGGCCTGAGCACCGGCGAGGCGGCCAAACGGTTGCGCGCCGATGGTCCCAACGAATTGCGCGCGCTGCCCCCAGTGCCCACTTGGCGTCGCGCGCTGGCGCAGTTGCAAGACCCGCTGGTGTACCTGTTGGGGGCGGCGGCGGCGGTGGCGCTGGCGGCTTGGTGGTTTGAGGGCCGAGGCCAACCCGGTGCCGCGGGCTGGCCGCTGGATGCCCTGGTGATCAGCGGCGTGATTGTGTTGAACGCGGTACTGGGTTGGTTGCAAGAAGCGAAAGCCGAGCAAGCGGTGGCGGCGCTGGCCAAAATGACCACAGCCACCGCCAGTGTGCTGCGCGGCGGGGCCATCACCCGAGTGCCCAGCGCTGAACTGGTGAAAGGTGACGTGCTGGTGCTGGCCGAAGGTGACGCAGTCGGGGCCGATGCCCGCTTGACACAGGCCGCTGCCTTGATGCTGCTGGAGGCACCGCTCACCGGCGAGAGCGAGGCGGTGTTGAAAGACACCACACCCTTGGCTGAGCCCGTGGCACTGGGTGACCGGGTGAACATGGTTTTCAAAGGCACAGCGGTGGCACAAGGCACCGGGCATGCCATCGTTACCGCCACCGGCATGCAAACCGAGATGGGCGGCATTGCCACGCTGCTTGACACCACGGCGGATGCGCCCACCCCGCTGCAGGTGGAAATGGCCTATTTGGGCAAGGTGCTGGGCATGGTGGCGCTGGGCATTGCCGCGGTGGTGGTCGCGACGATTTTGCTCACCTCCAACATTCAGGGCATGGGCGATGTGGTGACCGTGCTGCTGTTGGGCGTGTCATTGGCCGTGGCAGCGGTGCCTGAGGGCTTGCCTGCTATTTTGTCGGTGGTGTTGGCCATGGGCGTGCGACGCATGGCGCGCCACCACGCCATTGTGAAGAAACTGGCCTCGGTGGAAACGCTCGGCTCAGCCTCGGTCATTGCGTCTGACAAAACCGGCACGCTCACGCGCGGTGAGATGACGGTGCAGCGGGTGATGACCGCGTCTGGTCGCATAGATTTCACCGGCATCGGCTACGCGCCGAAGGGCTGCGCTGAGCATGACGGCGCTGAACTATGCGAAGGCCCCTTGTGGCTAGAACTGCAAGCGGTGCTGAGAGGCGGCTGTTTGGCAGGCAACGCCCAGTTGCAGCAAGACGACGACGGCGACTGGGGCATTCAGGGCGACCCCACTGAAGCCGCGTTTTGGGTGGCAGAACACAAGCTGGGCAAGCCAGAGGCTGCGCCTGAACGCCTTGGTGAAATTCCCTTCACCTCGCAGCGCAAGATGATGTCGGTGCTGGTGGCCGACCCGGACCAGAGCGGTGCCCACGTGCTGTTCACCAAAGGCGCGCCTGATGTGTTGCTAGCGCACTGCACCCATGCCCGCCGAGGCAACACCACGGTGCTGCTGGATGCCGCTTTGCGCGCCCAAGTACAGGCTGACGTGGCCGCAATGGCGGATGACGCGCTGCGCACCTTGGCTGTGGCACGGCGCACCTTGAACGCAGACTCGCACATCCCAACCGACCCGGTGCAAGCCGAAGCACTGGAGCAGGGCCTGGAATACTTGGGCACGGTGGGCCTCATCGACCCGCCCCGCCAAGAGGCTGCAGTGGCCATTGCCCAAGCGCGCCAAGCGGGCGTGCGCGTGATCATGATCACGGGTGACCACCCCCGCACGGCGGCGCGTATTGCGGCCGATCTGGGCATCGTCGAGCCCGACGCCCCGGTGCTGACGGGCATTGATCTCGACCAATTGGAAGGGGCTGCCTTTCGCAAGGCGGTACAAAACACCTCGGTGTTTGCCCGCGTCGCGCCCCAGCACAAACTGCGCATTGTGCAAGCGCTGCAAGCCAGCGGCCATGTGGTGGCCATGACGGGCGATGGCGTGAACGACGCCCCCGCGCTGAAGGCGGCCGACATCGGGGTGGCCATGGGCGTGGCGGGCACCGAGGTCAGCAAAGAGGCGGCTCGCATGATTTTGGCGGACGACCACTTCGCCACCATCGTGCTGGCGGTGCGCGAAGGGCGTGGCGTGCTGGACAACATTCGCAAGTTTCTGCGCTATTTGCTGTCGTCCAATTTGGCCGAAGTGCTGACCGTGTTTGTGGGCGTGGTGGGCGCGGGGGTGATTGGCCTGAAAGCCACCGCCACCGGCTCAGGCGGTGCGGTGGTGCTGCCGCTGCTGGCCACGCAGATTTTGTGGATCAATTTAGTGACCGACACCGGCCCAGCGTTGGCCATGGGCGTCGACCCCATTGCCGATGACGTGATGACACGCCCACCACGCCCCCGCAGCCAACGCATCATCGACGCGCCCATGGCGATCAGCGTGGTCGAAGGCGGTGTGGTGATGGCCACCTTGGCCTTGTTAACGCTGGACCTGTTCCTGCCCGGCGGCTTGATCGAGCCGGTGGGCGCTTGGCTGGGGGGTGGTACGCACGACCTAGCGCTGGCGCGCACGGCGGCGTTCACGGTGCTGGTGTTGACGCAATTGTTCAACTGCTTTAACGCGCGCTCCAACACGGCCTCCGCCTTTCAAGGCTTGTTTTCAAACCACTGGCTGTGGGCGGCGGTGGCTTTGTCTACAGCGCTGCAAGTGGCGGTTGTGCACCTGCCGTTCCTGAACCTCGCATTTGGTACGGTGCCACTCTCAGTGGGTCAATGGACGGTGTGTGTGGCCATGGCCAGTGGGGTGCTTTGGTACAGCGAGGGACGAAAACTCTTGCGACGGCTCTGAGATGAATCGGTGCTCAGTGCGCGCTGGCGGTTCACTTCAACGACACCCAACTCAAGGTTTGGATAAAGAAACCACCCGCGTCATCCCGCAATACTCGTGCGGGATTTCATACGCCGCTCTTGAAAGCTCCGCAATTGCCCTTATCATTAGCACTCGTAGGAGTTGAGTGCTAACAGATCTTTTTGCCTTGCAAGCCTCGCTCCTCTAGTTAATACAGAAGCCAACTTTGATGGGTTGGTTTTTGATTGTTAAACCTGTGTTTTGAACTTAAAGGAGCTCCCATGAAACTTCGCCCTCTCGCAGACCGCGTGATTGTTAAACGCGTTGAAAACGAAACCAAAACTGCCTCCGGCATCGTGATTCCTGACAGCGCTGCTGAAAAGCCGGATCAAGGTGAAGTGTTGGCCGTGGGCCCTGGAAAGCAAGACGAAGACGGCGATCGCATCGCCATGAGTGTCAAGGTCGGTGACCGCGTTTTGTTTGGCAAGTACAGCGGCCAGACCGTCAAAGTTGACGGCGACGAGTTGCTCGTTATGAAAGAAGACGACCTCTTCGCCGTTGTCGAGAAATAAAGCGACTGCGCGGCCCGTATGCGTCGTTGCGCAGTGCTCGGAATCCTCACGTACTGAAGTACGCTCCGGTTCCTGCGCGCTGTGCGCCTAGCCTACAAGCCGCTCGCTGCGCTTTCTTCCCCAGCAACAAGTTTTCTATTTTTTGAATTTATTGGAGTCATCACATGGCAGCAAAAGACGTAATTTTCGGCGGCGAAGCCCGCGCTCGTATGGTTGAAGGCGTGAACATTTTGGCCAACGCGGTCAAAGTCACCCTGGGCCCTAAAGGTCGTAACGTGGTTCTGGAGCGCTCGTTCGGCGCCCCTACCGTGACCAAAGACGGTGTATCCGTCGCCAAAGAAATCGAACTCAAAGACAAGCTGCAAAACATGGGTGCGCAGATGGTCAAGGAAGTGGCTTCCAAAACCTCTGACATCGCTGGCGACGGCACCACCACCGCGACTGTGTTGGCGCAATCCATCGTTCGCGAAGGCATGAAGTACGTGGCCGCGGGCATGAACCCCATGGACCTGAAGCGCGGAATCGACAAGGCAGTGACGGTTTTGATCGCCGAGTTGAAGAAGGCGTCCAAAGCCACCACCACTTCCAAAGAAATCGCTCAAGTTGGCTCCATCTCTGCCAACTCGGATGAGACCATTGGCAAGATCATTGCTGATGCCATGGACAAAGTGGGCAAAGAAGGCGTGATCACGGTGGAAGACGGCAAGTCCTTGGACTCCGAGCTGGACGTGGTTGAAGGCATGCAGTTTGACCGCGGTTACCTGTCCCCTTACTTCATCAACAGCCCAGAAAAGCA
>JAGODZ010000323.1 GCA_017997975.1 Rhodoferax sp.
GTGTTGGGGTAAATGTAGAGGTCGGCCACGTTTTTGATGGCCAGCGGGCCGGCCGGGATGTCGGTGTAATAAGACCAGCCTTGGCGTCCGCCGGATTTGAACGGTGCTGCCGCCGAGAGAACCGGGTATTTTTCATAGTCGGTGCCCTGCATGGCGCGTTTCACATAAGCGGTTTGCGCGTTGGACACAATTTGCACCGAAGGGTCGTCGCTGACCTGTGCAAAGTAGCTGTAAATCGGGGCACTGCTCACCGCCACTTGGCTGCGCACGTAGGCCAAGGTTTGCGCGTGCTCTTCAGCAATGGCGGCCGCCACCAGCGGGTCGGCGGCCACCAGAGGCTTCTTCGCTTTGCGGTCAAAAATGGGGCGAATGCTGGATTGGCTGTTCACCACCTTCCATGAGCCGCTGCTGTTGTCCAGTTTGAAATCCACAATGCCGAGGTGGTCGCCCCAGCGCCCGGGCATCACCGCAGCAACGCCATTGATGGTGCCGCGCGTGACGTCGGCCAAGGGAAAGTCGGCGAATGCGGAGCTGGGGAACTCGGCGTGGGAGTGGCCAAACAAAATGGCGTCAATACCGGGAATGGCGGCCAAACCGGCCACCGCGTTTTCCACCCGAGCACCCGCCGGGGTTTTCTCAAAGCCGGAGTGCGGAATGGCAATCACGAGTTGAGCGCCTTGGGCCCGCATCTCGGGCACGTATTTTTGAGCCACTTCCACAATGCCACGGGTCACCACTTTGCTTTCTAAGTGGGCCTTGTCCCATTGCATGATTTGAGGGGGCACAAAGCCAATCACGCCGACCTTGATGGCGTGGCTGTTGCCCTGCGCGTCTTTGAACTGGCGGTCCAGCAACACATAGGGGGTGAACGCGTGTTTGGCGTTGCCGCCGTCCTTGTCCGCGTCGTCCACGTAGACGTTGGCGTTCACATAGGGAAAGTTGGCACCCGCAATCGACTGGCGCAAAAAAGGCAGGCCGTAATTGAATTCATGGTTGCCCAAGTTGCCCGCGTCATACCCCAGCTGGTTCATGACCTTGTACGCCGGGTGCACTTGGCCCGGCTTCAAGGGGTGGACCTTGGCCATGACATCCCCCAGTGGGTTGCCTTGCAGCAGGTCGCCGTTGTCAAACAACAGGCTGTTGGTGGCCTCCAAGCGGGCCGCCTTGATCAGCGTGATGGCGCGGGCCAGACCATATTGGTCCGTGGTTTTGTCTTGGTAGTAGTCATAGTCGAGCAGGTTCATGTGCACGTCTGTGGTTTCGAGCAGGCGCAAACTCACCTCTGCGCCCTGCACGCCCGCACTGCCAAAGGCGGCTACAAGTGCCAGCCCCATCAAAGAGTGTTTCATTGTTAGTCCCGAGTTGAAAGAGCGCATCTTAGAGCCCGCCCCACGCTGTGCGCAAGTGACTGTTGCAAAGGCGGTCGCCTCGGATGGCGCAGGAGCGGGGCGGGTCGAGGGTTGGTGTTGGGCAGCGGTACTGAGCCGCGAGCCAAGGGCTGTGCTGGCGCGGGGTCAGTTCAAGCGTTTGGGGGCCAGGTTTGACGCGAGGGGGCGCGCTGAGCGGTTGGCGCTGAAGTGGGCGTGATTAGGGTGATTAGCGTGGTGAGGGGGCAGCTTGAACACGGCCACCGTGGTGACCAGGTCCTGTGCTTGGCTCTTCAGGCTGCTTGCCGCTGCTGCCATTTCTTCAACGAGGGCGGCATTCTGCTGCGTAACTTGGTCCATCTCGGTGACCGCTTGCCCCACTTGAGCCACCCCTTGGCTTTGCTCGGTACTGGCCGCACTGATCTCGCTCATCAGGTCGGTTGCGCGTTGGATGGCGCTCACCACCTCACTCATGGTCACGCCGGCTTGGTCCACCAAGGCGGTGCCCTTTTCCACGCGGTCCACACTGTCCCCAATCAGTGTTTTGATTTCTTTGGCGGCCTCGGCCGAGCGACCTGCCAGTGAGCGAACCTCGCTGGCCACCACGGCAAAACCACGGCCCTGCTCGCCTGCGCGGGCGGCTTCAACGGCTGCATTCAAAGCCAAAATATTGGTTTGAAACGCAATGCCGTCAATCACGCTGATGATGTCGGCGATTTGGTGGGAGCTGTCGTTGATGCCCTTCATGGTGTCAACCACCTGATTCACCACCTCGCCGCCCTTGATGGCCACCGTGCTGGCGGTTCTTGCCAGTTGGTTGGCTTGGCGTGCGTTCTCCGCGTTTTGCTTGACCGTGGCATTGAGCTCTTCCATGGACGCCGCCGTTTCTTCCAGTGCGCTGGCTTGCCGCTCGGTGCGGGCCGACAGGTCGTGGTTGCCTTGGGCAATCTCGGAACTGGCCGTCTCCACACTCTCAGAACCGGCGCGAATGTCTCCCACCACGTGGGCCAGGTTGTCTCGCAGCGCCGCCAAAGACTGCAATAGCAGGGCGGCTTCGTCAGTGCCTTGGGTGTTGATGTGGGCGGTGAGGTCCCCGTGGGTGATCGCATCGGCGCACAGGACGGCTTGCGAAATGGGGCGGGTGATGGACCGTGTCACCCCCACGGCCAACACAACACCCAAAATGACCGACACCACGGCACCGAGGGCCAAGGCCAGTTGACTGCTGGTCGCTGTCGATTCGGCGTGTGCCGCAAAGGTCGCCAGCTGAGCGTTGGCGTTGTTGGCGACATCGTTCACGGTCTTCAGGTAAACGTCGGCCAGGGGGCGCAACTCTCGGTCAACAGCGTCTGCAATGTTGTCCCCAGCCTTTTGCCGTTTGATCAACTCGGCCCGTGCGCCAACATACACCTTGCGCGCTTGGGCCACGGTCTCTAACAGTTGTTTGCCCTGGTTATCCGTGGTCATGGCCTCCATTTTTTTTGATCGTCACTGATGGCCTTAGAGGTGGCGGCCATGTCTTTTTGCAGGCTCTCAATGTAGGCCGTGTCACTGGTTTTGAGCGCGGCTGAGGCCCTGACCCAGTTGATATTGATTTGCGACGCCCAGCGTTGCGACAAGATGCTGCGGTCCAACTCGACCGATGTGATCTGTTGACTGGTGTCACTGAGGCTGCCAATGCGCCAGACCCCCAGGGCTGATACCGCGCTGGTGATGAAAAGGACCAGGGCAAAAGCCAGTCCTAAGCGGGTGCCAATTTTTAACCGGGAGAGAAAATTCATAGGGCGTCCTGGTGAGTTCTTTATGGTTTATCGGCACTTGGCAAGGAAATCTCAAGCATCGCCTTGAAGGAGAGTGAGGGGTCAATTCTGAATCAAGTTGAGCCTGTTTTTGAAGCGAATCGATGGATCGAAAGAAGAGTTTTTGCCCCGTGATGGTGCTGGGGGCGCAGTCGCCTCCCTTTCATGCCCGCTGCGCCGCGCCCACGCTCACGCGAAATGATCGAACGAGGTGTAAGTGTTGGGCAGAGACTGGCCTTGCCGGTCCACCAGCCGCAGCCCGCGTGCGGCATCCATCTGGCCGA
>JAGODZ010000094.1 GCA_017997975.1 Rhodoferax sp.
TTTACACGAAAATAATATGGCACTACATTTCACTTTTTTTACACAATCCAGCATTCATGCGGGTTTGCGGCGGGCTTGGCCGGGAAAAGGGGTGGAAAGTGACAAAGATGGGCTAGCAGCCTGTCGGACTTAGGAATCGTCGGCTGCAAATCGACCGCAGCGGGCTATTTTTGGCTTCGCCGCTCTGCGAGAACGCCGCTTTCTTACCCAATATCCAGATATTGGGCTGCGAAATCGTCAAAAACGAGTCGGCGCTGGGGCCGATTTTCGCTTTCGACGACCTAAGCCCGACAGGCTGCTAGCTTCCCTACCAAGAAGTACCAACCGACTTGACCAAGCTTGCCGTACAGATGCCACAGCTGGGGTGGCGCGAGCTGGGGAGGCCACGCTGTCAAATCTTCGTACCCCAGCCCCCAGCCCCAACACATGCCCAAGCGTTGTTGGATTTAGAAGGTTTCCCAATCGTCATCGTTGCTGTTCGGTGTCGGCTTGTCTTGCCGTTTGGGGGCAAACTGAGGTGTGGCCGTAGAGACTGTTTTAGGGAGCGATACCCGCTTGGGTGTGGAGGGGAGCGATGACTGGGTGGTCGTCAGCCGGCGGGCAGGCCCCTCCAAGGGCTTGGACATGGCCGGATGAGCGCGCACCGGCTCCCGCGCGCTTCTGAAGCCCGCATCGCCCGCACCCAGATCGAATGTGGACACGGTCTGCACCAAGTCTTGCGCCTGGCCTTTGAGGCTACTGGCCGCCTCTGCCATCCGTTCTACCAGCGCTGCGTTTTGCTGCGTGGCCTGGTCCATGTGCCTCACCGCTTCGCCCACCTGCGCAACACCGGAGGCCTGTTCGTTGCTGGCCGCGCTGATCTCGCCCATGATGTCGGTCACCCGCTTGATGCTGCTGACCACCTCGATCATCGTCGCCCCTGCTTTATCGACCAGCGCCGTGCCCTGGGTGACCCGCTCCACGCTGGCACCAATGAGGGTTTTGATTTCTTTGGCCGCCTCCGCTGAGCGCCCTGCCAGGGAGCGCACCTCGCTGGCCACCACCGCAAAACCCCGACCTTGCTCACCCGCCCGTGCCGCCTCCACCGCCGCGTTCAGCGCCAAAATATTGGTTTGGAAGGCAATACCGTCGATGACGCTGATGATGTCGGAGATTTTGCGACTGCTCTCATTGATGCCCTTCATGGTTTCCACCACCTGACCCACCACCTCGCCGCCTTGCACGGCCACCGTGCTGGCGCTCATCGCCAGTTGGTTTGCCTGGCGGGCGCTGTCGGCGTTTTGCTTCACGGTGGCACCCAGTGTTTCCATGCTGGCGGCGGTTTGCTCCAAGGCACTGGCCTGTTGCTCTGTGCGGGCAGACAAATCGTCATTGTCTTGCGCGATTTGCTGTGAACCCGTGGCAATCGAGTCTGATGCAGCCCGCACCCGACCCACCAAAGCAAACAAACCGCCCTGCATACTGCCCAAAGAAGACAGCACACTGCCCGCAGGGGCCTGTGAGGCGTTGGGCACAGCGCTGAGGTTGCCGTTGGCAACACGCTGCGCGGCACCCCCTAGCTCGACAGGCTCTGCCCCCAACTGCGACAGAATGCTGCGCGGAATCGTCCACGCGAGGGTGCCACCGAGCGCAAGTGCCGCTGCCAGGGCAGACAACATCACCGTCAAAAAGCCGCTGGCTTGCTCAGTGGCAATCTTGTTCTCGGCCTGAATGCGCTCTTCCTCAAAGTCAATCAGTTGGTTGATGGCCGCAAGCCAGAGGACGTATTGGGGCTTGGCCTGGGTCCACAACAGGCTCTGAGCCTGCGCCGTGTCGCCCCTGTCAACCGCCGCAATGACTGCCTGGGTGGTGTCCACGGCTTGGCGTTCAATCGTCTTGATGCCCGCGTACAGCGTTGCCAACTGTGGCGATGCGCCAGGCGCTCCGATCAGGGCTTCGAGGGGGCCTGCCGACTGGGCATAAAACGCGGCCAATCGGTCAATGGCGGCAAGCTCACTCTGGCGCTCGCTCGGGGAGGCACTGAGCACCACGTCCCGCACGGCAATGGAGCGGTCGTGCGCAGACCCGCGAAAATTGATGGCATAGCGCTGAACGGCTGCATGGGTGTCACTGTTAGCGCGCAGCGACCCGTTGATGATGTCAACCTTGAACACAGCCACTGTTGTCACCGCGACCAGAACCGCGAGGATCAGGCCGAAACCCAAGTACAGCCGCATGGCCACTGTCATTCGAGAAAACATAATGAAGTTCCTTGGAAGCTGTTTGTTTTGCAGCTCATAAATAGGCTGATTACCTTCTCAATACGATCTTTAAAAAATACGTATTTTTTATGCTTCTTATTTTAAGTCGCCGCGCAGCAAGGATAGATGGGCAATGCCGGTTCCGGTGTCGGTGCGGCTTGGCAGCTCATCCCACTGTTGTGCCGTTAACGCGTGTGCGCGTGAGATGTTCTGTGCGGCGAAAAGCTTCCCTCTCGTGTTCGCTTGAGGGCGGTTACAGCGGGCTGAGAAATAGGTGCTAAATAGGCCGCTAATCCTTGTGGGAGTTGAGATAGCCGCTATAAAAATAAGAGCTAATTGAGGCGTGATGGGATGCTCTTCCTGTTCGCAATTCTTCACGCCACAGGGGTTGGATGTGGCCTGTCAAACTCAAACGGTCGGAGGCGCTTTTGATCCATCTGGCAGCCTGTCGGGCTTAGGTCGTCGACAGCGAACATTGGCCCCCGCGCCGACTGGTGTTTGGTGATTTCGCAGCCCACTCTCTGGATCGTGGGTGAGAAAGCGGCGTTCTCGCAGAGCGGCGAAGCCAAAAATAGCCCACTGCGGTCGATTTGCAGCCGACGACGCCTACGTCCGGCAGGTTGCTAGCGGCAATGGGTTTGTCTTCTTGGGTGAAGGCTTTGGAGGGGTGCGGTGTGCACCGTGTGGCAAACTTGTTCTTTTTCAGACTCCCGTCGGCGCCAGGCCGACTTCTCCCCAAAAGCTATGCAGAAAATCATCGCGCAAATCGCGCAGGAACTCCGGGTTCAACCACAACAAGTTCAGACCGCCGTTGAACTGCTCGACGGTGGTGCCACCGTGCCCTTTATCGCGCGTTACCGCAAAGAGGTGACCAACGGGCTGGACGACATTCAGTTGCGTGAGTTGGAGGCCCGTTTGAGCTATTTGCGCGAACTGGCCGACCGCCTTCAAACCGTGATCAAAGCCATTGACGAACAAGGCAAGTTAACGCCCGCGCTGCTGGCCGCGCTGGTGGGGGCGGCGACCAAGCAGGAGTTGGAAGACCTTTACTTGCCCTTCAAACTCAAGCGCCGCACCAAAGGACAAATGGCCCGTGAGGCCGGACTGGAGCCGCTGGCGGACGCCTTGTTCGCCAACCCCGATTTGGTGCCCGCGGATGAAGCGCTGGCGTATGTGATTCCCATGCGCCCGGTGGTCGAAGGCGAAGACAAGCAACCCGATTTCTCCACCGTGCAAGCGGTATTGGACGGCGTGCGTGACCTATTGAGTGAACGTTGGGCCGAGACGCCCAGCTTGGTGCAGGATTTGCGCGAGTGGTTGTGGACGGAGGGGCTGTTCCAAAGCAAGCTGATGGATGGCAAGGACGAGAACCACGCTGACATTGCCAAGTTTCGCGATTACTTTGACTATGACGAACCGATTGGCCGGGTGCCCTCGCACCGGGCGCTGGCCGTCTTTCGCGGGCGCGGGTTGGAGATTCTCGATGCCAAGTTGATACTTCCTGAGCCAAATCCGGCTCTAACCCAATCAGCACCTGCGCAAGCAGCTATAAAAACAAGAGCAACGCCGGTGGTGTCGCTGGCCGAAGGGCGCATCGCTTTGCGTTTGGGTTGGAGCCACAAAGGCCGTGCGGCGGATGATTTGATTCGCAA
Organism: Rhodoferax sp.; assembly: GCA_017997975.1. Lineage (GTDB taxonomy): Bacteria > Pseudomonadota > Gammaproteobacteria > Burkholderiales > Burkholderiaceae_C > Rhodoferax. The sequence goes on from JAGODZ010000094.1 coordinate 3,893, forward strand.
ATGCGTGGCCTGGACCTGGCGCGTGAAGCTCAGCCTGTCCACCGAGCGTGATTTGTTCACCCGCCTGCGTGAAGATGCTGAAAAAGTGGCCATCAAGGTGTTTGCCGACAACCTGCGTGATTTGTTGCTGGCGGCACCGGCTGGGCCGCGTGTGGTGTTGGGGCTGGACCCCGGCATTCGCACCGGCGTGAAAGTGGCGGTGGTCGATGCCACAGGCAAGTTGGTGGACACCTCCACCGTGTTTCCGCACGAGCCGCGCAAAGATTGGGACGGCTCGCTGCACACGCTGGGCAAGCTGTGCGAGAAGCACGGTGTGAACCTGATTGCCATTGGCAACGGCACCGCCAGCCGCGAGACCGACAAGCTGGCGGGGGACTTGATCAAGCTGCTGGCCAAGGCCTCGGACCGGGTCATTGAAAAAGTGGTGGTCAGTGAGGCGGGCGCGTCGGTGTACTCGGCCAGTGAATTTGCGTCGCAAGAAATGCCGGACGTGGATGTGAGCTTGCGCGGTGCCGCCAGCATTGCGCGGCGGCTGCAAGACCCGTTGGCGGAATTGGTCAAGATTGACCCCAAATCCATTGGGGTGGGCCAGTACCAGCACGACGTGAACCAAAGCGAGCTGGCCAAAACACTGGAAGCGGTGGTGGAAGACTGCGTGAACTCGGTGGGGGTGGACTTGAACACCGCCAGCGTGCCTTTGCTGTCGCGCGTGTCGGGTTTGAGTGGCAGCGTGGCCAAGGCCGTGGTGCGTTGGCGCGAAGCCCATGGGGCGTTCAACAACCGCCAGCAGTTGATGCAGGTGACCGGGCTGGGGGCCAAAACGTTCGAGCAAAGTGCCGGCTTCTTGCGCATTCGCGGCGGTGACAACCCGCTGGACATGACCGGCGTGCACCCCGAGACCTACCCGGTGGTGGAAAAAATCATGACTCACACCGCCAAGCCGGTGGCCGAGCTGATGGGCCGGGCGGACATGCTCAAGGTGCTCCGCCCCGAGCTGTTTGCCAACGAGAAGTTTGGTGTGATCACCGTCAAAGACATTTTGGGTGAGCTGGAAAAACCGGGCCGCGACCCGCGCCCTGACTTCAAAGTGGCGCGTTTCAACGACGGCGTGGAGGACATCAAAGACCTGAAAGAAGGCATGGTGCTGGAGGGCACGGTGAGCAATGTGGCCGCTTTTGGGGCCTTCATTGACCTCGGTGTGCACCAAGACGGTTTGGTGCATGTGAGTCAGTTGAGTCACAAGTTTGTGACCGACGCCCGCGAGGTGGTGAAAACCGGCGATATTGTGAAGGTGCAGGTGGTGGAGGTGGATGTGGCGCGCAAGCGCATTGGCTTGACGATGAAGCTGGGCGCGGCACCGAGCCGGCGCGACAGCCTCGGTGACAACCGCTTTCAAGGCGCTCAGAATCAGCCACGCGGGCGCAGTGGGGGCGCACCGGCCCATGCGCCGCAAGCCAGTGCCATGGCCTCGGCCTTTGCCAAGCTCAAGGGGTCTGGTTCTTGAGTTCGCAGGCGTTCTAAGGGGTTGGCCCAGGTGAAAGAAGGGAGCGGTTGATGGAATTGAATGCGCTTTTGGCGACGCCCTTTGTGCTGCCCAGCATTCCCAAAGTGGTGGCGCTTTTGCTCAATGAGTTGGCATTGAAAGAGCCTGATCTGAAAAAAATCACCCAACTCATCAGCACCGACCCGGCGCTGACGACGCGTTTGCTGCAACTGGCCAATTCCGGCTATTTCAAGCTGTCGGGCCGCGTCAACAGTGTCTCGGAATCGCTGGCGATCTTGGAGTTGAGTCATGTGAGGACGATGGCCGTGGCGGCGGCCTCGGGCACGTCGATCAAAGCCTTGCCGGGGATCAGTCTCCCGCAGTTTTGGGCTTACAGCCTGAACGTGGCGCGTTTGGCGCGCTCTCTGGCGGGTTTGGTGCGCCAGAACCAGCAAGCGGCCTTCACGTGTGGGCTGATTCATGCGGTGGGCGAGTTGGCGATGCACATCGGCATGCCTGAGGCGTGCGCGGCCTTGGATCAAACCGTGTTGCCGTTGGACCCGCGGCGGGCGCAGGCCGAGCGACGTGCTTTTGGATTTTGTTATGCGCAGGTGGGGGCCGGTTTTGCTCGGAAGTGGCATTTTCCCCAGGCGATGGCCGACGCGCTGGAGCACCAGTACGCCCCGTTTCAAAACGAGGTGTACGAGCCGCTGGCCGGTGTCATTCACCTGGCCGCTTGGCGCGCCCGCGCCAAAGAGGCCGATCTGTCTGAAAGCGAACTGGCCGTGACCTTTCCCGGCGTCGTGGGCGAGGTCTTGCGGCTTGACATCGACATGGTGTTGCAGCAGGACCCGATTGACTGGGCGTCGCCCTTGCGTGGTCGCTGAGGCTGCACCGTGCGCGCATTGAACCTTCACGCCGGGCCCACGGCGCTGCGCTATTTGGCCCAACACGGGTTGCAGGCGGGTGATGTGGCCACCGTACCCGGTGCGGCAGGGGGGCCCAAAGGGCTGATTTTGGGGCGTTTGGATCAGTTTATTTTTGGCGACTGGCTGGCGCAGTCCCGCCAGCCGGTGGATGTGGTGGGGGCCTCCATTGGCGCTTGGCGCATGGCCACGGCCTGCTTGAATGACCCGATAGCTGCATTTGAACGGCTGGAGCACGACTACATTCACCAGCATTACGAACTCCAACCCGGTGAAAAGCGCCCTCCGGCAGAGCGGGTGAGTGCCTTGTTTGGGGAGAACCTGAAGGCGTTTTATGGCGGGCGGGTGGGCGAGGTGCTGCACCACCCCCGTTATCGCTTGCACATCATCACCTCCCGTGGCCGCCACTTGCTGAACCGCGAAACGGCGTGGCGCACGCCGCTGGGTTACTTGGGCGCGTTGGTGACCAACACCGTGCACCGCAAAGCCATGGGCGCGTGGTTGGAGCGCGTGGTGTTTTCAACCGGCGAGGGCGCACTGCCCTTTGCCACGCAGGACTACCGCACGCGAGCGCTGCGACTGACCGAGGCTAATTTTCAGCCCGCCTTGCAAGCCAGTTGCTCGATTCCGTTTGTGCTGCAGTCGGTATCGCACATTCCAGGTGCACCACCGGGGGCCTATTGGGATGGGGGGTTGACGGATTACCACTTGCACTTGGACTATCAAAACCGGTCAAGTGCTATTGAAACCGTAGCTGATTGCACAGATGAGAGTAAGGCCAGAGCCTCAAATGGCTTAATTATTTACCCGCATTTTCAGTCCACGGTGGTGCCGGGTTGGCTGGACAAGCATTTGCGCTGGCGGCACAAATCCACGCCTTTTTTGGACAATATGGTGGTGCTCTCACCGAACCCCGAGTGGGTGAAAACCTTGCCCAACGGCAAGCTCCCCGACCGCACCGACTTCACCCACTATGGCGCGGATTTGGCAGGCCGGGTGAAGGCTTGGACGGGGGCGACCTCGGCCAGTGCCCAGTTGGTGGATGAGTTTCAGGCCTGGCTGGCGCGGCCCGACATGGCGCAGGTGCAAGCGCTGATTTAAATCACCGACCCGATTCCTCAGGCGCGCATCAGGGCGTTCAGGGAATCGTCCCAAGCCAGCTCGGGAAACAACTGGGCCAGCTGCGGATTCGACAAACCGTGGGTGGCGCGCAGCACTTGGGCCAGCACCGCTTTGTAGTCGTTCAATACCGGCAGGTCGCGCCCCTCGTTCAATTGGTCTGGTGCCAAACCGTTCCAGCCCCCATGCCAGCGGCCCCCATTGACCGCATCGCCCATGAGCCACATCGCGTTGCCATGGCCGTGGTCGGTGCCGCGCGTGCCGTTCTCGGCGGCGGTGCGGCCAAATTCACTCAACACCACAATCACATCTTGAGGGCTTGAGAAGTCGCGGCGCAATTGCACCAAGGCGTTGCCCAGCCCTTCTAAGTTGCGGGCCAAGGTGCCCGTGGCGGCACCTTGGTTGGCATGGGTGTCCCAGCCGCCGGCGGACAAAAATCCCAGTGTTAACGCGCGGTTTTGTCGCATGAGGGTGCCCAAATGCTGGGCGTCGAGCAACAGGCCTTGGGCAGAGCCCGCGCCGTTGTTGGCGGCCTGCATTTCGCGGGTGTTGAGGGCCGGGTCGCCCATTGCAGCCGTCAATGTTTTGGCGGTGTCTTGCCGACTTTGGGCCCCGGCGCGAAAGGCCTGTGACAAGGCGTCGTCACCGGCATACAGCGCCATCACCGCCTCGCGGGTGCGCTCGTTTCCGAGCACGCCTTCGCGGGTGGCCGCTGGGCCTTTGGGAACCAGCTTGTTGGGCTGCGTGCCCGCCAAAATGAGCGGGTTGGCCTCGCCCACACCCACCAAGTGGGTACGTGTGTCAGAAGCGGGGCCTTCCAGTCCGGCCAAGGTGTTGAGCCACCCCGCCCCGCCATTGGTCTTGCCGTGGGTGCCCAGTTCTAAATAGCGCTGTGCGTCAAAGTGCGAGCGGGTTGCGGTGGCCGAGCCCGAGGCGGGCACCACACTCAACACGCCTTCTTTCCACAACGGCAGCAGGGGCGCCAGCGCTGGGTGCAGCCCAAAGGTGGCGTCCAGCGCCAAGGTGGTCTGGTCGCTGCCGTCGGGGGCGGCAATGGCAATGCTGGGCCGCAGGGCGTCGTAGTGGGGGTCGGCGTAGGGCACCAGTGCGGAGAGTCCGTCGTAGGCCCCGCGCAGCAACACCACCACGAGCCGTCCGCGAGGGGCTGGGGTGTTTTGCGCCCACAAATTGGGTGCGGCCCACAGCGAGGTGGTGCCCAACAGGGCTTTGAGGGCGCGACGGCGGCTGGGCAACAGGGGGGTTAATAAGGACGTACTCACGTGAAGTCTCTTGGGTTATTTGTACATAAAGTCCGGGCTGGCCAGCAGCAATCCGGGGCGCAGGCCAGGGCGTGCACGCTCGATCGCGCTCAAGGTCGTCGCACTCATGAACGGGTTGAGGAAGTCCAGGTCTTCTGAATCTTTGGTCAATGCCATGGCCAAGTCGGCCCGTCGGGTCAACGCTTCAGGTGCCAACCAAGTGGGCGCATCCACGGGGTAGCCGTCTGGCGTTTGCCAGCCGTTCACGGGTTGCCCCGCTTGGGCCAAAAACTGGGCACTTAAGCGCAGCTTGCGAGCGTCTGTGCCGCCTTGCGTGGCGGCCAAGGCCGAGCAGGCGTAATCCAGGGGCGTTTTGAACAAGCGGTTCTGCGCATGCCAAAACTCAGGCGAAGCCAGCAACTCACGCATCACTTGGCGCATGTCACCTTGGCTGCTCAGAAACCGCTGTGTCAGCGTCTCCACCAAGGCTGCGGGCGCTTGATCGGCGACAAAAAACTGCGCCAAACGCAGGCTGATCCGGTGCGCGGTTTGGGGGTGACGCGCCAGCAGGCGAATGGCGTCAACGCCTTCCGCCTCGCCTGAGCGAAGGATGCCCGTGGGAAAGGTGCGGCCCATGACGGTTTTCTCGCCCCGGTCGTGCTGGCGCGCGGCAAAGCGAAAGCCGGAGGCGCTTTGGGGGGCCACCGTCCAACCGGTGAGCACACGTGCCATTTCTCGCACATCGGTCTGGGTGTAGCCGCCATTGACGCCCAAGGTGTGCAATTCCATGAGTTCGCGCGCGTAGTTCTCGTTCAGACCGCGCGCGTTGCCTTTGGGGCCCATCGTGCCGTCAGCCACGCTTTGGACTTGGTCCAGGTAGTACAACATGGCGGGGTGGCGGGCACTGGCCAAGAGCAGGTCTTCAAACTTGCCCAGCGCATGAGTACGGGCCACGTTGATCACGTAATGCCCCACAAAAGGGCGCACCGCCCCTTTGCCTGCGAAAACGTTCAAGTGGTTGAACCAGAACTCGGTCATGCGCGCCAGCAGCGGGTGGTCTTGTTCTGCATCGCTGCAACTGCGCAAGCGCCACGTTGCTGCTTGGCGAACCAAGGTGCGGTTGAAGTTGATCTCGTCGCTGTCATGGGCCATCAAGGCGGGGTCTGACTTGATCTTGGCGCGCGCCTCGCGCTCGCGTTTGACGCCTTCAAAAATAGCCGGCAAAGGCTGATTGATGCCTGCGACATCATTTGAGAGCGCCGGTGGCTGCTGGCTGGCTTGGTAGGCCGCCTCCAGTTGTTGACGCGCCCATGCGGACACCGAAGGGGCGGCGGCGAGACTGCGCATTGACGTGGGGCTGGGGCCGTAGCCGAGGCGCGAGAGGGCGCGCCACGCGGGTGCGCTGGCCAATGCGGTCGATTCGGTCACGCTGTGAGCGAATGCCGGTTGGACTAGCGGCGCACTGAGCAGCGTGGCCATGCCCGCCAGCCGTTGCAGGGCCTGACGCCGAGGCAGGTCAGGGAGGGGGGCAGCGAGCTGGGTCATGGGGGCAATCTTTGTGAAGTGGCAGAGTCGCATTGGAACCCATGGCACGGCATTTGAGCGCGAACTTTACCCAGATTTACGCAGCCCCTCGACGTGGTCTTGCGCTCAAAAAGAGCTTGAAATCAGCGGGTATCCCCCATGAAAAAAGGGCGGCTCAATGTCGTCCGGTGGAGGTAGCATGGCCCCATGCTGACGCCCTCCCTTCACCGCCTCATTCTGCTGGGGTTGGCATGGCCGGCCTTGCTGGGCTTCATCATTGGGACGGCGGTGCAGCTGCAGCAGTCCAGATTGTTTGGTGCGTGGGTTTATGGTGTTTTTTGCCTTCTGGCCTTTGTGGGATGGGCGGGAGTAGCTACTTTTTTAATAGCGTCTTGGCGTCGAACGCTGCTGCTCTTGCTGGTTTTGGGCGCACTGGGGTTCGGCTTGACCGGCCTGCGCTCGGTGGGTTTTGCGCAGCACGCCTTGAACCCGGCGCTGGAAGGTCAGGACTTGCAAATAACCGGCGTGGTGGCCAGCTTGCCGCAAACCACTGAGAACGGCTACCGATTTCGGTTTGACGTGGGCTCAGCCACTACCTTGGAGGGCGTGGCGGTGACGCTCCCCCCGCTGATTGAGCTGGGTTGGTACACCGGGCAATTTGGCGTGGCGCCCCTGCCGGAACAACTCGCTTTGCCCTCGCCGGTGGTGGCGGGTGAGGCGTGGCGCCTGACGGTGCGGCTCAAAGCGCCGCACGGCGCGCGCAACCCCTATGGGTTTGACTACGAACTGTGGCTCTGGGACCAAGGCGTGCAAGCCACGGGTTACATCCGCACCAGCGCCAAAGACCCTGCGCCGCTGCGGCTTGGCCAAACCGTGTGGCATCCCGTGGA
>JAGODZ010000095.1 GCA_017997975.1 Rhodoferax sp.
GATGGTGAGCATGGCAACGCCATGCTGTCCCGGTGGCCAGTGAGCAGCCATCAGCATGAAGACATGTCCGACCACCGTTTCGAGCAACGCGGGCTATTACATTCTGAGGTCTTGGTGCACGAGCAAGCGGTTCACGTGGTCGTGGTGCATTTGGGCCTGATCCGCTCTAGCCGTGCGCGTCAAATCCTTCAGTTGCAACGGTTTATTCAACGTGAAGTACCTGCCGATGCACCGTTGTTGGTGGCCGGAGATTTCAACGACTGGGGCGATATGGTGCAACAGTCCTTGCTGACCTCGGGGCTGAACTCGTTTACTGGGCCACGTCAAAGCACGTTCCCTGCGCGCATGCCACTGGTTCAGTTGGACTACGTTTACGCCAGAGGTTTGAAACCCTTGGGGGTGGAGGTGCCGCGAGGAAGAAACTGGTGGCGAATGTCAGACCACCTGCCCTTGATTGCGGAATTTGGGCTGGAGGAATAAAGGTTGGCCACACCGCCACTTCAGCCAGGGCACCATGTTCAGCTGCTTCTGGGTGCCGAGGCGTTTTTTCCTGAGGTGGTGCGAGTCATTGACCAATGCGCCCATGAAGTGCGCATGGAAACCTATATTTTTGACGTCGTGGGCAAGGGCGTTTTGGTGGCTGAGACGCTGGAGAGAGCAGCACAGCGGGGTGTTGCTGTTTACTTGGTGATTGATGGCGCGGGAACGCCTGTTCTGCCCCCCGAGTGGGTGGCGCGCTTCAATGCGGCAGGTGTGTTGTGGCGAATTTATTCACCGCTGGGTCGCATAGGACTTCTGATGCCGGATCGATGGCGTCGCATGCATCGCAAGTTGTGTGTGGTGGATGGCCTCGTGGCCTTCTGCGGCGGGATCAATGTGCTTGACGATTTTTACGATCCCAACCATGGCGTGTTGGAGCTGCCTCGGTTGGACTTTCATGTCAGCGTCACAGGACCTTTGGTTCAAGACGTGCACGCGGCCACCGCGCAGTTCTGGTGGCGACTGCAGGCCCTGCGACAAGTACGGGAGATCGACTTCTCAGCCTCTTGGCACAGCCTTCAGCAAGCACTGAAACAGGCAAGGCATTCACGTGACCCGTCTCGCCGTGATGTTCTTGCGCTCCCAACGAGCCGAGACTCAACTGGCGCGATGGCCGCCCTGGTGCTGCGTGACAACCTAAGAAACCGCACGCGAATTGAGCGGGCCTACCGGCAGGCGATTGGTGAGGCACGGGAAGAAATCATCATCGCCAACGCTTACTTTTTACCCGGCCGCAAGCTGCGCAAGGGCTTAATCCATGCCGCTCAGCGCGGCGTCAAGGTGCGCTTGCTGCTGCAAGGACGGTACGAATATTTCATGCAGTTTCACGCCGCCAGACCGGTGTACGGTGCTTTATTGAAAGCTGGTGTTGAAATTCATGAGTACGCGGTCAGCTTTCTCCATGCCAAGGTGGCTGTGGTTGATGGACGGTGGGCCACGGTGGGGTCTTCTAATCTTGATCCCTTAAGCTTGCTTTTGGCGCGGGAAGCCAACGTCGTCATCGAAGATATTGCGTTTGCGCAAAATTTGAGAACCCAGCTAGAAAATGCCATTGCCAACGGAGGCACATTGGTTGATGCCCTGGCTTTTGCCAACCGCCCTTGGCGTCAGCGTTTGCTTGACCGGCTGGCTTTTGGTGTGATGCGTTTAATTCTGTATGTCACGGGAAGGCGCTATTAATTCAGTAGCATTAACCCTATTGAAATCAAGGGCTAAAGGCAATAAACCCTACTGTTAAAACACTGATACTATCGAACCTTGTCAATGAAAAACGAATGATCATGAACATAAACGATTCCGACGAGGGAACACCGGTCTCCGTCAAAATTAGAGAGCGACTGGTGGCGGCACGAAAGCGCTTCAATGCCAACGACAACATCGCTGAGTTCATTGAACCAGGCGAGTTGGAGCGCTTGCTCGATGAGGTGGAGGGCAAGATGAAAGGGGTGTTGAGCAGCATGGTGATTGACACCGAGCATGACCACAACACCGACCAGACGGCCCGCCGTGTGGCCAAGATGTACCTCACCGAGGTGTTTCGGGGGCGTTACGTGCACCCGCCAGCGATCACTGAGTTCCCCAATGCGGAGCACCTCAACGAGTTGATGATTGTGGGCCCGATCACCGTTCGCAGCGCGTGCAGTCACCACTTGTGTCCTGTGATTGGTCAAATCTGGATTGGTGTTTTGCCCAATGAGCACACCAATGTCATTGGTCTGTCCAAGTACGCGCGATTGGCCGAATGGGTGATGGGACGGCCCCAGATTCAAGAGGAAGCGGTGGTGCAACTGGCGGACTTGATTCAGGAAAAAACACAGCCTGATGGGCTGGCCATCGTCATGGAGGCCTCCCACTTTTGTATGGGCTGGCGCGGCGTGAAAGACATGGACAGCAAAATGATCAACTCTGTTATGCGCGGGAGTTTTCTGAAGGATCCCAACTTGCGCCGCGAGTTTTTGTCTTTGCTTCCCAAGAAAGGTTAACCATGTTGGTTCGTTTACTTTATGCCAGTCGCGCGGTTGATACCTCGGCCGCTGCCATTGAAACCATTCTCTCGACATCGCGCCAGCACAACCCCGAATGCGGTATCACTGGCATTCTTTGCTACGGCGGCGGTATTTTCCTGCAAGCCATTGAGGGCGGTCGCACGGCGGTCAGCGAGTTGTACGGCCATATTCAGCGCGATCCGAGGCATTCTGAGGTGGTGTTGTTGCATTACGAGGAAATCAACGAACGGCGGTTTGGGGGCTGGACCATGGGGCAAGTCAACATGTCGAAGATCAATGCCTCCATTTTGCTCAAATACGCGGAAAAGCCGGTGCTGGATCCGTACTCCGTCTCAGGCCGGGTGTCGCTGGCCCTTCTGGAAGAGCTGATGGCCACCGCCTCCATCATTGGCCGCGCCTAAAACCTTCGTGTCACTCTCGACCACCCCGCTCGGTGGGGCGTGCCCCTGTTTTGTAGGGCACCCCGGATGGCCATGTCTTTAGTCGGGTGCGATTTTTCTAGCAGCCCGAGTCGTCAAAAACCGATCGTTTTGGCTTGCGGGTCCATGCTGGGTGGGCGGGTACTGCTATCAAATTTAATTAAGTTTCCTTCTCTACCTGAGTTCGGCCAATGGCTAAAGCAACCTGGGGCGTGGCTCGGTGCTTTTGATTTGCCGTTTGGTTTGCCACGTGAGTTGGTTGAAACTTTGGGTTGGCCTCGCGCGTGGGAGCCGTGTATGCGTCACTATGGTGCGATGAGCCGTGCCGATATTCGTGGTAGTTTTGCCGCGTTTTGTGATGCGCGACCGGTGGGTGGAAAATTTGCGCACCGAGCCACCGATGGGCCGGCTGGGTCCAGTCCGTCCATGAAGTGGGTCAATCCGCCAGTGGCTTACATGTTGCATGCCGGTGTCCCCCTTTTGCTGGATGCTGGCATTCATTTGCCGGGTTTGCATTCCGGCTCAACCCACAATGTGGATGCCAAAGGTCAACCGCAACGCGTCGCTTTAGAAGCGTACCCGGGTTTGCTGGCGCGAGAAATTCTGGACAAGCGAAGTTACAAAAGCGACGACCGGGCCAAGCAGTCGGCCGAGCGCCTGATTGCACGCAAAGATTTGATCACGGCATTAGAGCAGGGACGCACGCGCTTGGGATTGCGGCTCAAGCTCAGCCACGCCCAGCGCGATGCGCTGGTGGACGATGCGCGAGGCGACTCACTGGATGCTGTGTTGTGTCTTGTGCAGGCAGCGTGGGCGCAAACCCAGCAGGCCAACGGAGCGCCGTGTTATGGGCTGCCTGAAGGGGTTGACCCTCTTGAGGGATGGATCGTCACCGCCTGAATTCAGGTCAGGCGGTTGAAGGGCGATCGACCACGGAATCAATCAGTTTTCCGGCAAGTTGGGAAATAGCCAAGGCGGCAGGACAACCGGGTGTGGTTTGCATCAACAGTTGCCGACGCATGATCGCTTGTCGAACCGAAGGATCTGATGGAATGTCGCCCATGTGAATCAAGCGAACGGGCCGACCGGGCGCACTCGGGACAAATCGGGTCAAGACCTGCTGGAGCTGGGCTGTAATCGCTCTGCCATCGCCCATGCGGGCTGTCTGGTTGACCACGATGCGAATATCTTGGCGTTTTTGTTGACCCACCAGTACTTTGATGGTGGCATACGCATCCGTCAGCGAGGTGGGTTCAGGCGTTGCGACCACCAGCACCTCGGAGGCCAGAGAGACGGCAAACAACACCACGTCGGAAATACCTGCACCCGTGTCGAGCAAGACGATGTCGTAGTGCGGAATCAGCCCCTCCATGACTTGAAGAAAATCGTCGCGCACCTTGGGTGTGAGTCGGGAGTACTCGACCATGCCAGAGCCCGCCAGCAGCACGGAGAACCCGCCAGGCGCTTTGACGATGGCCTCTTCCAATTTGGCTTTGCCAGTGAACACGTCGTGCAAAGTGAGTTTGGGGTACAAGTTGAGCACCACATCCAAGTTGGCCAAACCAAGGTCCGCATCAAGAACCAAAACGCGCAGCCCCCGCTTGGCCATCGCTGCCGCCAAATTGGCGGACACAAAGGTTTTACCGACGCCCCCTTTTCCGCTGGTGACGGCCATGACTTTGGCCAAAGGTTTCAAAGGAGGGGCAACAGAAGTGGCTTGCCCACGGGGAGGGTTGAGGACATTGCTCATGGTCAGTTCACCCTGTTTGTTGTGCTGGCGGCGCTACTTTTGGAGCTGTCACTGCCCATACTTTCGATCCAAGCAGGAGCACCGGCGGTCAGATGACCGAATAGCATATTTTTTTCCTCAGCACTGACAGAAATTTCTGGTTGCACATCAATAAAAACTCGGTCGCGTCCTTCCATTTTGGCCTGATAGAGAAGAGCGTCTGCGCGCTCCACCCACAAAGCGGGCGTGGATCGAATCCAGATGGGGGCAAACGAGCCCCCCACACTGGTCGTGATCTGGATGCGCTCAGTGGGCGACACGACGATGGAAAGTTCCTTGACGGCCTTTCGGATGCGTTCAGCCACGATCCATCCGAACGAGGCCAAACAACTGGGGAGAATCACCGCAAACTCCTCACCGCCATAACGGGCCACCGTGTCCATCGGCCGAACGCAGGTGATCAAGCACTTGGCCACCGCCTGCAAGACCAAGTCACCCGCGTGGTGACCATAGGTGTCATTCACATTTTTAAAATGGTCGAGGTCCAGCATCAACAACAGAGCCGGTTCACCCGAGCGGGCGGCGACATCAATTTCTCGACTGAGTACGGTTTGGAAATGGCGTCGATTGGCCAACCCCGTGAGGGGGTCTTTCAGTGACAACTCGCACAGGCTATCAAGAATACTTTGCAGCAGTTGCGTCGGTGAACTCTCCAACTCCGACAATCGGTTGGCGGGATCATGGCCTACCAAGGCGCGTGCATCGTCCAAGCGCAAATCACGCAGATCAATCACCGAGGATGGAATCATAGAGGCCACAGGCAAGCTGAAGATTCAAAAAATTGAGTCTAACAGCATGGCGGATGGCGGCAGCTCAAATTGCGCTCGAATTCCAGCTTAGCGCTGAACGACAGATAACGCAGCCAAGGCACGAAGTGATTTCAGTGCTTCGGCATCGCTTCGGTACATGACGGGTTGTGCAGGATTCGTCAATTCCCCTGCACGACGCAGCAGCTGTTCCACAGGCAGCTTGAGCCCACTCAGGTGCAGTGTCACCCCATGCGAATCGACGGTTTTGCAGAGTTGCGAGAAGGCCTCAACACCCGTGGCGTCAATTCGGTTAATAGGATGCGCAAATAAACAGACATGGCGATGGTCTGGGTGATGGGTGATGTGTTCGGCAATCGTGCGCAGCAAATCGCTGGCCGAGGCAAAGTCAAGTTCTGCGTCCATCCGAAGCGCATACACCTGGGGTGCAATGGGTTCTAAATGCCACAAGTGACGGTCACGCAGGCTGCCGTCTGGGTGCAGACCCACTTCAATGATGCGAGGGTGCAGGCGCTGGTACAGAAAGTAGCTCAGGCCCATCAACATGCCTGATAGCACGCCCCAATGAAGCGCTGGCGCTGCCGCCACCGTGATGACCAAGGTGACCACGGCCGTACTGGCTTCAGCGCGCGAGACCCTCCACAACTTCATGAACGCACGAGGCTTGATCAGCCCCGACACAGCCGTTAGCACGATGGCGGCCAGAACGGCTTGAGGGACATGGCTCAACACCCGAGTGAAGGCCAGCAGCACAACCAGCACCACCGTCACCGACGCAATCGTGGCCCAACCCGATCGCGCGCCCGCGTACAAAGCCAGGGCCGAACGGGAAAAAGAGGAACTGGTGGGGAAGCTGCCGCACAGGCCTGAAGTGATTTTCCCCAAGCCCTGTCCAATCAAGTCTTGATTCTGATTCCAACGGCGACCGGCTTTCTCATTGTCGATTTTGGCGCTGGAGGCGGTTTCCAGAAAACTCACCAAGGTGATCACCAAGGTAGGGAGCAGCAGCGTCTGCAGCGTTTTCCAGTCGAGAAGCTTCGGAATATAGAGCGTCGGCAGTCCTTGGGGTAATGCGCCCACAACGGTACCGCCGCTGGTTTCAAACCCAGTCCAAAAACTCACTCCCGCCGACGCCACAACGATGAGCAGCACGGTAGGGAAAGTCGGTTTCCAGCGTTTGGCCAGCGTCAGCAGCGCCAGGCAACTCAAGCCAAACGCTGCCGATGGCAAGTGCCAGGCACTCAGGTTCACCAGCTGGTGCCAACTGCCCTCTAGTCCCAACAGGGCAGGCAGCTGGGAGCTGATGATCAACAAAGCAGCACCTTGCGTGAACGCCATTAACACCGGGGCGCTCACCAAGTTCAGCAACCATCCGAACTGGAACAAACCCAAACCCACCTGCAATGCGCCCGACATCAACGCCAGCCAGACCGCCATTTCAACCCATTGCGCGCTGCCGGGTTGAGCCAGCCCCGTTAAAGAGGTACCAATCAACAGCGCGGTCAGTGCCGTGGGGCCCACAGACAGCCGGCTGGAGGCGCTGAACAAAACGGCGATCAAAGCGGGCCACATGGCCGCGTAGATGCCTGTGATCAACGGCATCCCTGCCAGGGTGGCGTAGGCGACACCTTGTGGAATCACCATCAATCCCACCGACAGGCCGGCCAAAATATCAGCACGCAACAACTCGGGGGAGGGGCGAGGCCAGCTCAGAAATGGAAACAGGCGGTGAAGCAGTGGCATACGATGGGAGGGGTAGCAGGTCCGCTATCCTAGCGGCTGCTTTTGCCCCTGTGCGCCGCCTCTTCAAACTGTTGATGAACCACCGCTATCTATTGGTTTTTTTTGTGTTGGTTGGCTCTTGCGCCCAGGGCCAAGACGTGTTCACGGCCCACGTGACGCGCGTGTCTGATGGCGACACGGTGTGGGTGCAGCCAGAGTCAGGAGGCCACCGGCTCAAACTCCGCTTGGAGGGCATTGATGCCCCTGAGATTTGTCAGGCTGGTGGAGAGGCCTCGCGTGCGGCGCTGCAGGCACTTACGCTTCATCGGACATTGGAGGTCACGGTTCGTGCGCAGGATGACTATGGTCGGGGTTTGGCTCGTTTGACTTTTCGCGGGCAAGACATTGGCGCTGAGATGGTGCGCAGCGGCCAAGCTTGGTCTTACCGTTGGCGCAAGAGCATGGGGCCTTACGCGAGTGAAGAAAAGTCGGCACGTTGGGAGCGGCGTGGCCTCTTTTCCCAAGATGACGCCCAGTTGCCCCGTGATTTCCGCAAGCAACATGGAACTTGCTTCCCGCTCAAGCCGTGAGCTGGTGTTTAGGGTGAGGCACCGCAGACCGGGCATTCGGCTTGGCGTCCCATGCGAATTTCGGTGAACTCCATAACGCGAGCATCCAACATGAGCAGCCGACCCGTCAGCGCCCGTCCCACGCCACTTAATAATTTCAATGCTTCTGCCGCCTGTAGAGAGCCAATGATGCCCACCAGCGGCGCGAAGACGCCCAGCGTGGCACAACGGGTTTCTAAGAGCGCATCGTCTGGCGGGAAAACACAGGCATAGCAAGGCGACGTGTCGTCGCGCGCGTCATACACGGCCACTTGACCATCGAAGCGAATGGCAGCGCCTGACACCAATGGTTTTTGATGGTTGACACAGGCTGCATTGATGGCGTGACGGGTGGCAAAGTTGTCGCAGCAATCCAGCACCACATCGGCTTGGGCGACCAGTTCATCCAGCAAGGCGGCGTCTGCACGCGCCACCATCGGCACGACCGTGACAGTGGGGTTGAGGGCGGCAACAGCCACCTCAGCAGAGTCCACCTTGGGCAGACCCACGCGGCTCATGGTGTGGGCAATTTGACGCTGTAAATTGGTCAGGTCCACGGTGTCGTTGTCAACGATGGTCAAGTGACCCACACCGGCAGAGCCCAAAAACAGAGCGACGGGGGAGCCCAGTCCTCCCGCGCCAATGATCAGGGCTCGACTGCCCATGATTCGCTGCTGCCCCTCAATGCCAATGTCATCCAGCAGAATGTGGCGCGAGTAGCGCAGAAGCTCCTCATCGTTCATGCCCGGGTCTATTCCTCTTTTTTCTCTTCTTCGCGCTCCACCATCGTTTTGCTGACCAAGACCGGCAGGCCTTTGAGCTGATTGATGGCTTGCTTCAACTGAAAGTCTTTGTCTGAGCCGAATTCGGGAACGATGCGTTCCGCTGCTGGCTTCTTCAACTCTTCTTCCAGCCGTTTACGCGCTTCTTCCCGGGCTTTCTCGCGAATCTCATTCTTTTCTTCGGCACCTTGACCGCTGTTCAGGTGCTTTTCTAAATCAGCTTCGCGCGTTCGCAGAGCGGCAAAAATATTGCCTTCCTCTGTTTCATCGATCATCACGTCAGGAACAATGCCCTTGGCCTGAATTGATTTGCCAGTGGGCGTGTAGTAGCGGCTGGTGGTGAGCTTCAAGGCAGCCGTTGGACAGTTGTCCATGCGAAACGATGAGTCAAGGCAAACCGCCGTTTGAACTGAGCCTTTGCCGAAGGTCTGATTGCCCAGAATGGCCGCCCGTTTGTGGTCTTGCAAGGCACCCGCCACAATTTCGCTGGCGGAGGCAGAGCCTTCGTTCACCAACACGATCAGCGGCACGTTTTTCAGAGCGCCTTTGGTCACTTCGTTCAAGCGCTTGAGCGGATCCGGGCCGCCACGGCGTTGGTAGAACTGTGGGGACGCTTTGTAGGTGAACTTGCTGTCGGCCAATTGTCCGTTGGCAGAAACCACGGTGACGTTTTCTGGCAAAAAGGCCGCAGACACAGCAACAGCCGCATCCAAATAACCACCGGGGTCATTGCGCAAATCCAGCACCAGCCCCTTGAGCTTGGGTTCTTGCTTGTAAATCTCTTCCATCTTGCGAGCAAAATCCTCGACTGTTCGCTCTTGGAACTGGCTGAGGCGAATCCAAGCGTAGCCGGGTTCAATCACCTTGCTTCGGACCGACTGGGTGCGAATTTCCTCGCGAATGATCGTGACCGGGAAAGACCGATTTTCCGCCTTGCGGAAGATGGCCAAGACCACCTGGGTGTTGGGGTCTCCCCGCATCCGCTTCACGCCTTCATTGAGCGACAGACCTTTGACCGGCGTGTCGTCAATCTTGGTGATCAGATCGTTGGGTTTCAGGCCAGCGCGAAAGGCGGGTGAACCCTCAATTGGGGACACCACCTTGATCAAGCCATCTTCTTGCGAGATTTCAATGCCCACACCAACAAACTTGCCCGTGGTGCCCTCGTTGAAGTCTTTCAGCGCTTTCTTGTCGAGGTAGACGGAGTGCGGGTCCAAGCCGGCCACCATGCCTGCGATGGCGTCTCTGATGAGTTTTTTATCGTCAACGGGTTCGACGTAGTTGCTTTTGACCATGCCAAAAACAGCCGCCAATTGTTGTAACTCCTCTAACGGCAGGGGTGCCATCGTGCCGCGCGCCACTGTCTGCAAAGAGACAGTGGTGAGTGCACCTGCCATGATGCCCAGCGAAATCCATCCGGTAATTTTCAGTTTGTGACCCATATTTTTTCCTGTGTCATTCCAATGTACACGGTTGGAGTGTCGATCGCCTCAGAGGTTCCAGGTTTACCTACGCTTTACCTTGGGATGCCACCGCAGCGGCGGCCTTGGCAGCGGCTTCAGCGTCGCCTAAGTAGTAGTGGCGAATGGGTTGGAGCGCCTCGTCCAACTCATAGACCAGAGGAATGCCGTTGGGGATGTTCAACCCCACAATGTCATCGTCAGAAATTTTGTCCAAGTACTTCACCAAGGCGCGAATCGAATTGCCGTGAGCAGCCACCACCACGCGTTTGCCTGCTTTGATGGCCGGTGCCAGCGCCTCGTTCCAAAACGGCATGACACGGTCAACAGTGTCTTTCAGGCACTCCGTCAGTGGCACCTGCTCAGGCGCGAGTTTGGCGTAACGGGGGTCACTGCGTTCGCTGCGTGGGTCGGTGGCTTCAAGCGCGGGAGGGGGGGTGTCGTAACTGCGACGCCAGACCAGCACTTGTGCATCGCCGTATTGTTTGGCCGTTTCACCCTTGTTCAGACCCTGCAACGCACCGTAATGGCGCTCGTTCAAGCGCCAGTTTTTGACCACGGGCAACCAGGTTCGGTCCATTTCATCCAGCACATGCCAAAGGGTGCGGGTGGCGCGTTTGAGCACGCTGGTGTAGGCAATGTCAAATTCATAACCCTCGGCTTTGAGCAGCTGTCCACTGGTCTTGGCTTGTTCCACGCCGGTGGGCGTGAGGTCAACGTCGGTCCAGCCGGTAAAACGGTTGTCAAGGTTCCAGGTGGATTCGCCGTGGCGGATAAGCACTAATTTGTACATGGTGTGTGAGCGTTCAAGTGACCCCAAAGGCACTGATAAAACAGGATTTGGGGTGAGGCAAAACGAAGGGCGGGAGCGCAGCGCGCACCGCCATTCTAAAATGCCGGGTTTAGCGTCGGTTACTTACAAGGAACAAAGTGAAATTTATTCTCGACAACTGGATGATCTTGAGCGTGGCGCTGGCCTCCGGGGGAATGCTC
>JAGODZ010000324.1 GCA_017997975.1 Rhodoferax sp.
GTTAGGGTTCTGAGCCGGGCGATTGTTATGAAATCCGATGTTGGCGACCGAGTGTACTGAGCCCTTGATTCAAGCCTTCCATTGAGGCACGGGATGCCGCTTTGAATAATCTCAACGGCTGGGATCAACCCTCTTTCTTTCGCGCAATGACGCCGTTTACAGTTATCGCGCTCTCCACCCTTGCGCCAATGCGCCTGCTGCGATCCCTGCCAAGGCCCACAATAAGCTCCAGTTACCGGCGCCTAATCCGGCAATGGCCGGGCCGGGGCACACGCCACACAATCCCCAGCCGATACCAAATAAGGCCGCTCCCACAGCGGTATCTCGGTTCCACTGGCTGGGGTGGAGGTGAAAGTGATCGTCCAGCAACGGCTGTTGGAGCACCCGAGGTGCCAGTGTGTAGATGAGTGCGACCACCCCCACTGCGCCGCCCATGACCAACATCAGGCCAAAATCCTCAAAACGCAGAAAGCTCAGCACCACCTCCGGGCGAATCATGGTGGCGTAAGACAAGCCAAAACCAAACAACATGCCCGCCATCAGCGTGGCGATCACCCGAGAAACGCGGTGCTTGACGGTCGTCATGCCAACCACCTTGCGGCCAAGTTGGCGGTTAGAAAGGCGGTGGCCATGAAGGTCAGCACGGCCATCAGTGACGGCCATTGAAAAGAGCCCAGCCCGCAAATACCGTGCCCCGAGGTGCAACCATTGCCCAAACGGGCACCGTAACCCACCAAAAATCCACCCAGCAACAGTTGCCACGCGGGAACTGCGGTGGCTTCAGTCACGCCGCCAGCGAAACCCAGCCACCAAATCAAGGCGCCCAGGACCAATCCCAGCGCATAAACGAGCCGCCAGCCGCGCGACGCCAAAAACCGGTCTTGCTGAAAGAAGGGCCGCTGCACGACGTAAGACCAAGTGCTGGAAAACACCGTGCTCATGCCGCCAATGCGCCCCGTCAGCACAAACAGCAGGCCAGTTCCAGCGCCAATCAACAGGCCACCCAGCAAATAATGCTGCCAGCCCAATGGAAAAATAGAAAGTGTGAGGTTCATGGGCGGGAATTATCCCTGCCGACGCACTTGCGCGGGGACATAAGGCGTGACCGCTGCTAAAGCGGTCTGTTTGAAAGGTGAATGTGATTGACCATGCCTTCGCTGCTGAATTGACCTACATCATGACGGAGACATTTGGAAACCGGCACCATGCCCGAGCTGCGGGCGTGGGTCGCTTGCTGGCGTCAACCAACCAAGGGAGATGGGAATGATCATGTTCGGCAAGCTTTTGTTTTCTGCTGAGGCCGCGATGAACGTCGCGAGTTGCTATGGCACGGTTGCGCCGTTGCCAGAGGACATGCGCGTGAAAGGCCCCTACATTCGCAGCAGCATTGATGGGGGCATTGCCACCCTCAGTATTTATGAATTTGAAGACGAGCGCGCGGACGAAGCCATTGACTACTTGAAAGCGCGCTACCACCGTTTCTCAGAGATTGCGGGGGTGAATTCGTCAGTGGAGGAGTGGCTGGGCGTGGGCGTGGCCCTGCAGGTGCTGCAAGAAACCCACTCGGTCACAGAAGCGCTCGAAGCCGTGTCTTTTCGTATTTAGTCTCAGTCACTCCTCATTTTTCGCCCACCATGACCGCCATAAATCCTCCTCACGAAACAAGTACCTTCACCGATGTTGAGCGCTGTGTTGATGCCATTATTGCCAAGGTTGGCAAGCGCATTGTGTTTGGTATGCCACTGGGTTTGGGAAAGCCCAATCACCTGGTGAATGCCTTGTATTTGCGCGCCAAACAAGACCCCAGCCTGCAGTTGCGCATCATGACGGCGTTGTCGTTGGAGGTTCCCAAAGGGAGCAGTGATTTGGAGAAGAAGTTCCTCCAACCCTTTGTCGAGCGGGTATGGGGAAACTACCCCGCCTTGGATTACCTGACGGATCTGGGTCGCAACACCTTACCGCCCAATGTGGAGGTGTCTGAGTTTTTCATGAAAGCCGGGGTGTTCTTGAACAACGTGGTGGAGCAACAAAATTACATCAGCAGCAATTACACGCATATTTGCCGCGACATGCTGGAAAACGGTGTCAACGTGCTGTCGCAAATTGTGGCCAAGAAGACGATTCAGGGGGAGACTTACTTCAGCCTGAGTTGTAACCCGGATGTGTTGCCCAGCCTTGCCCCCCTGCTGCGCGACATGGAGGCCCATTCGGACTACCGCTGCGCCATCATCGCTGAGATCAACAACAACCTGCCTTTCATGTACAACGACGCCATGGTGCCGGTGTCCACCTTTGACATGGTGGTGGACAACCCGGACTATGACTACACCCTGTTCAGTACGCCCAATATGTCGGTGGAGATGACGGACTTCATGATTGGCATGCAGGTCAGCACGCTGGTCAAAGATGGTGGCACCTTGCAAATTGGCATTGGCTCGCTGGGCGATGCGATTGCCTATTCCATTATTTTGCGTGACCAGCAAAACGAGCAGTACCGAGCGGTGGTTGACGATTTGGAGATCATGGAGAACAGCGGGGATTTGGTTCAACGCATAGGTGGAACCCAAGCTTTTGAGAAAGGTTTGTACGGATCGTCTGAGATGTTTGTCAACGGATTTTTAGAACTCTACAAAAGCGGCATTTTGCGGCGCAAGGTGTACGACCATGTGGTGATTCAGCGTTTGCTCAATGAAGGGTTGATCACCGAGCAAGTGACCCCCGCGCTGCTGGTGCAATTGGTGAAGTTTGACGTCATCCCCCATCGGCTGATGCCTGCCGATGTGGCGTTTTTGGTCCAATACGGCGTCTTCAAGCCTGGCGTGCATTGGATCGAGGGCGTTTTGCACGTGGACGGTCTGGCCATCGACCCGAATTTGGCCGATGAAGCGTCGCTGCGCTTGGTGGTGCAGCATTGCCTGGGGGATCAACTCAAGGGCGGTGTGCTGATGCACGGCGGCTTCTTTTTGGGCCCCCGCAGTTTTTACGATTACCTGCGCCAGATGAGCGAAGCCGAGAACCAACTCATTTGCATGACCACGGTGGACAACGTGAACCACCTGTATGGCAACCAAGAGCTCAAAACGCTGCAGCGCAAAGACGGTCGCTTTATCAACACCTGTTTGATGGTCACCTTGTCCGGTGGTGTCATCTCTGATGGCTTAGAGGATGGCCGGGTGGTGAGTGGGGTCGGTGGTCAATACAACTTTGTTTCCATGGCTCACGCGCTACAGGACGGGCGCTTGGTCATGATGCTCAACAGCCACCGGGTGAAAGACGGTGTGGCGAGTTCCAACATCGTGTGGAATTATGGTCACATGACGATTCCCCGCATTCTGCGAGACATTGTGGTGACCGAGTACGGCATTGCCAATTTGCGCAGCAAATCAGACAAAGAAATCATTGCGGCACTGCTCAACATTGCCGACTCCCG
>JAGODZ010000325.1 GCA_017997975.1 Rhodoferax sp.
CTAACTTGTCGATCTGCGCATGCATGGCCGCCAGCACCTCTGGGTGCCCATGCCCCAGGCACGACACGGCCGCGCCGCCACACGCATCCAAATAGGTTTTGCCATTGGCATCCGTCAGAGTGATGCCCTGGCCCGACACCGCCACCGGCAGGTCATGCTGCAACTGACGATGAAAGACCTTGGTGGAGGCGGGGCTGACGGAAGTGAGTGTCGTGTTCATAGGCGTGAAGTGGGTGTTGAAGGGGTTGAAACTGGTTCAGAACGGGGTGGGGCTTGCTTTTCCCAGTAAGCGTGGGCGTGTTGCAGACTTTGCTGGCGTTCGGTCAAACGCTTCTTCACCGCAAGCCCGCCTTGCTCGGCCACGCACGCCATCAAAGCCTCAGCCAAGGCCTGAGCGCCCGCCATGGAGTGAAAAAACGTGGGCGAGGCCGCCTCGAATAGCAAGGACTGCTGCGCCAGTCGCGCCAAGGGCGACAAGGGGCTGTCCGTCAAGGCCAAGACCGGAACCTGCCGTTGTCGCACCGCCTGCACGGCCTCCACCGTCTGACGGGTATAGGGCGCTTGACTGACCACAACCAACAAATCCTCTGGTGTCAAGGCCAGCACCTGATCGCCCCAAGCGCCGCCTGCATCCGTGGCCAAACGCACGCCGGGACGAAGCCAGTCGCAGCTGTAGTGAAGGTGGTAAGCAATGCCAAAACTGGCACGCAGGCCCAAAAAGATCACGTCTCGCGCCGCCAAAATCGATTGGGCGGCGGCCCGCAGCTGGGGGCTGGGGTTACGGTCATAGGCGGAGGCCAGATTTCCGGCCTGCGATTGGCGCATCCGGCCCAGCGTGGCATCGACCGCCAGTACCGCCGCTGGCGCGTCTTGTGTACCCGCACCCCGCGCCACTGACAAGGCAAATGCCGCCATTGAGGGCCGGCGCATGGCCTCAAAACTGTCCAACCCCAAGGCCCGAGCCAGCCGCGTCATGGTGGCCGGCGACACACTCGCGGCATGGGCCGACTGGCGCATCGACTGCAGGCCTAATTCCGCCGGATGGTCTCGCACCCAGCGTGCAGCGCGTTGCAGCTCGGGGCTTAAGTGCTCAAAGCGGCTGTCCAGCAGATGGGTGAGGTGTTGGTAGGGCAAGGTCAAATTATTGAAACAGTTGATTCATTTTTATAATACAGAAACATTTGTATCATGTCCAGTACAGCCAAACTCCATCCCCTTTAACCCTTGCCGTCCATAATTCAGCCATGACTCATTTGCCCCCCCTCCCCTGCTACCTCAACGGTGACTTCACCACCCTGCCCCATGCCAAGATCAGCGTCATGGACCGTGGCTTCATTTTTGGCGACGGTGTGTACGAAGTGGTGCCGGTTTATGGCGGTCAGTTGTTTGGCTTCAAACAGCACATGGCCCGCCTGGACCGCGGCTTGACCGAGCTGCGCATGGCCAATCCACTGACGCACGCTGAATGGTCCGATATTGCTCTTCAATTGGTAGCTGCTTACGCAGCATCGACGGGCGTTGCAGCCGAAAACACCGATCAACTCATCTACATCCAAGTCACCCGTGGCGTCGCCATGCGCGACCACGTGATGCCCACCGACATCACCCCCACCGTGTTCGTCATGACCCATGTGATGAAGCCGCCCTCCGAGACGCAGCGCAGCGAAGGCGTGGCCTGCGTCACCGCCGCCGACTTCCGCTGGGAAAAAGCCCATATCAAGAGCACCAGCCTGCTGGGTGCCGTCTTTGCCCGCCAAATCAGCTTTGATGCGGATGCGATTGAGACGGTGATGTTTCGCGGCGACCACCTGAGTGAGGCCGCCGCCAGCAATGTCTGGGTGGTCAAAGACGGCGTTGTCATGGGCCCGCCCAAAGACCACTTGGTGCTGGAAGGCATTCGCTTCAGCTTGATAGAAGAAATCTGCCGCGCCCAGGGCATTCCGTTTGAGTTGCGCCGCATCACCCGTGCCGAAGTGCTGGCCGCCGACGAGGTGCTGCTGTCCTCCGCCACCAAAGAAGTGCTGGCAGTCACCACGCTGGATGGCCAGCCGGTTGGAAACGGCCGGCCCGGCCCCATTTACTCGCAGCTCTTGGCTGGCTACCAGCTGATCAAGGCGCAGCCCCGCACCCCCGCGTGAGGTCTGCCTTTTTCTTTGCCTAAGGAACCGCCCCATGTCCGCGCCCACCGATATCCCTCCCTCAGAGTCCCTGATTGAGTACCCCTCCCAGTTCCCCATCAAGGTCATGGGCCTCAAGGTGGACGGCTACGTGCAAGCGGTGACCCACATCGCCGCCCAGTTTGACCCCAACTTTGACGCCTCCACCATTGAGTTGCGCGAAAGCAAAGGCGGCAAGTACTTAGGCGTGACCGTGACCGTGACCGCCACCAGCCGCGAACAACTGGATGAGTTGTACCGCACGCTCTCTACCCACCCGATGGTCAAAGTCGTGCTCTAACTTCATACAAGCCTGCGCTTCAATCACTTTCTTGACATCCTCCCCTTCCAAATTGCTTGAAGCAACTTGAAAGGGGATTCCTGCATCCAGAGGGCCATGTCCGGCCCTGGCGATGGTGCTTGCGCCCCCCCCTCATTCATTGCAGCTTCAACGACTCTCGCCTCCCCTGCAATGGCAATTTGGCAAAACCCCAAGTCAGCCATGAGAGCCAAACCCCGCGCCAAAATGTTCTTGGCCGCATTCGTGTCCCGGTCATGCTGCGCACCACACCCGCTGCACACCCACTGGCGCACCGACAAATCGGCAAGCCCCTTGGGGCCAGTACGCGCATGGCACACACAACACTCTTGCGTCGAGTAGCTCTCACTCACCTCATCGAACCCTACAGCCGCGTGATCGCATTTGTACTTCAGCATGGTTCTGAATGCGCTCCAGCCTGCATCCAAGACGCTCTTGGCCATCTTGGTTTTTGCCAGCCCTGAGGCATTCACATCACCGACAAATATCGCCCCATTGTTTTTGACCCGTTCGATACTCAGTTTGTGCAGAAAGTCTTTCCTGCGGTTGGCAATTTGCGCGTGTATTGCTTTGACCCGCTTTTTATGGTTCGCCCGCTGCGCAACCGCCAGTTTTTCTTCTGCACCTCGGTAGATTTTTTGCGCTTCAACCTTTTCACCGTTTGACAGGGTGGCAAAGTCTTTGAGGCCATAGCTGTCCCACAAAGACAGGGGCACACCCTGGTAGTGAACCTGACCGCTCTTCAGGCGCTGGGCGGATTGTGAGGTGCGTGTCTTGACCGGTTTCATGGAATCAATTGGATTTGATCTATGGAAGAAAAACAAGCCATCAGATCAGGCAGGCATTGTGCCTTTGCCATGCAATTACAGTTGATCTTCGTGACCAAATACCGAAGGAACGTGTTTGATGGCGATGCCATTGAACGC
>JAGODZ010000326.1 GCA_017997975.1 Rhodoferax sp.
ACACAACACGGGGGCCAACACGGCCCGCTTCTCTACAATCTTGCACCGTGAACGATACAAACCCAACCGACCCCACCCTGCCCGACACTCTCCCGGGCACCCGCAAACTGCGCATTCGGGGCAGCGCGCCCGAAGGAGTGGCCTACCCCAAAGAAATCAAGAGCTTTGTGCGCCGCGCTGGCCGCATCACCACCGGTCAAACCAAAGCGTTTGAAGAGCTGGGCGCCACCTTCCTCCTGCCCTACCAATCAAGCGCTATCGATTTCGAAGCTGCTTACGCACATGCGACGGGGGCTAGAGGCCAAAATGATGTAGAAAAAGCGCCTGTCATTCTGGAGATCGGTTTCGGCATGGGCGAGGCCACCGCCCATATTGCGGGCGTCATGCCCGAGAAAAATTTCTTGTGCTGTGAAGTGCATGAACCCGGCGTGGGCGCCCTGCTCAAACGCATTGGTGAGCAAGGCTTGAGCAACATTCGCATCGTCTCGCACGACGCGGTGGAAGTCATTGACCACATGCTGCCGCTAGAAAGCTTGGACGGCGTGCATATTTTTTTCCCCGATCCGTGGCACAAAAAGAAGCACAACAAGCGCCGCCTGATTCAGGCGGATTTGATCGCCAAGCTGGCAGCACGCCTGAAGGTGGGCGGCTACCTGCACTGCGCCACCGACTGGCAGCCCTATGCGGAGCAAATTTTGGAAGTGCTCAGCGCCGAGCCTTTGTTGAAAAACACGGCCAGTACCAGCCACCCTGAGTTGGAGGGCTATGCCCCCAAGCCACATTACCGCCCGCTCACCAAGTTTGAAAACCGGGGCATCAAGCTCGGCCATGGCGTGTGGGATGTGGTGTTTGAGCGCGTCTAACCCGGTCCACTCACCATGAGCACCCCGATGGTCTCGGTGGTGGTGCCGCCCGCGCTGAACGGCGTGGGGCCCAGCGCCACGGTGCTGCCGCCCGGCCCCTGGCCGACCGTGCTGGCGTTTCTGGTGCAAAAATTCACTGCCATTTCCGAGTCGGCGTGGCGGGAGCGCATGGCGCAGGGCAAGGTGTTGGACGCGCAGGGCCAAGCCATCACGGCAGAGCGGCCTTACCAGCCCCTGCTGCGCGTGTACTACTACCGCAGCGTGCCCAACGAGCCGCGCATCCCGTTTGAAGCGGTGATTTTGTTTCAAGACGAGCACCTCATCGTGGTCGATAAGCCGCACTTCTTGCCCGTCATGCCCTCAGGCGGCTACCTGCAAGAGACGGTGTTGGTGCGGCTCAAACGCCAACTCGGCCTGGACGCGCTGGTGCCCATTCATCGCATTGACCGCGACACCGCCGGCTTGGTGATGTTCTCGGTGCAGGCCCGCAGCCGGGGCGCCTATGCGGCCTTGTTTCGGGCGCGCGAGGTGCAAAAAACCTACGAAGCCATCGCACCATGGAACCCCGCACTGGCTCTGCCCCTAACCCGTGAAAGCCGTATCGAAGAAGCCGGCCATTTCATGCTGCAGCACGAGGTGAACGGCCCGCCCAATGCCGTCACCCGTGTGGATGTGACCGAAGTCTCATCAAATGGAGCGCATGCCCGTTACCGGCTGCATCCTGTGACCGGTCAGCGCCACCAGTTGCGTGTGCACATGGCGGCATTGGGGCTACCCCTATTGGGCGATGGTCTGTATCCAGTTTTAACGCCAGAAGGGCAAATCGACTATCACCATCCTCTGCAATTGTTAGCCAAGTCCATTGAATTTGTCGATCCAATGACAGGCCAAGCGCGTCGCTTTGAAAGCCAACGTCATCTCTTGTCTTTGAGCTAGGTGCCGAAGATGTTGGTTGAATTTGCGACCACTTGCTCCGCTTAGACTCCGGCCGGACGGCAGTCAATGCGCCAGTCGTGCAACAGACCCAACCCCAGTCAAAGACCAACCTCCTAATTAGTGCTTGACAGAAAACCCTGAAAGTCAAACTGGCTGTGGCTTTCAGGCCAATTCTCGAAACGAAGATTTGCTGAAAATTTTCATTTTGGAAGAATTTTCAAAAATCTCTATAGCTACAGCAAGTTTTTTGTAAAAATCTTCGCACCTCAAAAAACAGGTCAAACCTAAGCTGGGCGTGGCTTGCCGGGGTTTTCGGCCAGACACTAATTACCCCTATTTTTTATAGTAACCCGCATTGCGCATCAGGCTGTCAACTTTGGTGCTCACCGACTTGAGGGTTTCGCCCACCGTCTGCTTGCCCAACAACGCTTGGCGGACTTCACCAAAATGCGCGGAAAGCCCCGGCGTTCAGGCCGGGGATGGATAGCGCGTGCAGCGTGAGCTGCACATCTGTATTTTGGTTGATTTGATATTGCATGCTGGATAAAATAACGGGCTATCCACTTAGCTCCTTGGATGGCAAAATGGCCTGATGAGTGAAAGCCATCCGCCACCGATTGCAGGGCAAGATTACCCCAAAACGTGGAGTCAATTCATGGACTGGTTCCATAGTGAACAAGCCTGTCTTGATTATCTGGAGCGACTGCGTTGGCCCAAAGAATTCATCTGCCCGAGTTGCGGCGTTGTCGGCATCCCCATCAAGACCAGTCGCTGTCGCCTGATTTGTCAAAGCTGCAAACACCAAACCAGCGTGACTGCGGGAACCATTTTTGACAAAACCAGGACCCCCCTCAAAGTGTGGCTGGCAGCCGCTTGGTACATCACCAATCAGAAGCATGGAGTGAGCGCCTTGGGGTTACAACACGTGTTGGGACTGGGAAGCTACCAGACAGCCTGGACTATGCTGCATCGATTTCGCCGCGCCATGATTCGCCCTGGGAGAGACTTGCTTAATGGCATTGTAGAAGTCGATGAAACGTATGTCGCTATCGGCGATAAAACCATTCCCGTCGGAGGAACAAGGCGTAACCCCAACATAACCAAGACCCTTGTTGTCATCGCTGTCGAGATGTTGGAGCCCAAAGGATTTGGTCGAATTCGCTTGCGCCGCATTACTGATGCTTCAGCACGTCAGGTCATTCCCTTTGTGAAGGATGTCATCCAAGTCGGTGCCACCGTGCACACAGATGGCTCTGCAGCTTATCGAAGCCTAAAAGATGAAGGGTACGGGCATCAGCGAACGGTTATGCTCGGCTCCGAGACGCCTGCACATATCTCTATGCCAGGCGTCCACCGGGTGGCCTCGCTCATCCAGCGATGGCTACTTGGGACACATCAAGGGGCGGTGCAGCCCGCGAAGTTAGACCACTATCTTGACGAATTCGTCTTTCGATTCAATAGACGAAAATCGCTCTCGCGCGGGATGCTCTTCTATCGACTGCTGGAGCAGGCGGTGGCGACTGCGCCGGTAACCTACAAACAAGTGGTTTCACCATCAAATTTGGCAAAAATGGAGTCCAAGGAGCTAAGTGGATAGCCCGT
>JAGODZ010000327.1 GCA_017997975.1 Rhodoferax sp.
TCGTCATCGCCTCCCCCCACCTGCACGGTCGTGACGGTGGTGGACGATGGGGGTGCTGCATTTCCGGTGGCGGTCACGGTGCCTTGGGTCACAGGCAGTGTGACGACGCCCGCACTGCCAGCGACTGACGCCGATGACATCGAAGACGGTACGGGGGCTACCACCCGAAGCACCTGCCCTACTTCGATTTTGTTAGGGTTCTCCACGCCGCTCCAGCGCGCAATGTCTTTCGACGATTGACCCGACTCCAGTGCGATGCGGGTCATGGTGTCGCCGGGTTTCACCGTGTAATAACCGGGTTTACCCGCATTTTCAAATCCCTGTGGCGGCTTAACCAATGGCACATTAGGGCTCGCGAGGACCGGCATTGCACTGACGACCGTCGCGCCCCGGTCCACCACAGGTGGACGATTCAGCGGTGTTGACGTGCATCCAACCAAAAATCCGCCAACAACCAACAAGGCCACCACCGAACTGACGCGACTACTCAAACCAAACATAGACTTCCCTTCATGCAACACCCGATTTTAAAGGGACAAAGTGAACCGCTTCCAACACCGTCTGGCGAATGCCCTGAGCCGTCTTGTCAATCACGATCAAGGCTTGATTTTTCGTGCTGCCAGAAGACGAAACGGGGGCCACCAATCGCCCCCCCACGGCCAACTGCTCGATCCAAGCCTGAGGAATCGCTTCGCCCCCTGCTGCGGCAATGATGCCGGCATACGGTGCCCCTTTGGCATAGCCCAGCATGCCGTCACCAAACAGCAGATGCAGATTAGGAACTCGAAAATAACGCAAATTCTCGCGCGCTCTGTCGTGCAGGCCCCGCAGGCGCTCAATGCTGTAAACCTCAACGGCCAAATGACTCAAGACTGCTGCTTGATAGCCACACCCTGTGCCAATTTCAAGGACTCGGCCCAACTTGCCAGCAAGGCCATTGCGCAACAATTCGGCCATTCGCGACACCACACTGGGCTTGGAGATGGTTTGCCCCAACCCAATAGGCAAACTGGTGTCTTCATAGGCTTGATTGCCCAGCGCACTGTCCACGAAGCGATGACGCTCGACCACCCGCATGGCAGACATCACCGCGGCATCGCTGAGGCCTTGCTCCATCAACCGAGTCACCATGCGCGCACGCACTGAACTGGAATCCAAGGCACTGATCGCCGTTTGAATGCGAACAGACGACGCGGGAATGGCGTTGAATGCGGGACGGACAGCGGAGGCCTCGGGGCGCTTTAGTGCAGGTTTTGCGCCCGAAAAGTCCAGTCGAGCGGGAAAAGTCGGACGCTCTTTCATGGCGGTTAAGCCGCTTGATCTGGGGCGGCGGTGAGCGAGTCACCCGCCGACAATCGAGAAGCCGTTTGAGCCCAATAGCTCAGGTAATCATGGTCCGTCAAATCGACCTTAAGCGGCGTCATGGACATGAACCCCTGCGCGGTTGCATGAAAATCTGTGCCCTCCGCATTGTCCATCGCCGCGCCTGCAGGGCCAATCCAGTACATGGTCTCGCCGCGCGGACTGGTTTGTTTGATGACCGCTTCCGCGGCATGACGGCGGCCCAAGCGACACAGCTTGATGTGACCGATGTCCTCATACGGTCGATTGGGAATATTGACGTTCAATAACCAAGGCTTGGTGCCAATCAGCTTTTGACGCGCCATCTGAAGTACCAGGTCGCGTGCCTTGCGGGCAGCGGACTCCAAGTGCACCCATTCGCGATCAACCTGTGAGAAGGCAATCGATGGAATGCCAAACAAATAGCCCTCCATGGCCGCACCAACCGTGCCAGAGTAAATGGTGTCGTCGCCCATATTCGCACCGTTGTTGATCCCAGAGACAATCAAATCAGGGCGATAGTCCAGCAAACCACTGAGCGCAATATGAACGCAATCAGCTG
The DNA here is from genome assembly GCA_017997975.1 of Rhodoferax sp. Lineage (GTDB taxonomy): Bacteria > Pseudomonadota > Gammaproteobacteria > Burkholderiales > Burkholderiaceae_C > Rhodoferax. The sequence goes on from JAGODZ010000327.1 coordinate 1,904, forward strand.
GCGTGCCATTGACGTACCTGAAGCCATTGGGAGCGTGATGCACATACAACGGAGAATGCAAAGTGAGGGCATTGGATTTGGCGCTGTTATTGTGCTCAGGGGCCACCACTTCTACCTCCGCCACCTCTCGCAAAGCCTCGTACAAAGCCACAATGCCTGGCGCCTGGTACCCGTCGTCGTTAGAAATTAAGATTTTCATGATTAAGCAGTTTTGTCGCAAATTGTAGGGGCCACGCAGGCCCATTGATTGACGGTCTCGGCAGTGACATAAAGCACCCTCACCTGCACCTATCATTCCACACATTTTTGGAGATTTATTTCATGCACGCTTGGCTCTGTGAAAACCCTATCGGTATGGATGCACTCACTTGGACAGAGCTGCCTACACCGCAACCCCAAGCCGGCGAGGTACTGATCGAAATCAAGGCCGCAAGTTTGAATTTCCCCGATCTCTTGATCGTCCAAAACAAATACCAAATCAAACCCCCGCTGCCATTTGTGCCCGGCTCAGAATACGCCGGCACGGTCGTTGCTGTCGGAGACGGCGTCACCCACCTCCACCCCGGACAGCGGGTGGCCTGCCTGTCAGGCACAGGCGGCTTTGGTACACACACGGTCGCACCCGCTGCGCTCTGCATGCCACTGCCTGACAACTTTCCATTTGTTGATGCGGCCGCCTTCATCATGATCTACGCCACCTCCCACCACGCGTTGATTGACAGAGCGCAACTCAAGGCCGGTGAAACGGTATTGGTTCTGGGCGCTGCGGGTGGCGTGGGCACAGCCGCCATTCAAATCGCCAAGGCCATGGGGGCCAAAGTGATTGCCGCGGCATCAACCGATGAAAAATGTGCGCTCTGTCAATCGCTTGGCGCGGACGCCACCCTCAATTACAGCAAAGACAACTTCAAAGACGCGGTTCGCGCTTTAACCGGTGGAAAAGGCGCCGACGTGATCTACGACCCCGTGGGCGGTGACTTCACAGAGCCCGCCTTTCGCAGCATAGCGTGGCGGGGTCGGTATTTGGTGGTGGGGTTTGCCTCTGGCTCCATTCACTCACTACCGCTGAATTTAACGCTGCTCAAAGGCGCCTCTGTGGTCGGTGTTTTTTGGGGCGACTTTGCGAAAAAAGAGCCCAAAGCCAATGCCGCCATGATGAGAGAACTCGCTCATTGGTACGGCCAAGGAAAGATAAAACCGGTGATTGACTCCACCATGCCCATGGCTGACTTGAAAGCCGCCTATGCTCACATGGGCTCGCGTGGCGTGATGGGCAAATTAGTAATGGTCAATGAGGCCAACTGACCTAGCTTAAGTGAACAAGTCACATGGCCGATTAAGTTCGGCTTTTTGGGCCTCTCATGACTCAACGCTTGCTTAGAAGTCCGCCAACAAAAAACCCCAAGTAATTTCTTACTTGGGGTTGAATTTGGAGGAATCGGAGGGATTCGAACCCTCGATGGATTTTTAAGACCCATACTCCC
>JAGODZ010000328.1 GCA_017997975.1 Rhodoferax sp.
TCAATGCCGCCTTGCGGAAATTGCCAAGAGTGTGTTCGAATGCGTTTGCCCCAGAACACTTGATTTTTCTGGTTGAGCAGGATGATGCCGACGTTGGGCCTAAAGCCGTCACGGTCAAGCATAATCAAACCCCAATTTTTAAACTGTTGCCATTATGCACAGCACTTGCTGCGCATCAAGGGCGACAGCCCTCAGTTATTCCCGGATTCTCGCCATGAAAGCCTCTCAATTCTTTATCTCAACCCTCAAAGAAGCGCCTGCCGATGCCGAAGTCGTGAGCCACAAGCTCATGACGCGTGCCGGCATGATCAAAAAATTGGGGGCGGGTGTTTACAGCCTGATGCCCATGGGACTGCGCGTGGTTCGAAAAGCAGAGGCCATTGTTCGTGAGGAAATGAACCGTGCTGGTGCGATTGAATTGAGCATGCCGGTGGTGCAGCCTGCCGAGCTGTGGCAGGAAACCGGTCGATTCGAGAAGATGGGCCCTGAATTGTTGCGTATCAAAGATCGCCATGACCGTGACTTCGTGATTCAACCCACCAGTGAAGAGGTGGTGACCGACATTGCTCGGCAAGAAATCAAAAGCTACAAGCAATTACCGAAAAACTTCTATCAGATCCAAACCAAATTCAGAGATGAGCGTCGTCCTCGGTTTGGCTTGATGCGCGGACGTGAGTTCATCATGAAAGACGCTTACAGCTTTGACCGTGACCCGGCCACTGCCAAGGCCAGCTACCAAGTCATGGCACAGGCTTACCGCCGTATCTTTGACCGTTTTGGTTTGACCTACCGAGCGGTGGCGGCTGACAGTGGTGCCATTGGTGGCGACCTGAGTGAAGAGTTTCAGGTGATTGCCGCAACGGGTGAGGACGCCATCGTTTACTGCCCCAGCAGCGATTACGCGGCCAACCTCGAAAAGGCGGAATCCTTGGCCCCAACGGAACCTCGGCCCGCGCCTGCTCGGACGATGGAAAAAACACCGACGCCCGACATGAGTACCTGCGCCGATGTCGCCCAGTATTTGAAAGTCGATTTGAAGACGACCGTGAAGTCCTTGGTGCTGGCGACCGACACCTTGGACGACCAAGGCTTGGTCGTCAAATCACAGGTGTGGCTGTTGCTGCTGAGGGGAGATCACAGCATGAACGAAGTCAAGGTGGGAAAGCTGCCGGGCCTGGCAGGATTTCGCTTTGCCACCCTCACTGAAATTGACGATCACTTTGGTTGCAAACCCGGTTATTTGGGACCGGTGGGCCTGAAGCAGGCCCTCAAGGTCGTGGTGGATCGCGATGCGGCGGTGATGGCGGACTGGATTTGTGGCGCCAACGAACCTGACTTTCACATGACCGGTGTCAACTGGGTGCGTGACTTACCTGAACCGGAGCTGGTGGCAGACCTGCGCGACGTGGTGGCGGGCGATGCATCCCCGGATGGACAAGGCGTGTTGGCGATTGAGCGCGGTATTGAAGTGGGCCATGTGTTCTATTTGGGCACCAAGTACAGCGAGGCCATGAAAGCGACCTTTCTGGATGTCAACGGCAAACCCCAGTTCTTGGAAATGGGCTGTTATGGCATTGGCATCACCCGTTTACCTGCCGCTGCGATTGAACAAAACCACGACGAGCGCGGCATCATCTGGCCCGATGCGTTGGCGCCCTTCACTGTGGTGCTTTGCCCCATTGGCCCGGATCGGTTTCCTGACGTCAAAGCGGCTGCTGACCAGTTGTACAGCGATTTGCTGGCGGCAGGCGTCGATGTGATTCTGGACGACCGGGGAGAGCGCCCGGGTGCCATGTTTGCCGATTGGGAGTTGATTGGGGTTCCGCACCGAGTCACTTTGGGGGATCGGGGCTTGAAGGAGGGCATGGTCGAGTACCAACACCGCCGCGATGCCGCCTCAACCCAGGTTCCCGTGGCAGAGATCGCCGCCTTGATTCAATCGCGCCTGAAAGTTTGAAGGGGTTGGCGCCAGGAATGCTGTCCCGCAGAACCCTGCTTTCCTCCTTTGCGGGGGGGCTCGGATTGCTCTCTGTTCACCCGACGGCGCAAGCGGGCCGTCAGATCGAGGAGCCGTTGATGGACTCGGTGCGCACCGCGCTGAGCTCTGCCATTGCCAACCATGCGCCGCCGGTACCCGAGTTCCCTGACACTGGGTCACGGCTGGATTTCCTGCGCTGGCAAGGGGCCATGAGTGACCGTTTGCGCACCAAGAAACCGGACTGGCGCACGCGTCAAGAGTTTCTTCAGACGATCTGGTATGAGACTAGGCGAGCGGGGCTGGACACGGCCATGGTGTTAGGGCTGGTTCAAGTAGAGAGCAACTTCAGAAAGTTTGCCATCTCCAGCGTCGGAGCCCGTGGCTACATGCAGATCATGCCGTTCTGGACCCGTGTGTTGGCGGACGGTGACGCAGGCAAACTATTTCACATGCAGACCAACTTGCGTTTTGGCTGTGTCATTTTGCGGCATTACCTGGACCGAGAAAATGGCAACCTGTTCATGGCATTGGGGCGTTACAACGGTTCTCGTGGCAAGTCGCCCTACCCTGACGCCGTGTTTGGCGCACAACGGCGTTGGGAGTTCAAGGCATAAAGTCACCGTGAGCGGCCTTCACCTCCCCCACGAGGAGGGAGTAGGCGAAAAAAAAACCACCTTTCGGTGGTTTTGTGACACTGAGCAAGCCTGCAGGGTGTCGCAGGCCCTCAGGTGAAATGACTTAAGCGGGGTTACCCAGCGCCTTTTGCAATTCGCCGTTTTCGTACATTTCCATCATGATGTCCGAGCCACCAATGAACTCACCTTTGACATAGAGCTGAGGAATGGTGGGCCAGCTGCTGAACTCTTTGATCCCTGCGCGAACTTCATCATCTTCAAGCACGTTCACCGTGGTGATGGCTTTGGCGTCCACGCCGCAGGCCTTCAAGACCTGAATCGCCCGGCCGGAAAATCCGCACTGGGGGAAACTGGCGTTGCCCTTCATGAAAAGTACCACGTCATTGGATTTGACCAAGTCGGCAATGCGCTGTTGGGTGTCACTCATGTTGAATATCCTCCGGTTGAAATAGGGCAATTATTTCACCTTTGCCCGTGTGAGGGGATCCGTGCCCCTTTGCGGATCAGGGATAACCCCATAATGCTATTGAATAGATAGCTTCTCCCACAGACCTATCAAGGGCTAGAGGCTTTTTTGTTGTGAAATATTTGAACTGACGTGCCGTTTGATTTGCGCTGTGAGCGCCGCGATTCAGTGGGTGGTGCGTCGATAATGAGGATCTAAACGGAGAGAATTGATGAAGATTGAAAAAAACACAGCAGTCACGCTGCGCTACAAATTAGCTGACACTTCGGGCAAATTGCTGGAAGAAAGCA
>JAGODZ010000329.1 GCA_017997975.1 Rhodoferax sp.
GCGGTCACCACCAATGTCACCGGAACTTGGCTTCCATCTTTGCGTCGATAGCGCCATTCATTTTTTTTCCCCAGCATGGACGGATCCAATAAAACTTCAAAGCCAACAACGTCGCGTCCCAGCTGCGCTGACAGGGCCGCTGCTCGGCTCGCCACCTCAGCGGCGTCATGAATCAGTTCTGGCGTGTAGTGACCCACGACCTCCTCGGCCGTGTAGCCCAGCAGGCGTTCAGCCCCCTTGTTAAACAAAGTGATCCGGTGGTCGGCGCCAATGGTCACCACACTCATCTCCGTGGCGGCATTCAGGATGGACTGCAGCATGGTAGTCGTGCGTGCAATTTCGGCCTCGGCTTGCTTGCGAAGTGATATGTCCGCATAGGTTGTAACGAAGCCACCGCCCGGCATGGGCGCGCCTCTCACTTCCAGCGCTACTCCGTTGGGTCGAATGCGCTCAAATAGATGGAGCGCAGGGTGGCTGGCGCGTTCCAAAATGGTTTGAACCATTGGTTCCTTGTCCCCAGGGCCGTACTCTCCCCGGTCGGCATTGAAGCGAATGATGCGCTCAAACGACGTGCCGTCCTTAAGAAACAGCTCGTCAGGGAAGTCAAGGTGGGTTTGAAAGAGCTGGTTCTTGGCAATCAGATTCAATTCACTGTCAAAGGCACTTAGACCGATCGGAATGTTGTCCAAAATGCTTTGCATGATGGTGTTGGCCCGTTGCAGCTTTTCAGCGTTTTTCCTTTGCTCGGAAATATCCAGATGAATACCGGACACCCACTGGGCTTTGCCATCGGATGTGCGTGATGTCACCGTCCCTCGCGTTTGAATCCAGACCCAGTGCCCGAGTCGGTGGCGCATTCGCAGTACGGCGTCGTAGTGGTCAATTTCTCCTGACATATGCTGCGTCAGCAAGACTGAAGCTTGTCGTAAATCGTCAGGTTCGCAGAGATCCCGCCAGGTCTGGGGATTGATTGGCTCTAATGCCTGCTTGGTGTAACCCAGCATGGCAGCCCAAAGTTCATTGATTTCGCATTGTTCCGTTTGAGCGTTGAGGGACCAAGTGCCCGCGTTGGTTCCTGCAATGATGCGCGCTAGGCTTTCTCGCTCTTCAATCAGCGCTTGCTGGGCCAGCACCGCTGCTGTGACATCGGTTCGAATCGAGACGTATTGCTCTATGTGGCCGAACTCGTTGAGGTACGGAGCGATTAGCGTGTCCATCCAATAAAGAGCACCCTTCTTGGTCTGGTTGCAGACCACCCCGCGCCAAACGGACCCCGATGAAATAGTGGCCCACATCTTGGCGCTGAAGCCAGGCTCTTGACGGTCGGATTTGATGAGACGATGGTTGTTGCCGATCAACTCCTCTTGGGAGTATCCGCTGCTGGCGCTGAACAAATCGTTCACATAAGTGATCGTTCCTGTGGGATCAGTGATGGAGACCAGCGAGTGTTGATTGATGGCACTCATCAGCGTTTGGGCGTCTCGCAGCGCTTTGGCCAGCTGCTGGTTTGTCACTTCCTGTTGGGTGATGTCGCTGGCAATCGCCACATAGCCCAAAAACTGACCGTCGTCGCCATGCTCAGGCTGTAGCTCAAAGTCGAGCCAAAGCGTCTCCCCTTCACCCCGGGTCTTTGACATGATTTGGCGAACACTTTCCCGTTGCGCCAACGCTTTGCGCAAAGAGGCGCTCTGCTCTGGGTGGGCGGCATTGGTTGGAAAGAGGTCTTCCATAAGAAGGCCAATGGTGCTCCCCTGGTTCACGCCAAATACCCGATTGAACGCGGCGTTGGCCCATTCAATTTTCTGATCTGTGCCACACATGGCCACCAAGTGCGTGGTGTGTTCAACAACACGGGCCATTCGCGCCAAATCTCGCGTCAAGACCCCGGCCTGGCGCCGGGCCCGATCGCGACCGCCAAGCACCAGCCAGACAAGGTAGGCCAACAGCAGGCTCAGTCCGACCCCTGTCGTGGCGACCAGTCGGGGGGTGGTCCAGTCCATGCGAGCGTCAAACGCAGCGCTACTTTGTGCCCGCAACAAGAGGGGATTGCCACCAATGAAGACCGTACGAGATTGTTGGAAGTACCGGCTGGATTCAAAATCGGGCGATGCCACGTGCTCGTTGATACCCATCGGTTTGGCCCGCGAAGAGTAAACCCGCCTGGTGCTGGCTGCCCCGAGTGTGTCGTCAAGCTCGAAATCGATCTCACCCAAAGTCTCATTGGCAGACTTGGCCAGCAAATCGTTGGCGACCAGCGCGGCGAAAAAAATACCCGTGAAGGCCACCCGTCGTTCTGCGCTGGTAGGGGGTGTTTTTCCACCGGCATACACCGGCACAAGATAGAGAAATCCGACATTTTGCTGCGCATCTTGCATCAGCGTGACTGAGCCAGTCAGGCTGGGGGTGCCCGAGTGAATGGCTCGCTCAACCGCCTCACGGCGAATTGACTCAACGCCAACATCCACGCCTTGGGCGGAAAGATTGGCCGCCAGCGGTTCGATGTACTTGATGATGTACATCTCCTCGTCACTGCCTCGGGTGGTAACGGTGAAATCGGGTGCCTGATCAGCTCTTTCGGCGGTTTCAAAGCGCTGCAAGTCTGAGCGTCGGACCCTCTCGATGTAACCAATGCCTCTAACACCCGGAAACTCACTCGGCAAGTTTCGAGTTGCCACATACGCACGAAAATTGTTTCTGCGCAGACTGCCGTTCAATTCTGAGCTGGCTTGCGCGCCAATGGCGCCTCTCAAGCCATGAAGTGTCTGTTCAAACTGTTGCGTGATGGACGCCTGAATGCGATCAAAATAGCCATTGAAGAGGCTCCTGGCTTCGGCCTCAATGCGCAAACGACTGGCGTTGTAAGCCGTCGCCGTTAGGAGGAGTCCAACGGCCAATGCACCCAGGCTCCAAAGCAGGCGGTGGGTGAGAGCCTGCAACAAGCGCTGACGGATAGGGCGACGCATGGGCGGTCTGGGTTTCTTTGAACTCTGGGGTTTGGGCATTATCAACCTGTTGCTGCCCTGTAACCACTTCCGTGCAAGAATGGAAATCTTATTACAAGGAGACTTCGCCATGCCCCGTCGCGCCACCAAAATCGTCGCCACTCTTGGACCCGCGTCCAGCGATCCCGTCCTGTTAGAGAAGATGATTCGCGCCGGCGTCAATGTGGTGCGTTTGAATTTCAGCCACGGTGCGGCGCAAGACCATATTGACAGGGCTCGCATGGTTCGCGAGGTGGCACAGCGCGTCGGCCGCGAGGTCGCCATCATGGCCGATTTACAGGGGCCCAAAATCAGGGTGGGTAAGTTTGCTGAAGGCAAAGTATTTTTGGAGCCAGGCCAAAAGTTTGTGTTGGACGCCGCTCGCACT
>JAGODZ010000096.1 GCA_017997975.1 Rhodoferax sp.
AAATGGAGCTGCTCGCGCTGGTTTGACGAGGGTTGCAGCTTGGTTTCATTGGTATTTTGTAACGACTCAGGTCGCTCAAAGTCGGCTGGGTTTGTGCAGCATCACCCCGGCACCACTCGCATTGACCGGGTGACCCGCAGTCATCGAGCGCGCGCGCAAGTGGTTGAAAGCGCACAGCGGTGGCTGACAACCTTGGCGTGATCGGTTGGTAAGGAAGCCTCAAAGGCGCACGTTCGTCGCAAAGTCAAGCCGTTCGGCCATGATGGGGCCACAAAGTCAGTGCCATTCGCGTTAACCTGATCTGCAACCACTATCAAATAAATAGCTGCTTGCGCAGGAAGGGCGGGGGTTAGAGGCCTATTTTGCTTATAAGGTACAGTTACCCGTCATTCAAGCCTTGCCGCCTTTGACCCGGGCCTTGCCGCCCGTCAATCCTGTTCTTATCACTGGAGATGTCATGAAAGCCTTTCAAGAGTATTACCCCGAGAATGTGTCGCATTGCTACGGCTGTGGCCAGAACAATTCGCACGGTCACCAGATCAAAACCTACTGGGAAGGCGATGAAACGGTGACCCGTTTTAAGCCTGAGGAGTACCACACCTCGGTACCCGGCTATGCCTATGGCGGGCTGATTGCGTCGCTGATTGATTGCCACAGCACCGGCACCGCCGCGGCCGCCATGTACCGCGCTGAAGGGCGCGAGATGGACACCTTGCCGCCGTTTCGCTTCGTCACGGGTTCCCTGAATGTGAAGTTCCTCAAGCCCACCCCGTTGACCGATTGGATTGAGATTCGCGGTCGGGTCAAAGAGATCAAGGGCCGCAAGGTGGTGGTGGAGAGCACGGTGCTGGTCGATGGCGTAGCCACTGCCAGCGGTGAAGTGGTCGCCTTGCAAATGCCGGACAGTTTTGGTGCTGACACAGTCTAAACAAGAAGCGCGGCCCATCTGTGGTGAGGGCGCTTTGCCGCTGCCGTTGTGCGACCACCGTGGGCTTTTTTGCTGATCTGATATTTGCGTTGTTTGACCCATGAACATCACCTTTTGTTGCTCTGACACCCACCCCCAACCCTGGCTGGAGGGCCTAAGCGCTGCTTTGCCGGACGCTCACATCACCGTGTGGCAGCCGGGCGCGCCACTGGCGGACTACGCCGTGGTGTGGGCGCCACCGCAGGCGTTTTTTGACGAGCAAACGCAGCTCCAAGCCATCTTCAATACGGGCGCGGGTGTGGATGCGCTGATGAAGCTGAACCTGCCAGCCGGTGTGCCCGTGATTCGGCTGGACGATGCGGGCATGGCGGTGCAAATGGCAGAGTACGTGTGCCATGCTTTGATTCGCCACTTCCGCGAGTTCGACGGCTACGAGGCTGACATGGCGCAGGGGACGTGGTCGTATCGCGAGCCGCGAGATCGTGCGGATTTTCCGGTGGGCATCATGGGGCTGGGCGTGTTGGGCGCTCGCGTGGCGCAAGCGGTGGCGCAGTTCGATTTTCCGGTGAAAGGATGGAGCCGCTCGCCCAAGCCCGTGGCGGGGGTGCAAGGTTTTGCGGGGAGGGCGCAGCTGCCTGCTTTCCTCGCCGCCACCAAAGTGTTGGTCTGCCTGCTGCCGCTGACCGATGAGACGCGGGATGTGATGAATCTCGACAACCTGTCTCTGCTGCAAGCGGGTGGCTGCGTCATCAACGTGGCGCGTGGCGCACATTTGGTGGACGCAGACCTGTTGGCGCTGTTGGACAGCGGCCATTTGGCAGGGGCCACGCTGGATGTGTTTCGCACCGAGCCGCTGCCGCCTGAACACCCGTTCTGGCGTCACCCGAAAATCACCCTCACACCGCACACCTCAGCGCGCACGCTGCGAAGTGAAAGCATGGCCCAAATGGTGCACAAGCTGGCGGCGCTGCAGCGCGGTGAACCGGTGGCCGGTATGGTGAATCGGGCGCAGGGCTATTGATTGATAGATCGCCTGATCGTGCGGCTTCGTTCCGGTGCTATTCGGCCCAGCAGGGCCCAAGTTGGATTCGCTTTTGCCACAATGGCTTGAATTACCTCTGAGAGACCCCTATGAGTATTCCTTCCCGCGTTAAATTGGTTGATGTTGGCCCCCGTGACGGTCTGCAAAACGAAAAGCAGCCGGTGCCAGCTGCCGTCAAGATTGAGTTGGTGCACCGTTTGCAGGATGCCGGCCTGACCGAGATCGAGGTGACCAGCTTCGTGTCGCCCAAATGGGTGCCGCAAATGGCGGACAACGCCGAAGTCATGGCCGGCATTCAGCGCCAAGCCGGTGTGCGCTACTCGGTGCTCACGCCCAACCTGCAGGGTTTTGAGGCGGCGCTGCTGTCCCAACCCGACGAGATTGTGGTGTTTGGCGCCGCCAGCGAGGCCTTCAGTCAAAAGAACATCAATTGCTCGATTGGTGAAAGCATTGACCGCTTTGCGCCCGTGGTGGCTGCTGCTCGGGCGGCAGGCGTGTATGTGCGCGGTGCCATGTCCTGCACCGTGGGCTGCCCGTACGAGGGCGAGATTGCGCCTGAGCGGGTGGCCTATTTGGCCGGTTTGATGAAAGGCATTGGCGTGCAGCATGTGGGCGTGGCCGACACCATTGGCGTGGGCACGCCTTTGAAGGTGCGCCGGGCGCTGGAGGCCACGTTACAGCATTACGACTTGAACGACATCTCGGGACATTTTCACGACACGTATGGGCAGGCGCTGGCCAACACGCTGGTGGCCTTGGGCATGGGCGTGTGGCAGTTTGACACCTCGGTGGCGGGGCTGGGTGGTTGCCCCTATGCCAAGGGGGCGACCGGCAACGTGGCTTCTGAAGATGTGGTTTACATGCTGCATGGCATGGGCATTGAGACGGGCATTGACTTGGACAAGTTGGTGGATGCGGGAAAGTTCATCAGCGACTTTCTGGGCCGCAAGCCCAACTCCCGCGCGGCGACGGCCTTGCTGAACAAAAGGGCGGGCTGACATGGCGGGTGCTGAAGTCAAAAACCTACCCGAAGGTGTGCAGCGTATTGCGGCGGCCTTGCTGGCGCAGGGACACCTGCATGCGCCGGTGATGCTGGAAGATGCCGCCCGCACGGCCCAGCAGGCGGCGGATGCGCTGGGCATAGAGGTGGGGCAAATTGCCAAAAGCATTATTTTTCGACGCAAGTCCGATGATGTGGCGGTGCTGGTTATCACCTCCGGTGACCGGCGGGTGGACGAGAAAAAGGTGGCCGCGCTGGTCGGGCCGCTGGGTCGGGCCGATGCGGGGTTTGTCAAAGCCAAGACGGGTTATTCGATTGGTGGTGTGCCGCCCATGGCGCACGCCACGCCCTCGGTCACCTTGATTGATGAAGACCTGTTTCGCTTTGACGAAATTTGGGCGGCAGCCGGTCACCCGCACGGTGTTTTCAAGCTGCAGGCGGACGATTTGGTGCGCCTCTGCGGTGCGCCGGTGGTCAATGTGGTGATTGAGCCGCTGCCCACCGCAGAACCAACTGCTACTGAATTGCTAGCTGTTCGCGCAATACAGGCAAGGGCTGCAGGCATAAATGTGCCTTCACCTTGTATTTCGGTCTGCAGCATGGACCCCGTCTCTGGCTTGTGCAACGGTTGTTTGCGCACGCTGGACGAAATTCGCCAATGGAGCAGCGCCGACGATGCAGCGAAGCGTGTCATCTGGCAGCGCATTGAAGTGCGTTTGAGCGAAAGAAAAGCATGAAAGCCATCACCTTTTACCTCGATTTCCTCTCGCCCTACGCTTACCTGGCGTTTGAGGCCATGCCTGTGGCCCTCATGGGTCACAGCTACACCGTCACCTACAAGCCGGTGCTGTTTGCGGCGCTGCTCAAGCACCATGGCCAGCTGGGTCCAGCTGAGATTCCGAGCAAGCGCGAGTGGACTTACCGACAAGTGCAGTGGCTGGCCCACCAGCAGGAGGTGGCGTTGGAGATGCCTGCCACTCACCCCTTTAACCCGCTGGCGCTGTTGCGTTTGGCCGTGGCCAGCCAAGCGCATGGGCTGCCCAATCGTTATGTGTGTGAACGCCTTTTTCACCATGTTTGGCAAGGTGGTGCCGAGGCGACCGATCCCGAGCGATTGGCTGCGCTGACTCAAGAATTCGCATTCGCACGCGCGGGGCAAGATGCCGACGTGAAAGCCCAGCTTCAGGCCCACACCGATGAAGCCATCGCCTTGGGCGTGTTTGGCGTGCCCACTCTGGAGGTGGATGGCAAGCTGTTTTGGGGGCTGGACGCCTTGCCCATGCTGCAAGCTTATTTGGCGGGTGATCCCTGGTTTGAGACCCGTTGGGACGCTGCTGCCCAAGTGGGCCAGGGCGTGCGCCGCTGAGTCAGCGTGACGCGGAACACTCCCCATGACCGACCCCCACACGACTGACAACCCGTCTCTCACTCCGGCGCATGAACTGGAGTCGCTGACCCTGTGCCGGGTCGATGAAGCCCACCTGCGTCCACCCATTGAGGTGGTGTTTGACACCGATGTGCTGTCGGTGGTGCGCCTGTTTCAGGCCCACAAGACGTCCAGCGTGCTGGTGCGTGATGCACGAGTTGAGCCGCAGCGCTTGGGCATTTTCACCACCACCGGTCTGCAGCGCGCCATTCTGGAGGGGCAGGCCTTGGACCGTTTGGCGGTCGGTGACCTGTCAAGCTTCCCTGTGATCGCGGTGCAAGCCGCTGACCAACTGGGCGATGCCATGGCGGAGATGCTGCGCCACCGGGTCCATCGGGTGGCGGTTCGGGACGGTGATGTGGTGGTCGGCATTCTGGAAGCGCTGGACCTGTTCAGTTTCTTGTCCAATCAGTCGCACCTGATCACGGTGGAAATTGAGCAAGCCCCTGATTTGGCAGGGCTCAGTCAAGCGTCTCGCCGCATCACCCGCATGCTGGGTTGGCTGTACCGCAGCGGCTCTCGTGTTGAGCTGATTGCGCGGCTGGTGCAGCAGCTCAATGCCCGCTTGTTTGAGCGCGCCTGGCAGTTGCTGGCCCCGGCTGACTTGGTGGCCAACAGCTGCCTGTTTGTCATGGGCAGTGAAGGGCGGGGCGAGCAGTTGCTCAAGACGGATCAGGACAACGGCCTGATTTTGCGCGACGGCTACACGCCACCAGAGGATTTGGACGCGGTGTGTCAGCGCTTTTCTAACGCGCTGGCAGACTTTGGTTACCCGCCGTGCCCCGGCAACATCATGCTCAGCAACCCCCAATGGCGACGCACCGCCAGTGACTGGGGGCAAACCACGCGCCAATGGGTGATGATGCCGGACGGCCACAGTCTGATGAATCTGGCGATTTTGATGGACGCCCATGCCGTGTGTGGCGACATGGCTTTGCTGAGCGCCGTGAAGCGCGGTGTCAGTGCCGGGCTGATGGACAACGATGTCATGCTCAGTCGCTTTGCCGCCGCCATCGACGCGTTTGGCAATGAGGCCAGCTGGTGGAGTCGCTGGCTGGGCCGGTCCGAGGCCGATGTGGCCCTGAACCTGAAAAAAGAAGGGGTATTCCCCTTGGTGCACGGGGTGCGCAGCTTGGCACTGGCGCATCAGGTGACCGACACCAGCACCGTGGCCCGCCTAGCCGCTTTGGTCCAGCTGGAGCAACTCACCCCTGAGTTGGGTAACGACTTGAAAGACAGCCTGCATGTCTTCATGGGGCTGAAATTGCGAGCAGGCTTGCGGGAACTAGACCAAGGACTGCCCGTGAGTGGCACCGTGAACAGCGCCGCGCTGGGCACCCTAGACCGTGATTTGCTGCAAGATGCCATCGGTGTGGTGAAGCGCTTTCGCGCCGAGCTGCGTCGCCGCTTCCATTTGGACGCGATGGGCTAAGTCACTGCAGCGGCGTTTGTCACCGGCATGGTCTGGCGGGTGCGCGAGATGTACGCTTTCATCTAGCAGCCTGTCAGGCTTAGGTCGTCGAAAGCGAAAATCGGCCCCAGCGCCGACTAGTTTTTGATGATTTCGCAGCCCAATATCTGGATATTGGGTAAGAAAGCGGCGAAAAATAGCCCGCTGCGGTCGATTTGCAGCCGACGATTCCTAAGTCCGACAGGCTGCTAGGCAAAGGATCGGGTGAATTGCCTGTTGCGACCGTCTGCAATGCTGCTTTATGCAAACCTTCAATAAGGCGACTTGGAATTCAGTATCCGGGCAACTCTAGCCAGCCATGCCAGCCAAGACTGCGGATGTCTATTCGTCGTCATTGGCGTCGCTATTTGATTAATTGTTCTTGTTCGTTTGTTTTTCCGTCGAGCGTAATTGGCTGGTTTGCTGGTTGACCCAACGGTAGCGGTCTGGATTTTCGCGCAGTAAAAATGCCTTGATTTCCTCGCGTTTAACAGGATTTGCTCGAAGAAAAATGCCGCGAAGATCGTAGTCTATCGAGTGCTCGGACGCACCATGCTGAATGGCTTTGGCATACCAATCTCGGCCCGTTTCGTAATGACCAAGCTCGAAGTGAACCGCACCCAGTAGCGTACAAGGACGAAAGTCCTTTGGCGTGTCGGCGTGGGCCTGATTGCCGAGCTTTAACGCTTCATCTAGGCCGTTCAGATCGCGCATGACGCCACCGTGGGTTGTTGCAATCGCCGATCTCAACTTGGGCACTTTCTGTCGCTCAGTTGGAATCGAAATCAGTAAGTCGTGGGCTTGTTTGGCCCCCTCGCATTTGCGATAGTGGCCGCTCGCGTTGACCGCGTTCCATGGGTCAGAAGTACGTCGGTACTCGTTGGCATAGAACTCGGCTTCACGCGCGTGGAATGCTGTTTGAAGACACTTGGAGTAATAACTTCGGCCCTCGGTTTTCATCCATAGTACGTCGTCGTCTGTGAGCCGGTTGCCGTCATCGAAACGATGGAGGATAGTCATGAGTCTCGGAAAGTGCTCTTTCTCAATGAAAAAATCCACATCGTAGCGGACTCGAAGCGCTTGGTTTTTCAGCTTGGCGATGTACTTCGGATCTCTCTCTTGGGCTAGGCGTGCTTGCTCCCGCTGCGCACGGTATTTCGCTTGGAGCGCCTCCTGCGCGGCCACTTTGACCAACATGGATTGGTGTTCAGCCTGTCGTTTGGCTTCAGCGATCTGTTCGCGTTCGGCTTGTTCAGGTGCAGCCACTTCCTGGAACGTTTGATAGGTGATCTCGCCACGGGCGAGTTGCCCGAGGGTCGTGAGGCCTAGTTGCTGCAGGTAGTTAAAACCGATAGTCGTGAGCGGTTGATTTTCCTGAAGTTTTTCGAGAAGAGTGCGCAAACGGCTGGCGGGAATGGTACTGCTAGGGAGGTCGTTTACGAAGTAACGTTGGGCAAGGTCGATCGGGTTGCGCGAATACATATGGTATTTAGTTGTGACTGTTCAGCCCTCGCTACGTAAAAAATACTGAGAGGGGCCTCCAGTTTTTAGCGTATTTAAAGAAATACTTTTTTAACCCATTGATTTAATGGCAGTATTTTTTACAAAGAGGACTGAACAGTCACGAAATAGGCTCAATTGATTTGTTTGAGGCGGAAGCCTTTGCCCTGCATGCACAACTTGGTCAGCTCTGGTTGTTGCGCTGCGGGGGTTTTATTCAGCTGAATTTGATAGCTGCATTCAGATAGCGCATCCGTCCGCTGGTGGTCAGATACCCCTTCTTTAACATAGGCATAGCGCGGAGGAGATGCACATGCGGAAATTGCGGCAGCAACGGAGAGGATAAGAATGATATTTTTCATTTTGTAGGTTGGTGTCGTTTGAGAGAGAAAATTCTAGCGGTGGAAATAACTGGCGCGCTTTCGACCAAAGACGGAGTAACGGATTTGCTTTTGCACCGAGCGGGCCCCGCGCCACGTCCATCCACATGAAAAAACCGGGCACAAGGCCCGGTTTTTTTAGGTTAAGAGGCAGAGCACGGTGGCTCTGCCATGGCCGATCAGTGGCCGGAGGCACCAGCGGCTCCCAAGCCGGTCTCGGAGCGAACCTGTTGGGCCGCGAAAGCCGCGCGCTCTTTGGTGGCGTTGGCGCTGCGGTCCATGATGGAGAACAGCCAGATGCCCACAAAGCCAATCGTCATCGAGAACAGTGCGGGCGAGGTGTAAGGGAACCAAGCCGAACCTTTGGGGTTGCCCAGCGTGGCTTCCCACACGGAAGGTGACACGATCGTCAGGCCCACCGAGGAAATCAAGCCCAAGAAGCCGCCAATGACAGCGCCCTTGGTGGTGCAGTCTTTCCACAGCACCGCCATGAACAGCACGGGGAAGTTGGCTGACGCGGCGATGGCAAAGGCCAGAGACACCATGAACGCAATGTTTTGCTTCTCAAAGGCAATGCCCAAGGCCACCGCAATCACGCCGAGCACCAAGGTGGTGAGGCGAGAGACTTTCAGCTCCGATGCGCTGTCGGCCTTGCCCTTTTTGATGACCGTGGCATAGATGTCATGCGACACCGCTGAAGCGCCTGACAGGGTCAAACCTGCCACCACCGCCAGAATGGTCGCAAACGCCACCGCCGAGATGAAGCCGAAGAACACATTGCCGCCCACGGCTTTGGCGACCAGCACCGCTGCCATGTTGGCTGATCCGCCGCCGCCTTTGATGATGCCCGTGGCTGTATCGGCAAACTCGGGGTTGGTCAACACGAGGGTGATGGCGCCAAAACCGATGATGAAAATCAGCACATAGAAGTAGCCAATCCAGGTGGTCGCCCACAGCACGGATTTACGGGCTTGCTTGGCATCCGGTACGGTAAAGAAGCGCATCAAGATGTGGGGCAAACCCGCGGTGCCGAACATCAGTGCCATACCAAACGAGATGGCGGAGATTGGGTCTTTGATGAAGCCGCCAGGCCCCATGATGGCCAGTCCAATTTTGGCGGCGTCTTCAGAGGTTTTACCGCCATTCACGGCCAGTTGGGCCTTGACTTCAACGCCTTTTGCAAACAGGGCTTCAAAGCTGAAACCGTAGTTGGCCATGACCATGAAGGCCATGAAGGTGACACCGGCTAACAGCAGCACCGCCTTGATAATTTGCACCCACGTGGTGGCTGTCATACCACCGAAGAGCACGTAAACCATCATCAATGCGCCCACCAGCACCACAGCAACCCAGTAGTCCAGACCGAACAGCAACTTAATCAGCGCACCCGCACCCACCATCTGGGCAATCAGGTAGAACGCCACCACCACCAGCGTGCCCGAGGCCGCAAAGATGCGAATCGGGGTTTGCTGGAAACGGTAACCGGCCACGTCGGCAAAGGTAAATTTGCCCAAGTTGCGCAGTCGCTCCGCCATCAAGAAGGTGATGACGGGCCAGCCCACCAGAAAGCCGATGGAGTAGATCAAGCCGTCATAACCTGAGGCCATGACCGCGGCAGAAATACCCAAAAACGAGGCGGCCGACATGTAGTCGCCCGCAATCGCCAAGCCGTTTTGAAAACCAGTGATGCCGCCACCGGCGGTGTAGAAATCAGAGGCGGATTTGGTTTTGCCTGCTGCCCATTTGGTGACAAACAAGGTGAACACCACAAAGCCACCAAACATGCTGATGGCCACCCAGTTGGTCGCTTGCTTCTCGACTTGACCGAGGTCGCCGCCTGCGGCGAAGGCCGTGCCGGCTGCGAGCAGCGTCAGCAGGGCGGCCAAAATAAATTGAAATTTTTTCATTTGGAGGCGTCTTTCAAGATGCTGGCCGTCAATTCATCAAATTCGCTGTTGGCGCGACGCACATAAATGGCAGTGATCAGAACGGTGAAAACAATGACCCCCAAGCCGATGGGAATACCCAGAGAGGTGACTCCGGCACCGATGGGTTGGGCGAGAAATTGCTTGTCAAATGCAATGAGGGCGATGTAGCCGTAATACACGACCATCATCAGTAAAGTTAAACCCCAACCAAAGGCGTTGCGCTTGCGCCGAAGCTCAAGGTATTTGGGGTTTCGTTGTATCTTGTCCACCACGGGATCACTCATGTGATGCTCCTTTTTAAGAGTTAATAAGTTTTATCAAATGTATCGTTAGCACATTTGATGTATCTTGCCAAGGGGTACTGACCCGCTCCTTACTGGGGGTGTGGAAAAGGCAGTGAATGGGCAAAAAAAGCAGGCTTGTTTTTTGAAAAATCCCGTGCCGCCCGTGGCAAAAAAGTGGCAGCACAAGGCCGTGGAGGCGACTTCATCGGATGGTTGTCGGGGCCGCTTTAGTCGTCTGGCGCGGTGTCAGAGTGATGTCAGTTGTTGCTTCGATAGTGGTTTCAGCAGGCAGAGGCCTGAAGGATCTTTGACGATATAAAAACCAAGCGGGAGACCACCCCATCGCCACCCCATCGGCAGCCTTGCCTCTGAGCGGCACCCAAAGAAAAGTCCTTTTCGCCTCGTCCTTGGGCACGGTGTTCGAGTGGTACGACTTTTATCTGTACGGTGCCATGGCGACCCTCATTGCTCGGCAGTTCTTCAGTGGGCTGGATGAAAGGTCGGCCTACTTCTTTGCGTTACTCACCTTTGCGGTCGGCTTTGTGGTGCGGCCCTTCGGTGCGCTGGTGTTTGGGCGGCTGGGGGACATGGTGGGGCGCAAATACACTTTTATCGTCACCATTTTGATCATGGGCCTGTCCACCTTCATCGTCGGTGTGGTGCCCAACTACGCCAGCATTGGCGTCGCCGCTCCACTGATCGTGATCTTCCTTCGTTTGTTGCAGGGGTTGGCCATGGGGGGCGAGTACGGCGGTGCGGCCACCTATGTGGCTGAACACGCGCCCAAGGGCCATCGCGGCGCGTACACGGCGTGGATTCAAACCACGGCCACGCTGGGTTTGGCGTTGAGTCTGTTGGTTGTTTTAGGGACGCGTTTTTTAGTAGGAGACCGCGCCTTTGAGGACTGGGGTTGG
>JAGODZ010000330.1 GCA_017997975.1 Rhodoferax sp.
AGCCCAATGAGTGTGTCTGGCGAGTCTGGCGTTAGGGCGAAAGGCAACGCGCCTTCAGCAACCAAAGCCGCGTTGCCATCCCCCTCACCTGGTGTCCGCACATACAACGGAACCCACCCATGCTTCAGATTCTCGATCGCCCCCTGCCAGGTGCCACCGCTTCGCAAAGCAGAGTTAATAACCAACGCGTGATCGGCCAAGGTGTAGATGTAGCGGTTACGGCCCATCGCGTTACCCGCGTTGAAGCCAGCTTCTGGATAGAAAGGCGACACCAACACCAGGCGCCCCTCCTGCAGCCCAATGCGGTTCTGCCGGTTCACGCTGGTCTTGAGTAAGTCGCTTGGAAGAACGCCAATGCAATACCCACCCGCTTCGGTCGCCCCTTGCATGGCTGCTGCGTCCACACCGCGCGCGCCGCCGGAAACCACGGCAAGACCTTCATTGGCACACCGAGCGCCAAGGCCCCGGGTGAATGACAGAGCAGATTCTGACGCAGCACGGGAGCCGATGATGGCCAGCCCCCCCTTGTCCAGCAAGGCTTTGTCCCCTGCACCGTAGAGCAATGGGGGTGCCGCGTTTTTCAACCGGCGCTTGAGTCTTTGCGGATATGCCTCATCCCCCCTGGAGATGACCCACAGCCCCCCACGCGCCCAACGCTCCAAGGCCAACGCCATCGCAGTGCCGCGCCCCAACAAAAACTCCACGCGCTGGCGCTCTAGGCGGGCCTCCTGAACGCTCGACAGCGCCACACGCCCGGCATCGGTCAACAGGTCAGACGGACGAAGTGCGAGCGCCTTCAACCACTTCGCCAGTTCGCCATATTCTTTTGGCGCCAAAGGCTGGTAGGCCTCCTGCTTCTCGCCACCAAAACGTCCGCATAGCAAAAGGACAACCTCGGTGTCCGCACTCAAATCTTCTTTACTCATTTCACAACTTTCATTTGGCGGCTGTGCTGGCCAAAGCAAACGGCACCACCGCGCCTACGCCTGCCTGGCGCAGCAATATCGAGACCAGCGTCAGTGTCCATGCCGAATCCACCGCGTCGTCCACCAAAAGCACAGGGTCGCAGTAGCAAAGCTCTGGGTCCACGACAAACGCGCCATCCAGGTTATTGCACTGATAGAACCGGTTTTCCATCTGCTTCTGGGGGTCGGTCTCGCGCACTTTCTTGACCGCATCTCGGTAGGTGAGGCCCAAGGCCTCCGCCAGCCGCCGGGCAAAGTCTGGCACCAGCTCTGGATGCCGAAGCGATGGAATGCAAGTCACCCAACGCACTTTTGCGGCATCGGGCCAGCGTTGCGTCACCAGTTCTACTGCCGCTTCCACCAGTTTGTCATCAAACCGGCCCGCCGCCTTACCCTCGGCAACAAGAGCACCCCACACCGGCTCGCCCCACCGGGAGAGCACGCGCCCATCCTGGCCACGCAGCCCGGGCGGAATATTCAACCCCCTCCAGCCAAACTGCCCGCCGTACTGCCCCAAGGCACTTAAATCCCATTGTTTTTTGAGTTGCAGCGGCATCTCGCTCTGGCGAACAAAACGCCGCGCTGCAATCAGCGTGGAAGGCTCCGTCTCCATGGGCAGTACAGGCCGCTGCAAACAGAACGCACAGCGGCCACAAGGGCCACTCGTGTTGTCGTCCAGCGCCGTGGCCAGAAACTGCATCGAGCAGCAGCGATTGGCCAGGTACTCCTGCATCTGCTCCCACTCCAACTCACGCTGCCGGGTAAGGTGTTCAATGCGCTCGTGGTCCATGGCGAAAGGATTCGGTGTTCGAAACCACTTGCCGTCAATGCGCATGACCGGCGATTGCGGCTCCACCACCAGCAGCTTGAGCACTTTCTCAATTTGCGAAGGGCGCAAGTTCACGGCGCGCTCCAGGTCGCGCACGCGCATGCCGTCATCAGCTTCTTCGAGCGCACGCAAAATCAAGTTCACTTGGCGCTCTGGTGGAAAGGCCGCATCACGGAAGAATTTGTTGATACGGCTCTCCTCTTCTCCTGACAGCAGCACACCGTACGCCAGAGGTATCGCACGGCCCGCGCGCCCCACTTGCTGGTAATAGGCCACAACATTGCCCGGCGTCTGGTAATGAATCACGAAGGTGAGGTCCGGCTTGTCATACCCCATGCCCAAGGCGGTGGTGGCAACCAGGCACTTCAGCTCGTTCGCCAACAGGGCTTGCTCCAGGCGTTCGCGTTCAACGTCGTCAATGTCCGCGTGATAGGCATAGGCGTCAGTGCCGTTCTGCCGCAACCAAGCCGCCACGCGCTCGGCATCTCGGGTGGTGAGTACGTACACAATGCCGCTGCCCGGCAGCGCGGGGATGCGTTCAGCCAACCAAGCCAAGCGGTCGGCCGTACTGGGCATCTGCATCACCTGCAAGGCCAAACTGTTGCGCATCAGCGGGCCGCGCTGCACCTTGACGTTGTCCCCCAGCTGCGCGCCCACATCGCGTTCCACCCGGTGGTTCGCTGTGGCGGTGGTGGCCAGCACCGCAATGTTGTTGGGCAGCCGCTCCAGCACCTGGCCGATGCGGCGGTAATCCGGGCGGAAGTCGTGCCCCCAGTCCGAAATGCAGTGCGCCTCGTCCACCACCAGCATGCCAATGCGCGCGGCAATCGGCTGCAGCACACCGGTCACAAACTCGTCGTTGGCCAACCGCTCGGGCGAAATCAACAGCAGGTCCGCACGGTCGGCTAGCAACGCCCGGCGAACTGCATCCCAGTTGCCTGTGTTGGTCGAATTGATGGTCAGCGCCTTCAGCTGCAGCCGATTTGCGGCCTCAATCTGGTTGCGCATCAGGGCCAGCAGGGGCGACACGATAAGCGTGACACCATGCCCCTGCGCCCGCATCAGCTTGGCGGCGACGAAATACACCATGCTCTTACCCCAGCCCGTGCGCTGAATGCACAGCACCTTGCCCCGCTGGTTGACGATGTGGTCAATGGCCTCCCACTGGCCGTCTCGGAAATCCGCCTCCGGATTCGTCATCGCCACGCGCAGCAGCGCTTGCGCTTCAGTTCTGCTCACCATGCCCCGCCCTCCCTTATGAATTTTTTTGCGCCACCATTTTCTCCGCCCGGGTCAAATGGTGGTCATTGATGCGGTCGCCCCCAAACACCTTGAACCACGGCGCGCTTTCTACGTCCTTGCCGCGGTCCTTGTCCCAGGTGATGTTGAGCTTGGGCTTTTTGTTGTGGCGCAGCACCTCCGCCTGCATAAAGGGGCGGATGTTCAGGCGCACGCCGTCGTTCAGGTCGGGGTTCCAGCCGATGGGCTGCTCGGCCAGGCGCTTCCAGCGCACGAAGATGTCATAAGGCGGTTCACCCTCCAAAATCAGCTCCAGGC
>JAGODZ010000331.1 GCA_017997975.1 Rhodoferax sp.
GCCTCTGTTTCTGAAAAGTGATGCTTCTGACGTGGCGGCCTTACAGCAAGCGATTCAAACCGTGGCCGCTGAGTTTGGCGACATCAGTGTGTTGGTCAACAACGTGGCCAATGACGAGCGCCATGACTTCATGAAAGTCACGCCGGACGACTTTGACTGGCGCGTGTCGATCAACCTGCGCCCGCACTTTTTTGCCGCGCAAGCGGTGGCTGAAGGCATGAAGCGACTCGGTGGCGGCGCCATCGTTAACCTAGGCTCCACCAGCTGGAAGATCAAGGGCAAGGGCTACCCGGTGTACGCCACCTGCAAGTCGGCCACCGTGGGCTTGACCCGCAGTTTGGCGCGTGAACTGGGTGAGCACAGCATTCGCGTGAACACCCTCACGCCTGGCTGGATCATGACGGAAAAGCAGTTGGAGCAATGGGTGGACGAAGCGGGCGAGCGCGCCATGGCCGAAAACCATTGCCTGCCGGGTCGCATTTTGGGCGAAGACGTGGCCAATATGGCGCTGTTCCTCTCAGCGGACGACAGTTGCATGGTGACCGCCCAAGACTTTGTGGTGGACGCCGGGTGGACTTGAGCATGAATGACGTGCAACGGGCCTGGCCGCAGCCATTGAACTTGGGTGAGGGCCCGATGTGGCACGAGCCCAGCCAGCAGTTTTACTGCGTGGATATTCATGGCTGTGCCATTCATGCGTGGTCACCGTCCTCTGGAGCGCACCGCAGTTGGGCCATGCCCGAGCGCATTGGCTGGCTGATTGCGCGCAACGACGGCGACGGTTTCATGGCGGGTTTGCAGTCCGGCTTTGCCCGCGTGTGGCTGGAGCCTGAACTGCGTATCGAAGCTGCGGGTTGTGCCCATTTGGGCCAACCCGACGTGCGCTTGAACGACGCCAAAGCCGATTTGTGGGGCCGCATTTGGGCTGGGGCCATGAACAACCGCGACCCCAGTCAAGCCGATGGCTATTTGGCCCGACTGGACCCGTCTGGCCAATTCACGGTGGTGGAGGCTGGCATTCACATCGCCAACGGGCCGGTCATCGCGCCCGATGGGTTGTGGATGTTGCACAGCGATTCTTTCCTGAACACCACCTACCGCTACCGCATCACAGTGGAGGGGCAACTGTTGGATAAATCCGTGTGGCGCGCCTTCACCGAGGCCGAGGGGACGCCGGACGGCATGACGATGGACCGCGACGGCAACATTTGGATCGCCTTCTGGGGCGGCGGCTGTGTGCGCCAGTTTGATCCACAAGGCGTGCAGCTGCGCCAAATTGATTTGCCTGCCACGCAAATCACCAGCATGGCGTTTGGTGGTGATCAGTTAGATTGGCTGCTGGTCACCAGCGCCAGTGCGGGCTTGAGTGCTGAACAGTTGGCGCAGTTCCCTCAAGCCGGTTGCACTTTTGTGTTGCGACCGGGTGTCACGGGCTTGCTGCCACTCGGCTTTGCCTGATAGTTTGGTGAATAGCTGGAACGAGTTCAGCGCTTCAAGGCTTCAAAGCCTGCCACCACGTCAAACAGTTCTTCGTCAATGCCACTTTGGCGCTGGCGGTGAAAGGATCGGTTTAACTCTTCCAGCAGGTCCGTGATATTCTTTTCCGCTCGCTGCATGGCGGCCAAGCGACTGGCGTTTTCGCTGGCCAGCGACTCGGCGCAGGCCCGAAACAGCGAGACAAAAAGGTACTCCCGCACGAAGGCACGCAAGGTCGCTTCACCGGCATTCAAAACTTCAGGCAACTGATGGGTAGGCCAAGGAATGTTGGAGATGGACTGTCGCCAAACTTGGTCTAGGGGTAACAGCCGTTGCACGACTGGGGTGTAAATCGCACCCGCTTGGGGGCGGTGGTGAAAAACGTGAACCTGCGAAATCTCGCCCTTTTCACGCAGCCGCTCCACCTCCGCCAAGAGGTGTCCCACCAGCGGCGTGATGGCACCCATGGCGTTGGGCAAAGCAAAGTGCTTTCCTTGGGGGAGATCGGTGTCATGGAGGCGGCTTTGAATGCGTTCGCCCACCGCCCAGATCATTTTTTTGCCTGGCAGCACGGCCAGTTGTTTAACCACAAAATCCAGCATAACTTCATTGAATTTGCCCACCAGTCCCTGGTCAGAGCCAAACACGATGATGCCCATCGCGCCGGTGCCACGGTCCAATGACGTCGCCTGCGGGCGCGCAGCTGGGGTGGCCCCTAAACAAGCGCGCAAGCTGAGTTCCACGGTGCGGTAGTAATCATCCAGCGCGTGAACGGCCCCCTCATACTGCCCAATACTAGAGGCGGCAATGGCTTTCATGGTCCGCACGACGCCTTGCAGGTCGCTCGCGGTACCTATCTTGCGGCGCAGACTCTCGGAGGTGTCGCTCACGGCGCGGGGTCAGAGGTTTGAAACCGGGCGAGTGCATCGGAGGCGACCTTCAGCATCTGCGACCGATCCTCAGGGTTCAGCTTGGTATCGGTCAGAAAGCGCTGCACCACCTCTGGGGGCAGCGCTTTGACGGTGTCGTGCACGGCCATCTCGGCGTCAGGCATCTTGTCCAGTGGGATGGAGTCAAATAAACCTTCGCTCAGCGCGAGCAGCACCGCAATTTGAGCCTCCACACTCACCGGCGCAGATTCGGCTTGCTTGAGACAGGCCCTGATTCGCCGCCCATGCTCAATCACGTGTTGCGTGTCTTCATCCAAGCGAGCGCCAAACCGTGCAAAGGTTTCCAACTCTTCAAATTGGGCATAGGCGAGTTTGAGGTGGCCTGCCACGGCGCGGTAGGCCGCGCGCTGGGCCTTGCCACCCACCCGTGATACTGATTTGGCGACATCCACCGCGGGCAAAACCCCGAACTTAAACAAAGAGGGCGAGAGGTAAATTTGCCCGTCCGTGATGGAAATCAGGTTGGTTGGAATGTAGGCGGACATATTCTGCGCCTCGGTCTCAATGATGGGCAGCGCGGTGAGTGAGCCGCCGCCACGTGCCTCGCCCAAGTGGGTGGCGCGCTCCAGCAAGCGAGAGTGAATGTAGAAAATGTCACCCGGAAACGCTTCTCTGCCGGGAGGGCGGCGCAGCAGCAGTGACAGTTCGCGGTAGGCGCGGGCGTGTTGGGTGAGGTCGTCATAAACGATGAGCACGTCGCGCCCACTTTCCATAAAGTGTTCTGCCACGCTGGTGGCGGCGTAGGGGGCAATGTAGGTCAAGCCGGGCGGGTCGTTGCCTTCGGTCACCACCACCAGGGCAATCGCACCTAAATTGATAGCACGCCATTCTTCAAGACCTTCTCCATATAAGCCGGGTCCCAGCCCGCACGGCGGCGCTTGTTTTTTAGGCCCACTTTCAAACTAGTCTCGCGTTTGAGC
>JAGODZ010000097.1 GCA_017997975.1 Rhodoferax sp.
GCGGGCGGGCGAGGTGGCACGGTGATGCGCTGGCCGGTTTCTTCCAAGGCCAGTTGCTCGTAAAACCCAGTGACGCCGGCGATGCTGCGCATCATGCGGTCCACTTCCACCTTGGTGGTTTCGCTGCGCGACGTGGCTTGCAGGGCGCGGGCCTTCCAGTACACCCAAGTGGGGTCTTGGCTTTGCTCCACGCTCATGGCGGCGATGACCTTGTTCACCTGACCCCAATCACCCGCACGAAGCGCAGCGCGGGCGAACCAAGCCAGGTGATCCTCGCTCATGTGGCGTTCTTGGCCGTTTTGAAAGTAGGGAACCGCATCGTCGCTCAACCGCATAGCGGCCCGTTTGCCTATTGCCCCCCATACCCAACTGCGCTCTTCTTGGGTGAGTTGCGTCTTCCAGCGCAGTTTGCTCACCTCTTCGGCTGCGTCATCCGGGTCGGTCACGGCGAGGCGGATCAAGGCCAAGGTGACCAACTCTTTGGTACGAGGTCGCACGGCGAGCAATTTGCCGTCTAAAAATTGACCCGGCTTGGCGTAAATGCCGCTCACGGTGTCTGCCCATTCGTCGTTCAGAAGGCCGACCGCTTGCGTCGCCACGCTGCGGTTGCCGTTTTCCATGCCCCAACGGGCGCGCAACCAAGCGCTGTGGGCGGGCATTTTCCCCGCTCTGATTTGTTGTTCAGCCGCAGCAGCGCAGCCGTCATCCGCTGTTTTTTGCGCCATCCACAGACGCTCGACCTGGGGCCACACCTCGACCAGTTTGCGCGACTGAAAGTCGGCCAGCAGGGCGTAGCACTTGACAGCCCGGTCATCGTTCATTCTGAAACTGGGGTATTCGGCCATGAAGGTGCCCCACTCGGTGCTCCGACCGAGTTGCAGCAACCAGTCGTTTCTGAGGCGGTCTTCTTGGTAGGTGCCGGCATAGCGGTTCAGAAAGCCCTGAATCTCACCCGGCGTGGCCACGCTTAACCGAGGGCGCAACTCCCAGTAAGCCGCCCAGGGCTCCAAGGGGTGGCCGCTGGCCCGGGGCAACAAAGCGCTCAAGCGCTTGGTGTCTGATTTGCGGTAGGCCTCGCTCATCTCCATGATGACGTCATCTGCGGCGCTTTTGACCCCGTCTTGGGCCTGCGCCTGCAGAGGCGTCACGGCCAGAAAAGTGAGGAGTCCTGCGAGGGAAATTGATGTCAAAATAGGTTGAAACTGCATGTGGAGATTATGGATAACTCTGATGAAACAAGGGCTCTTGAAAAAAAAGCCCTTCGCAAAATTCTGATCGAACAACGTTTGAATCTACCCGACCGTAGCCAACGCGCTGATTTGTTGCAGCGTGTGATGCGGATCTGGCTGGTGGGCCGCCCCGACGCGGTGATTGGCGCCTACTGGCCGATCAAAGGCGAGTTTGACCCCTTGCCTGCCCTGCACCGCTGGAAGGAAGACGGCGAGTTGATCGACCAACCCCAGCCCCGGCGCATTGGTTTGCCGGTGGTCGATAAAGTTCACAAAACCATGACCTTTCATGCGTGGTACCCCGGTTGCCCCATGGAAGAAGACGCCTACGGCATCCCCAAACCCAAGGACACCGAGGTCATTCAGCCCACGCTGTTGTTTGTGGCCTGCGTGGGTTATGCCCCGGGCGGCTACCGTTTGGGCTATGGCGGCGGGTTTTATGACCGCATGCTGGCCACGCTCTCACCGCGCCCCTTGACGGTGGGGTTGGGCTTCTCCACCGGGTATTTGCCGGACTTTGAGCCCGAGTCGCACGACTTGCCGTTGGACGCCATCCTGAACGACCACGGCGTGGTCTGGCCGGTTTAACACCGCATCGCCTGTGCGCCAATCCCTTGACAAGGCAGCCGCCTGCACTAGGTCAGGCGGTCGCTTCAAAAGGTCAATTTCTTTTAAAAAGACTCCCAATCGTCGTCACCGCTCGCAGCAGGCGCCCGTTTTGGAGGGGGCGCTGCCAAGGGTTGGCTGACCAATTGGCGTGGCGCCGCAGGGCGATTCGCGGGCAAGGGCTTGCTTGCCGGGGCAGGGCGTGGCAGCGGCGCAGGTCGGTGTGACACGGGCGAAGACGGCATCCGACGCGGTGCCTGAGGTCTGAACCCGTTGTCGTCCGCCTTGAAAACAGCCACGGTTTGAACCAACTCTTGCGCTTGTGATTTGAGGCTGCCTGCGGCCGCCGCCATCTCTTCCACCAAGGCCGCATTTTGTTGCGTGGCCTGGTCCATTTGAGTCACCGCCACGCCGATTTCAGCGACGCCCTGCGCCTGCTCGTTGCTGGCGGCGCTGATCTCGCCCATGATGTCCGTGACGTGGCGAATACTGCTCACCACTTCGGTCATCGTGGTGCCTGCGCGGTCCACCAAGACCGTGCCATGCTCGACACGCTCCACACTGGCGTTGATCAAATTTTTGATTTCCTTGGCCGCCTCGGCGGAACGCCCCGCGAGGCTTCGCACCTCGGAGGCCACCACCGCAAACCCGCGACCCTGCTCACCGGCTCGGGCCGCTTCGACGGCGGCGTTGAGCGCCAAAATATTGGTTTGAAAAGCGATGCCGTCAATCACGCTGATGATGTCTGAAATTTTGCGAGACGACGCGTTAATGCCTTTCATGGTTTCAACCACCTGACCCACCACATCACCGCCCTGAACCGCCACCGTGCTGGCGTTCATGGCCAACTGGTTGGCTTTGCGCGCGTTGTCAGCCGATTGACGCACGGTGCTGGTCAGCTCCTCCATGCTGCTGGCGGTGCGCTGCAAATTGCTGGCAGTCTGCTCCGTGCGAGCACTTAAATCTTGGTTGCCGCTGGCAATTTCTGAGCAGGCAATCTCGATACTTGCGGTGCTGGTTCGCACCGCAGACACTGCATCGTTCATTCGGGCCAGCGTGGCCTGCAGTGCGGTGCCGCCAGGGGTCTCAACGCGCAATTTCGACACATTCAGCGCAATGCCGTCAGCTTGGTTGACTGCTTGCACCAAGGTACTCAGTTCCTCGCCCTCCCGGGCCAGCCGGGCCATGCCGATCACCAACACCGACTCCACCGCGGTTTGAACGACCACATACGCGGCATGCAGCATCACGCGCGCAAAGTCCGGTTCGGTCAGGCAATACAGGCCAAATCCAGCGGCCTGCAAGCGGTCAAACGCCACGTGGTGCACTGCAAACAGACCGGCCCCAAACACAATGACTCGCCAATCTCGGTACACCAGCAACAGAGCCAGTGAAACGAACACGCCAAAGTGAAATTCCAGCATGCCCCGTGCCAATTGAATGTGCAGTGCCACCAACCCCACCAGGACAAATGCCAACACATACCGACTCATCGCCGTGCCCTTGCCACCGACGTACACCAGCCCGGCTACCACGACCAAAACCAGCGTCGCCCCAATCGCCAAGGCAGAGTCGATGAACTGAAAGCCCAAAATAAGGCTGGTCAGCGCGCTCAAGGCGATGGCGAGCAACACAATGCGATCGCCAAAAACAGCCGCAGACAGGGAGGGAGTGCTTAACGGAGGGGTGTTCATTGGGTATTTTTCCATGGAGGAGGCCTTGGCTGTGACGTGCGCTTGCCATGCCGCCGTCCGCTCAGCAATATACGACAAGCGGGGATTGCCCTGTCGTGTTTTTTACCTCCCTATAAGACGCTCTGGTCGCCAAGGGGATTAAAAATGCAGAAAAAAGAGCGTCATTCCGTCTTGGCTTTGGTGTGAATCCCTTGGCTGTAGGCCATGACTTGGTTGGGCAATCCGGTACGCCTCACGTGGTGTCATCCCGGCCTCTGGTGCGTGAAATGCAGTTTCAGGTGGCCCGTTTTTTTCCGGTGGGGTGGCTGACTTTGGGCTGGGCAGCCCTTTTTTTCGTGGGTTGACTCCGGCGCGCTTTCAAAGCCGCCTCCAGTGCGAGTCGGGCCCAAGGGGCCATCCGTTGCGCGGACTCCATGGCGTCGTCTGGTGCGCTGTAGTAATTCATTTGCATGGGCTTGCCCTTGGCGTTGTAGGTAAACCGCTGGCAACCGGCCGCCTCAAACGTGGCTTGCGAGGTGTCGCAGGCTTTCAACCACAGCACGTCGCCTGCGCCCAAGTCCGCCAGAATCGCCAAGTTCAGCCCGTCGGTGCTGATGCCGTGGCCGCCAAACATGCGCTTGGCCACACAGGGGCCGACTGCCGAGAGCAAGTCGCAACAGTAATGGGCAAATTCATTGGCGGGGGCTGCCATGTCACCGTTCTAGCATTCCACAATATTGACGGCCAAGCCGCCGCGCGAGGTTTCTTTGTACTTGGTCTTCATGTCAGCGCCGGTTTCGCGCATGGTTTTGATGACCTTGTCCAGCGACACCACATGCTGGCCATCGCCTTGCATGGCCATGCGGGCGGCGTTCACGGCCTTGACCGCCCCCATGGCGTTGCGCTCGATGCAAGGCACTTGCACCAAGCCCCCAATGGGGTCGCAGGTGAGGCCCAGGTTGTGCTCCATGCCAATTTCAGCGGCGTTTTCCACTTGCTCGGGCGTGCCGCCCATGACGGCGGCCAAACCTGCGGCAGCCATCGAGCACGCCACGCCCACTTCGCCTTGGCAACCCACTTCAGCCCCGCTGATGGAGGCGTTGAGTTTGTACAAAATACCAATGGCAGCGGCTGTCATCAAGAAATCAATCACCGCATCCTGCCCGTCGTCATGACCGGCGCGACCACTGGAGGGCAGCACAAAGCGGTCGCAGTAGTGCAGCACGGCGGGAATGACACCGGCCGCGCCATTGGTGGGCGCGGTGACCACCCGACCGCCAGAGGCGTTTTCTTCGTTCACGGCAAAGGCATACACGTTGACCCAGTCCAGCACCGACAGCGGGTCAGCCAAGGTTCTTTCAGCGCGATCACGCAGGCGTGCCGCCAAAATGGGCGCTCGGCGTTGTACCTTGAACGGGCCGGGCAGGGTGCCTTCGTGGCGCAAACCGCGTTGCACACATTCGCGCATCACGCGCCAGATGGCCAGCAGGCCCGTGCGAATGTCCTCGTCGCTGCGCCACGTGCGCTCATTGGCCCACATGACTTGGCTGATGCTTAAACGGTGTTCTTTGCACGTGGCCAGCAGCTCGTCGCCCGAGGTGAAAGGGTGGGGTACTTGCTGGTAAGCGGCCAGCACCGCGTCATTGGCAGCCCCTGCGGTCACCACAAAGCCGCCGCCCACGCTGAGGTACTTGCTTTCTCGCAGCACCACGCCGTCGGCATCGGTGGCAGTGAACTTCATGCCGTTGGGATGCTCCGCCATGGCTTCACGGCGGTACATCAACAAATGCTCTTTTTCTCGGAAGGGAATGACTGGGCCACCTAAGAGCGACAGGGATTGGGTTGTGCGCGCCTGCGCAATCAGAATCGGCACCGCCTCCACATCCACCGTGTCGGGCGCGTGGCCCATGAGGCCCAGCATCACCGCCACGTCGGAGCCGTGGCCTTTGCCGGTGGCACCCAAGGAGCCATACAACTCACATTTCACGCGGGCGACCTGGGCCAGCATGTGGTCGTTGTGCAAGGCCTGCGCAAACAGACGGGCGGCCCGCATCGGCCCCACGGTGTGCGAGCTGCTGGGGCCGATGCCGATCTTGAAAAGGTCAAATACGCTGATTGCCATGGCGCGATCTTAGGGGGCTTTCACCCGATTCAAACCGTGCTGGGGTTTACCCTGTAACAGGGCGTCGATAAAATTAAACACCTTAGATAAGCCAACCCGCCGAAAGTAATCAAGCCCATGACTCAACCCCAAACTACCTCGCCCACCCTGCCGTCGATCGACGTGGTCATCATGGCTGCGGGCAAAGGCACGCGCATGAAAAGCAAGCTGCCCAAAGTGCTGCACCGCTTGGCAGGACGCGCGTTGTTGCAGCATGTGGTGGACACCGCCTCTGAATTGAAGGTGCGACAAGTGGTGGTCATTACCGGGCACGGTGCTATCGAAGTGGAGGCATCTCTCGCAGTACCAGCGGGGGCTATGGCCACTTTTGGCATAAACTTTGTGCGCCAAGAGCCGCAATTGGGAACGGGCCACGCGGTGCAGCAAGCCGTGCCCGTGCTGCAAGACGATGGCATTGTGGTCATCCTGTCGGGCGATGTTCCTCTGACCCGGGTGGACACCTTGCAGGCGCTGATTGCGGCTTGCGGGGGGAATAAGCTGGCCTTGTTGACCATCGACTTTGCCAACCCCACCGGCTACGGCCGCATTGAGCGGCTGGGTAACGCGGTGCAGGCGATTGTTGAGCAAAAAGACGCCAACGCCGCCCAACTGGCCATCAACGAGGTGTACAGCGGCATCATGGCCGTGCCCGCCAAGCAGCTAAAAACCTGGCTGGCCCGTTTGGACAACCACAATGCCCAAGCCGAGTTCTACCTGACCCAAATCGTGCAATTTGCCGTGGCCGATGGCGTGCCCGTGGTGGCCCACAAAATCACCGATGCCGTGCAAGTGGCGGGTGTCAACAGCCCGGTGCAACTGGCGGAGCTGGAGCGCGCCTACCAGCGTGACTTGGCCGTGCAACTGATGGAGCAGGGCGTGCGGCTGGCCGACCCGGCTCGGCTGGACGTGCGGGGCACGCTGCGGTGCGCGCAAGACGTGTCGATTGATGTGAACTGCGTCTTTGAAGGAGAGGTCAGCCTGGGTGAAGGCGTGCGCATTGGGGCCAATTGCGTGATTGCCAACGCCACGATTGCCGCCGGTGCGGTGATTCACCCGTTCACGCACATTGAAGGCGGCCAACCCGGCAGCAAAGACGCCATTGAGGTGGGCGAGGGCGCGTTGATTGGCCCGTTTGCCCGCCTGCGCCCCGGTGCCAAACTGGGCGCTGAAGTCCATATTGGCAACTTTGTCGAGGTCAAAAACTCCACACTGGCGAAGGGCGCCAAGGCGAACCACCTGGCGTATTTGGGCGACGCCGTGGTCGGCGAGCGGGTGAATTACGGCGCCGGCAGCATCACCGC
Source organism: Rhodoferax sp. (assembly GCA_017997975.1). GTDB lineage: Bacteria > Pseudomonadota > Gammaproteobacteria > Burkholderiales > Burkholderiaceae_C > Rhodoferax. Next base: position 6,971 of record JAGODZ010000097.1, read on the forward strand.
CAATTACGACGGGGCCTTCAAACACCGCACCACCATTGAGGCCGATGTGCACATTGGCAGCAACTGCGTGCTGGTGGCCCCCCTCACCATCGGCGCGGGCGGCACGGTGGGCGGCGGCTCCACCCTCACCAAAGACACACCGCCGGGCGCGCTCAGTGTGGCTCGGGGCAAGCAGATCAGCATTGCCAATTGGAGCCGACCCAAAAAATGAGTTCCCAAGCCGGTGAGCCCCTCTCTCTGTCGGATCAAAATGCGCAACTGCAGCGGGAACTGAAACAAGCCCGCGCCGAGCTGGAGGAATTTACTTTTTCGGTGTCCCATGATCTGCGGGCCTCGTTGCGCCATGTCACCGCCTACGTGCAAATCATTCAGGAAGATTTAGAGGGCCAAGTCAGTGCTGAAATTTTGGGCCACCTTCACACCGTGAGCCAAGCCGCACAGACCATGAGCCGCCAAATTGAAGCCCTGAGCCGCTTGTCGCGGCTGGGGCGCGTTGAAGTGACCTTGACGGTATGCGATGTGAACGAGCTGATTCGTCACGTCCTTGCTGACTTGATGCCGATGCCCGGTGAAGCCTCGCTGGCGTGGGAGGTGGCCGCAGATTTTCCTGCGCTGTGGGGTGATGCGGCCTTGGTTCAGCAAGTGCTGGCCGAGCTGCTGTCCAATGCCGTCAAGTTCACCCACAACACCCTTCACGCCACCGTGCGCGTGAGCTGGGCGCTGAACGAGGCGGGCCACTGCGTCGTCACCGTGCGTGACAACGGCGCTGGCTTCAACCCACAACACCAGTCCAAACTGTTTCACGCGTTTCAGCGCCTGCACAGTGCGCGTGACTTTCCGGGGCTGGGCATGGGGCTGGCCCAATGCCGCAAAATCATCGAGCGCTTAGAGGGCGACATTTGGGCTGAGGGCGCGATCGGCGGCGGCTGCCGCGTGAGCTTCACGCTGCCCCTGGCCACCGCGCCGCGCTAAGTTAGTCCGGCAGCGGCACACGCGCGCCAAACTTGCTGCGTTTGATGCTGAAGAACGCTTTCACATTGCGCACATTGGCGTCGGTGGTAAACAGCCGCTGGGCCAAGGCCAAGTAGTCGGGCATGTGGGCGCTGTGCACCACCAAGCAAAAATCAGGGCCGGGTGACACGCGGTAACACTGCTGCACCGCATCGTCGGCCACCACCCGCGCTTCAAACGCGTCGAGGGCGGCTTGGTCTTGGTGGTCGAGGGTGATTTCCACAATCACCACCAAGCCATGCCCGACCACCGCCGCCATTTTGTCCACACTGAGAATCGCAATCTCACGCTCAATCAGCCCCGCGTCTCGCAGTCGCTTAACGCGGCGCAAACAGGTGGGCGGTGAGATCCCCAGCGGCTGCGCCAGCGCTTGGTTGGTCAGTGAGGCGTCGCGCTGCAGTTGATTGAGCAGTGCCAAATCAGTGGCATCAAGCGTTATTTCATTCATATTGTTTAATATTATGAAATAAATAATCTCTTAATAAATTGAGAGAAATTAAATTTCTAAAATAGTTAAAAAATAGTTACAAATTACACATCAATACTTTTAAGATTCACGCCATCTAACTCAAGGAGCTTCTATGTGCGGTATTGTGGGCGCGGTGTCGAATCGGAATATTGTTCCGATTTTGGTTCAAGGGCTGGCTCGTCTGGAGTACCGAGGGTACGACTCCTGCGGCGTCGCGGTGTATGCCAAGGGCGGTTTGCAGCGCGCCCGCAGCACCTCGCGCGTGGCCGAACTGGTGGAGCAAGTCAGCCAAGGCCATCTTGAAGGCACCACCGGCATTGCCCACACCCGCTGGGCCACCCACGGCGCGCCCGTGGTGCACAACGCCCACCCGCACTTCAGCCACGGCACGGGCGCGGACGCCATGAACAAACCCGGCCACATTGCGCTGGTGCACAACGGCATCATCGAAAACCACGACGAACTCCGCGCCGCCTTGCAGGCCAAAGGCTATGTTTTTAATAGCCAAACCGACACCGAAGTCATCGCCCACCTGATCGACAGCCTGTACGACGGCGACCTGTTTGACGCCGTCAAAACCGCCCGCCGCCAGTTGCACGGCGCCTACGCCATTGCCGTGTTCTGCAAAGACGAGCCGCACCGCTTGATCGGCGCACGCGCCGGCTCCCCGCTGATTTTGGGTGTGGGCCAAGACGGGCAAGAGCATTTCTTGGCCAGCGACGCCATGGCCTTGGCCGGTGTGACCGATCAAATTGTCTATTTAGACGAAGGTGACGTGGTTGATATTCAGCTGGGAAAATACTGGCTGGAAGACAAAGACGACAAGTCCGTGGCCCCCGCGCAGCGCCCGGTCAAAACCGTGGTGGCCCACAGCGGCGCGGCCGAGCTGGGCCCCTACCGCCACTACATGCAAAAAGAAATTTTTGAGCAACCCCGTGCCATTGCCGACACCTTGGCAGGCGTGAACGCCATCGTGCCGGAGCTGTTTGATGGCCAAGCCAGCAGTGGCAAGGCCGCCAGCGTGTTCAAAGACATTGATTCGGTGCTGATTCTGGCCTGCGGCACCAGCTACTACAGCGGTTGCACCGCCAAATACTGGCTGGAAAGCATCGCCAAAATCCCGACGCAAGTCGAAGTGGCCAGCGAATACCGTTACCGCGAGTCGGTGCCCAACCCGCGCACCTTGGTGGTCACCATCACCCAGTCCGGCGAGACCGCCGACACCTTGGCCGCCCTGCGCCACGCCCAAAGCCTGGGCATGACGCACACCCTCACCATCTGCAACGTGGCCACCAGCGCCATGGTGCGCGAATGCGAGTTGGCCTATGTCACCCGCGCTGGTATTGAAATTGGCGTCGCCTCCACCAAGGCCTTCACAGCCCAACTCGCCGGCCTATTCCTCTTGACGCTGGCCTTGGCGAAATCCAAAGGCCGTTTGAGCGAGGAAGAAGAAGCCCGCCACCTCAAAGCCATGCGCCACCTGCCCACCGCCCTGCAAGCCGTGCTGGCGCTGGAGCCCCAAGTCATGGCCTGGGCCGACGACTTCGCCAAAATGGACAACGCCCTGTTCTTAGGGCGCGGCCTGCACTACCCCATTGCCTTGGAGGGCGCACTCAAACTCAAAGAAATCAGCTACATCCACGCCGAGGCCTACCCCGCAGGCGAACTCAAGCACGGCCCCTTGGCCCTGGTCACCAGCGCCATGCCGGTGGTCACCGTCGCCCCCAACGACGCCTTGCTGGAAAAACTCAAAAGCAATATGCACGAAGTCCGCGCCCGGGGCGGCGTGCTCTACGTGCTGGCCGACGCCGACACCCGCATCGAAAGCGGCGAAGGCCTGCACGTCATTCGCATGCCCGAAAACTACGGCGAACTCTCCCCCCTGCTGCACGTCGTGCCCTTGCAACTGCTGGCCTACCACACCGCCTGCGCCAAAGGCACCGACGTCGACAAGCCCCGCAACTTGGCCAAGTCGGTCACGGTGGAGTGATGACTGTGTGCAATCGCTATTGAAAATATAGCTATCTGCGCACACCCTATATGGGCTAGAGCCCTATTTTGCTTGTAACCTAGAATGCTTCCCAAGGGAGGCAACTAGCAGCCTGTCGGGCTTAGGTCGTCAAAAGCGAAAATCGGCCCCAGCGCCGACTAGTTTTTGACGATTTCGCAGCCCAATATCTGGATATAGGACTTACGCATTGATGCGCGCGTCGAATTCTGTTAAGCGCTCACCGAGAAGTCTTTCCGTAATCCGTTTAGCTATCCTCAGAGGCATTGAGTACGCAAGACTTACGGAAGAACTTTCCTTTAA
>JAGODZ010000332.1 GCA_017997975.1 Rhodoferax sp.
GCGCGTTGCTGTATTCAAGGGGACGCAGGCTGCGCTGGGTGGATGACAAATTAAAAACCGGGTTTGGCGGGCATCGTCTCAAGACCAAGTCATGAACCGATGCAGTCACTGTCATTCTAAGAATGAAACACAGGCCCTTCGTGGGGTGGCACGGCGGCACAGAACGGGTGGGGCCGTGTATTGCCTTTTTTTAGAGTCAAATCAGGCGCTGACCCATAGAGGGATTGCGCGGGCAGCTATCAAAAAAAGAGTGATTTGCACGGCGATCAGTGATGGAGGCGAGGGGTTGAAACAGTCCGTGTGGGGACCGCGCGCTTGGGGCGTGAAAATTCCCATTTATTTTGAGAAAGTTGAATCCAGTGGGCGTCGCGTCGCGTATTCACCAAGAGGCTTGGCTGCGGTCTCGCAGTACAGTGGCTTCCCAGCTCAACTTTTACCCATGGACATTTTTGTATGAAAAAACTCACCACCCTTTTATTGATCAGTGCCGCAGGGCTTGGTGCCACGGTGGCGCAGGCCGACACGGGCAAGCTCTTGCTCACGGGCGGTGTCAGCTCGATTGACGGCGCAGCCGGCGGTGGCTTGACGCCTTGGGCGGTGATTGGCTCTAATGCCACGGCCGGTGAGGTGGGTGCCACTGCGTTTGTGTCGCGCACGGTCACGCAGGACTATGCCCTCACTGGGTTTGGCGCGGCGGTGGGCTACAAAGACCGGGTGGAGGTGTCGTTGGCCCGGCAAGACTTTGATGCGTCTCCTGCCGTGGCGCTCAATGGCATTGCCGCCTTTGGGGTCACGCCGGGGCAGCATGTGAAGATGGATATTTTGGGTGTGAAGGTGAAAGTGGCGGGGGATGCGGTGTTGGACAGCGATTCGCTGATGCCACAAATTGCCGTGGGCTTGGAGCACAAAACGGTGTCACCGGGCTCTTTAGGCTCGGTGCTGAATTTCTTGGGCGCTAAAACCGAGGGTACTGACTTTTATGTGAGCGCCACCAAGTTGTTTCTGGGCCAAAGCATTTTGGTCAATGCCACGCTGCGCAATACCAACGCCAACCAGAATGGCTTGCTGGGCTTTGGCTCAGGCGCGCCGGGTGAGAACGGTCGCAGTTGGCAGCCCGAGGTGTCGGTGGCTTATTTGTTGAATAAGAACTGGGCCATTGGCGCGGAATACCGGGCCAAGCCCAATAACTTGGAAGCGCTGGGCCGCGCGTCGGGCTTGGGTGACGCCTTGGCAGAAGACGCTTGGAAAGACATTTTTGTGGCCTGGGCACCCAACAAAAACACCTCGGTGACGCTGGCCTATGTGGACTTGGGCCGTGTGGTGCCCGGCATCACCGGCAACCGCAGCCAAACGGGTTTCTACCTGTCGGCGCAATTGGCGTTTTAAGTGCATGGCCCCACGCCGCACCCTCTGACGAACACAACCCTCCTGCTATTGCCTTTACTGAGAACTCCCATGAAAAACAAACTGTTGGCGTTGCTGCCTACCCTCATCGTCGCCACTTCCGCGCTGTGGATTGCGCCCTCTTTTGCCCAAACATCGGCCGCCCCGGCCATGGCCCACGATCAGCTTTACCAAACCTTTGGCGGCAAGCCCGGCTTGGTCCAACTGATGGACGACTTCATGGTGCGCTTGGTGGCGGACCCGCGCACCGGTCCCCACTTCAAACCGGTTGACCAAAAGCATGTGAAAGAGCAGTTGGTGGATCAGTTCTGCGTGCTGATGGGCGGCCCATGCGAGTACAAAGGCGCTGACATGAAGAGCTCTCACACCAACTTGGACATCACCAAGTCAGACTTCAACGCTCTGGTTGAGGTGCTGCAACTGTCCATGGACGCGCAGGGCATTGCCTTTAGCCAGCAAAACAAGCTGCTGGCCAAATTGGCCCCGATGCACCGCGACGTGATCACCGTGGAGTGACCGCATGAAAAATACCGCTCAATCCATCGCCCCTTGGTGCCAAACGCTGGCCGCAGGACTGGCCCTCACGTTGGCCAGTGGCGCGCTGCAGGCGGCCACCTTGCAAGTCATTGTGGTAGACCGCAACGGCACGCCCGCCTATGACGCGGTGGTGGTGGTGGTGCCCGCGGCCAGTGGCGCAGCCAAAAACCCGCCACCGCTCATGGCCACGGTGAATCAAGAAAAGATGCAGTTTGTGCCTGCTGTGACGGTGGTCTCGCCGGGGGGCAAAGTGCGCTTTTCCAACAGTGACGCTTGGGACCACCATGTGCGTTTATCAGAGCCCACCTTGACCTCGGGTGTCGCTTCAGGCCGTGGGGCAGAGGCGTTTTCTTTGCGCCTGGCGGGAAAGAGCGAGGGTAAACCGGCCACCTTCGCGGAGGTCACGCTGGACAAGCCGGGTGAGTACGGTGCGGCCTTGCTCAGCTGTTTGATTCATGGCTCCATGAGTGGCCATGTGTATGTGGCCGAATCCCCTTGGGCCGTTAAAACAGACGCCAACGGCATCGCCACCTTCAATGACTTGCCCGATGGCGCGGCCACCGTCAAGGTGTGGCACGCAGCGCAACTGTTGGTCAAGCCCTTGGTGCCCGTGACGCTCAGTGCCACGCCCACCCAAACTTCCGTGCAACTCGATGTGCAAATGCGACGCAAGCGCCTGTAAAGTGGGCGCTTTGCAGCCCAGCGCCTCAAACGGCGGGCGGGACCGGTGCTAGTTTGTCTTGGGTTTTGAGGTCGAAATCTGAGGCGTCATGGCGTTCATGCAGCTGGTTTGACAGCTCGCCCGACGTGCGGTTGACCTTGCGACCGCGTTGCACAGCGGGGCGCTCTGCCACTTCTTTGGCCCAGCGGCACAGATTTTTGTAGCTTTCAACCTGCAAAAACTCACCCGCGCCATAGGCCTCGCCCCGCACCAAGTTGCCATACCAAGGCCAGGTGGCGATGTCGGCAATGCTGTACTCGTCGCCACCCAGAAAACGGTGCTCGGCTAACTCGCGGTCCAGCACGTCCATCTGGCGTTTCACCTCCATGGTGAAGCGGTTGATGGGGTACTCAAACTTTTCGGGCGCGTAGGCATAAAAATGCCCAAATCCGCCGCCAAGGTAGGGCGCTGCACCTTGCAGCCAAAAAAGCCAGTTCATGACCTCGGTGCGTTGGGTGGGGTCTTTGGGTAAGAAACGTCCGAACTTCTCGGCCAAGTACAAAAGAATGGCGCCGCTCTCAAACACGCGGCTGCCCGTGGCCGTGTCCAGCAGCGCTGGAATTTTGGAGTTGGGGTTGACCGCCACAAAGCCCGAGGAAAACTGCTGGCCTTCGCCGATGCGGATCAGGTGCGCGTCGTATTCCGCGCCGGTGACGCCCAGCGCCAA
>JAGODZ010000333.1 GCA_017997975.1 Rhodoferax sp.
CTTGAGCTGCTCGGCCACGCGCTGCTTCACATTTCGGGTGGTCTGGCCCACCTTGAGCTGGCCCTGGTGCGCGGCATCGGCAATAGAGTAAGCGTAGATGCGGGGACGGGCCTCGGGTTTGGGCGTGAGGACTTCGTCGATGGAGGGCTTAGTTGTTGTCATTGGCGCGATCCCTCGGGGCAGACTTGAAAAATTGAAGCTGCCAATTTAAACAGCCATCAACACCCGGGTGTTGCCACGTTGCGAACCGGTGGTTGGCCGGATTAAAAAGTCAACGTCATAACCCAAGGTGTTAAAAAATTCCAGCAGCTTCTCAGAAGAAAAGTTATCCAGCCGATAGTTCATCAAGGCAGAGACATTGGGCTGGGCCAACCCCAGCAGCGAGCCAATTTCCGATTGTTTCAAATGAAGTGCCTTGATGCGCTCATTTAAGCGCATGGCCAAAACCAGCTTGGTTTTGAGTTCCTCGGGTTGTGCCAGCCCCAGGTCTGCAAATACGTTGCCGCTGCTGCGCTCAAATTCTGTGCCGTCAATGTGTGTTTTTGCTTGATTTTTCATAGTTTGCCTCGTAATGCTGCTGCGCCGCCTTAAGCCTTTGGTGAACCAGTTCAATGTCGGTCTTGGCCGTGCGGATGCCACTGGGTGACTTCTTTTGAAAGCAATGCAGCACATACACCACATTGGAAAATCGCACGGTGTAAACCGCACGATAAGCATTGCCGTCTGCCGACTCCACCACCTCCAGCACGCCAGCGCCTTCACCTTTCCAAGGCTTGGCCGCAGGGTGCTTCGCTCCCAATTGGGCTACACCCAAGGCGTACCCAAAAGCGCGCCGTACGTCTTCAGGGAAATCCATCAAATCCCGTTTAGATGAACCTGACCATTCAAGAATTTTTTCTGCTGCCATATTGCATTTTATATACAAACATATATTTATATTGAGTCAATCATTTGCCAATGACCGGCCTTGTCCGAACCCACGCGCAGGATTCGACCTTGTTCACGCAGAGATTTCAGGTGGCGTTTGATGGTCTTGTCAGTTACGCCAAGCGCGAGCGCTAACTTTTGCGCCGTCACCTTGGGATTGGCTCGCACCATCGTCAAAATTTTGTCAGAGAGGTCATTTACAGGGACATTTACAGGAACATTTACAGGGACATCCACCACCGTCTGCGCCGCCACATCAATGTATTTGTAGAGCGAATTGGCAATGGCATCGAGCATAAATTCGATAAACGGGCGGCAATCCACATGCACCGTGGCGTGTGAATCCTGCAAGGCCTTGTAATACAGCGCCTGGTTGTGGTGTACCAGTGTCTCCATGGGCATCCAGGCAAAGAGCGGATTCCATTGCGCAAGAATGAGCGTTTGCCACAGCCGCCCGATGCGGCCGTTGCCGTCCCGAAACGGGTGGATGTATTCCAGCCGGTAGTGAACGGCAGAACTCTTGATGAGCGGATGCGCTTCGCTAATCTGCCCCCACTGCAGCAGTTGCACGACAAGGTCGGGGATTTGCTTTGAGAGTGCACCGCGATGCAGCAGCGTGCCGTCGCTGCCCACCACGGCCACGCCGCCGGTTCGGAACTGGCCCGATTCGCCTATCAGCGTGTCGGTGAGGTGGGCATGCGCCCGCAGCAAGTCGTCTACCGACCACGGCGCATAACCGGGCATTTCGTTGTAGGCGTGCCAGGCGTTTTGCACCTCTTTGATGTCCTTGGGTGGCCCCCAGACTGGTTTGCCGTTGACGACATCGGTGACTTGGCCCACGGTCAGCTGGTTGCCCTCAATCGCGGTGGAGGCGTGTACCGACAAGATTCGGTTGAGCCGGCGCAGGTGCAACACATCGCCCGACTGCTCCTCGCTGATCTTGACGCGCTCCAGCAAGGCGTGAATAGCACCGATCTTTTCGTGCCAGCCAGGAGCTTCTGTGAAGAACTTTTCCAGCGGGGTCATGGGCTGCTTTTCAACCGAATCAGGCCTCGGGAATGCGGCCAAGTGAGTTGTAGCGAGACGCCTAGCGGAGCTTCGGCACCTGCTGGGTACTGAATTCCCGCCACGACCGATATCACGCCCGGTGGGCGTGGAATTTTCAGGTCGATCATGCCCGCTACAGATTCTCCACCCGCTGGGTGGAGAATTTCTGGCAGGGTGATCGTGAGTTTATTCATCGTTACCATCATCAATGGTGACATCGCCCAACAGGTCACTGGTCAGGTCCATCGGGCGCACGACCTTTTCAATGAACTCGATTTCGCTCTCGGAGATGCCGTATTTGGCGTACAGGTCTTGGTCCGTCCAGCGCTGGGTCCAGTCTTGCGTGGGCACGAAGGTGTAAACCTTGCGCGTGGTGTCCTGGGATGGCTTGTGCAGCAGAATCAACAACCGAGTCAGCCGACAGCAAAGATAAGATAAGGCGCTTTCTGCCTCGGCCTGGGTGTCGAAGGGGCCAATGCACAAATAGGTTTCAGAACAAATGCTGCCCGACTCGCCAATGAAGGGCGTGCTGAGAATTCGGTGCGGGTAGGTATCGCGATTGCCTGTGCCCGGCGCTGCACGGCCCACATAAATCTTCCATTTGTCGATTAAGTCCGTGCCAGTCTCAACCTCATCTCTGGCTACATAAGCCGTTCCTCCATTCTGATAAATCGTCACATCGCCTGTTTTCGCCTTTTTACGACCCCGAAAGTAAGTGCGAAATCCGAATGGCCTGAGGGAGCTGACAAGTTGGTCAAAGTTCTTTGGCGGGCTTGGTACGAAGCCATCGACAACATTACTTTCTAATGCCATCACTTTTTTGAGAATGGACAAGCCTTCGTTGAAACGGATGAAGATGTCTGCCCCGTTTTCCATGAGCGGGCGGGTGGCTGTAGAGACTGGCCAATCCTTGAAATGGGTGCTCACGTCACAGAGGCCTGGGTGGTCGCGGTTCCACAGAAAGTAGCACACACCGCCCTTGAGGCCGACCCCCGGAAAAACATCTGCCGCGCTGAGGTAGTCCGCAATAGAACGCAGACGGTTGTCGGCCAGCATCGCCTCCCTGAATTCATCCAGCCCCTTGCCGCCAGCGAACCATCGCGCCGGTATTACCATGGACAAATAACGTGGCGCCAGCGCTTTGGCCTGTTCCACAAACAAGTGGTAAATGGGGGCTGCGCTGGTGCCGTACCCGCCATCGTTCAATTGATACGGCGGGTTGCCCACAATGACATCGAACTGCATATCGTCTCCAAATAACTCGGCCATCCGAGTCTTGATGTTGTCTGTGTGAATGAAGGCGTAGGCGTGGGTTTCCAGCGCGTCGCCCCGG
>JAGODZ010000098.1 GCA_017997975.1 Rhodoferax sp.
TTTATCTCGGCCATCAAGGACTTCTTTCTCAATCGCTGGAGCAAGCTTTCCAAGTCACTTAAAACTCGGTTCGCAGACAACTTTCAGGTCATTCAAAACCCTGCATTTTGATTCGCGATTGCTATATAGATAGCGATCTTCGCCATGGAAGGCATTGTGTTTTCGCTCTTCATGTGCACTTGGTATTCGTAACCAAGTATCGGCGCAACGTGTTCAAGAAAGAGCATCTCGATGCCATGCAATTGATTCTCGCAAGCGTGTGCAAGGATTTTGAGGCTCAGTTGGTGGAGTTCAACGGCGAACATGACCATGTGCATCTGCTGATCAACTACCCGCCCAAGGTGGCCTTGTCCAATCTGGTTGCTTCGCTCAAGGGGGTTTCTTCGCGGATGCTGCGCAAAGAGTTTGGAGACTTCCATCCTTGGCTTGAACGGCGCGGCGTTCTATGGTCGCCGTCCTACTTCGCATCGTCCTGTGGCGGTGCGCCCCTCGATGGGCTTCGACGCTACATCGAGGAACAGCAAGCCCCCCATTAAGGATGCCTACGGCATCCGTGCTCTCAACCCCGGACTGGACTCCGAGGCTTCCCGCACATGGGTGAGGGAGCAAGAATACGCCAGCAAAAAGGCAGAGCTGCTGAGTCGCCTGTGACGTTTTTTTTGAAGCGAGAACCCCTCAAACGACCTGGGCTTGGCTTGGAACAGGGGCGCCGAATTGACAGGTGCGTTGGCGCAGCGCTTTCGCATGGGTCTCTTGCTCTGCAGGGCAATGACCTCCTAATTCAAAGGCTTTTTGGCCTCTAGCCCTTGCGCTACCTGCGCAAGCCGCTATTATTTTTGACGCCCTCAGCCGTGGGACAAAGTCAATTTTGCAGCGCCTAAATCGCCTTGCGACCGAGCAGCCCACCCAAGCGGCGCACCAGCCATTTGGGTGTGGCGCGCGAAACCACCATGGCGGCTTGGTTGACCGCACCAGGGACACAAATCGCGTCTCCCCGCATACAAGCCGCGAAACCTTGGCTGGCCACTTGCTCCGCATCCCCCACCAAAAAACGAGGCAACTGGCCGAGCTTGCCATTGGCGCCTGCCGCTTGGGTCAGCATGGCCGTGGCAGTGATGCCAGGGCACAGGGTCGTGACGGTGACGCCCGTGCCACGCAATTCTTCGCCCAGCGACTCGGACAAGGACAGCACATACGCTTTGCTGGCGGCATAACTGGCCAGCGAGGGCACCGGTTGAAAAGCCGCCACAGACGCCACATTGAGCACCCGCCCGTGTCCGCGCGCCACCATGTCGGGCAAAAACGCGTGGATCATGGCGGTGAGGCCTGAGATATTGAGGTCGATGATTTGCTGGTGGCTGGGCGCCCCGATGGACGTGAACAGCCCTTGTTCCAGCACCCCTGCGCAGTTGACCAAGACCGTCACGGAACACTTCTGCCGCGTCAACTCGTGGTGGATTGCGTTGGCCGCGCCGGGCTGAGCCAAGTCGGACAACACCACGCTGACCGCAACGCCATACTGCGCAGCCAACTGCTTGGCCAGCGCGTCAAGCTTCGATTGGCTGCGGGCCACGATCACCACGTCAAACCCCGCCGCCGCAAACCGATAGGCCAACGCCTCACCAATGCCAGAGGATGCGCCGGTCACCAGTGCGGTGCCGAGTGGGTTGGGGGTGGATGCTTTGGAAGGGCGGGTCATGCGTTTTTGCCGGTGGGTGAAGTGTCTGAATGATGGCGTGGTGGATCCACCTCCAGCGTCATGCCAGCCGTGCGCAAGCGCCGCACCAGCACATCGCCGAGGCCGCTGGCTGGTGTCAGCAGTCCACCGTGCCCCTGCCCGCCGGGAAGTTCGTCAGCCTGCAAGGCCAGACACAGCGCCGATTCACACAGCATTTTGGTGGTGGCTCGGTTGCCGGGGTCGCCTTGGTCAGCGACCACGCCCCGCACCTGGTGGCCATTGGCGCTGCGCCCTACCCAGCGGGCGCGAAACGAGCCGCTGTCCATGCGGGCTTCGCTGGGGCCTTCACCGGGCGCGGGTGCGAGCCGTTGCGCCAACCAGCGCACCGGTCGCAAGCGCAACGCCGCCATGGACGCCGCCGAGCCCACACTCAAGGTGGTGGCCGCTACCGCAGCCACCGGTCCGCGACCCAAACGCAGGTATTCCTGGTAGCGGTAGTCTTGGCCGTAGCCCAGCAAAGCAGCGCTGCGTCGCACCACCCGCGTGTTGATGGTGGACATCATGAAAGGGCCCAACCAAGCGGAAAAGTCAGAGTCATAGCGCGGCGCGACCGGGTCACGATCGGCGGCCCTCACCACCGGGCGTGACCCCTGTGGGTTGAGCAGATAGGGGTCGGCCATTTGGGCCGACTGCCCCTGGTTCAGCATGTTGAACAGCGACGCCAGCGTACCGCCATTGAAGCCGCCGCGCAGGCTAAACGCCACGTTGACGTGGGTACAGGCCTCGCCAAATTGCGCCTGCATGGCGTCATGGGCCAGCCAGGCACTGAGGTCAGAGGGAACCGAGTCAAAGCCACAAAAGGGAATGATGCGCGCGCCGGTTTGTTGTGCCAACGCATGGTGCTGGTCTATCAAGCCCCGCACCCACGGCGTCTCCCCGGTGATATCCACATAGTGCGTGCCGTGGCGTACACAAGCCGCCACCAACTCACTGCCATACAGGGCAAACGGGCCCGCCGTGCTCAGCACCACCCGGGTGCTGGCGGCCAAGGCGTCCATGGCTTGGGTGTCGTGTGCTTCCGCCACGACGATGCCCGCTTTTTTTGCACCGGGAATGGCTTGGCGCGTCGCTTCCAGCTTCGTCGCGGTCCGCCCCGCCAAGGCCCAGCGCAGGCGCTTAGAACGCACCTCTGGGTGGGCGGCAAAGTAGGCCACGGTTTGACGTCCGACGAAGCCGCTGGCCCCATAAAGAATGATGTCGTAGGGTTTTTTTCGGTTCGCTGAAAGGGTCATGGCTCAGTTGGTGTGGGTTCTGCATCAATGAGAAAAGCCTTCAAACCGTTGGGTTTGAAGGCTTTCATGCGTCCTAAAGGATCACTTTCAGGTCAGGCGGCGGAGGTCCAGTAGCCTGCATTGAAAGGGCTGCTCATGCGCAGCGCCAGTGGCGATACGTCCAATAGTTTGTCAGTGGGCATCTTCTCACCTGAGTCGGTGGTCAATTCAATGCCTGGCGCGGACGCGTTTGCCGCGTGGCTGCCTTTTGCCTCGTTCGCCCGGTCTGCTTGGCTGGTGTGTGCAGAACGGGCTACAGAAAAGAATAGAAGCACCGGAAGGGTATCTTTCGGTCCCCCCAGTAGTCCGCCGTGTCTCTGAAGATGTCGAGCAATTGCTCGCGCGCTTCTTTGTCGAACTTAACGTTGGCAGGAATGTGCTCCAGCACGGCAATGAAACCAGGCTGGGGGCCAGATTTGTACACGGGGTCGGTCATGCTGTCGTACAAGGCGTCGAAGTTTTTGCCGCCTTGGGTGACCAGCTTGAACTGCTGACCAATCAGGTCCATCACATCTTGCTTGGTCTGGGCCGTGGCCAGATTGGCATACAAAAAGTGGTGGCCCAACACGTGAGCGGCGTCTTGCAATTGAGGCACGCGAAATGCCCGAATGGATTGAACAATATTGGGCCGAATCCCTTTCATGGGCAAGTCCACGGGAGGGGGCTCTGAGGCCTCGGCGGCGGCACGTTTCAGTGCTGCATTTTCTTGACTAAGTGACATATTCATTTGGGCGCTTTTCAAAGAAAAATAAACGGTCTCAAGGCACGATCTTGCGAAAGCTGTCGTAATGATCGGCCGTGTAAAAACAGGTGTCCGGTGTTCGCGGGGGGCCGCCACACACAATGCGGCGGGCGCCTCGGTGATTCAGGCCCGGTGTTGCGACGGTGTATTCACGGTAGTAGCCTCGGGTCTGTCTTGGCAGCAGCCGCTCCCGGTTGCCGAATACCGAGCCATCCTTGTCAAACTTGAATGGCCCACCCTGATGAATCAGGCGGTAAACAACAGCTCCTTCGGCGGGCAATTGCACGACGCTGACCGGGGTCGGACTGTCGACTAACACCGGCCCTTTGGCCTGCACCCCCACAAAGGCGGATGCCAGTGACAGCAGCAAGCCGGCCAAAACCAACTTTGAGCGTCCGAAACTGACCATGAAAAATACTCTCACAACACTCCGGGTTTACCCGGAAATTTCAAGGTCGCTAGTGTCGTGTATTTGAAAACAAAATGCAAGTGATTGCCCAATAAGTAGGCAATACTTGCATGGTTTTTTTAAAGTGAGCGGGCGCCCACTTAAGCGCCACGTCTTATCGAACCGCGTTGGCGTCTGCGACCGTGAGGGCGGTCATGTTCACAATCCGGCGCACGGTGGTGCTGGCCGTCAAAATATGAACCGGTTTGGCGGCACCCAGCAAGACGGGGCCCACTGCAATATTGCCGCCCGCTGCGGTTTTGAGCAGGTTGTAGGCAATATTGGCGGCATCAATATTGGGCAAGACCAGCAAATTGGCATCCCCCGCCAGCGAACTGTTGGGCATGAGCTTGGCGCGCGCTGCGCCGTCCAAGGCCACATCGCCGTGCATTTCCCCATCCACCTCTAACCAAGGGGCTTGCTGTTGGAGCAGTTCCAACGTTCGGCGCATCTTGACGGCGCTGGGCATATTGCTGCTGCCGAAGTTGGAATGCGACAGCAACGCGACTTTGGGGTGAATGCCAAAACGCAACATCTCTTGCGCCGCCATGACGGTGATTGCGGCCAGCTCTTCCGCGGTGGGGTCGTAATTGACGTGCGTGTCGACTAGAAAAATCTGGCGATTGGGCAACATCAAACCATTCATACACGCGTAAATTGGAACGTTTTGGGGCGCATCTGCGGGAGCTCCTGCCCGCTTGCCAATCACTTGGTCGATGTAGGTGAGGTGCATGGCGGTCGTGCCCCACGTGCCGCAAATCAGACCATCGACGTAGTCTTTGTGCAGCAACATGGCACCAATCAACGTCAAACGTCTGCGCAGTTCGATCTTGGCGTATTGCACCGTCATGCCCTTGCGCTCGGTCATGCGGTGGTAGGTCTGCCAAAAATCTCGGTAACGCTCGTCTTGCTCGACGTTGACCACGTCGTAGTCCAACTCTTCTCGCAGACGCAGGCCAAACTTGACAATGCGCTGCGCAATGATGTCGGGCCGCCCGATCAGCGTGGGGCGGGCCAGGCCCTCGTCCACCACAATTTGGCAGGCGCGCAACACCCGCTCTTCTTCACCTTCGGCATAAGCCACCCGTTTTTTCGCCGCACTTTTGGCGGCCGTGAAGATGGGCTTCATCACGGTGCCTGACGCATAGACAAAGCTTTGCAGCCGCTCGCGGTACGCATCCATGTCCTGAATGGGGCGCAGCGCCACGCCACTGTCGGCCGCCGCCTGCGCAACGGCAGGGGCGATTTTCATCATCAAGCGGGGGTCGAACGGCTTGGGAATCAGGTACTCGGGGCCAAACACCAGCGGCTCACCGAGGTAAGCGGCCGCCACCACTTCGCTCTGCTCCGCTTGGGCCAACTCAGCGATGGCGTGCACGGCCGCGATTTCCATCTCCAAGGTGATGGTCGATGCGCCCGCGTCGAGCGCACCGCGAAAAATGTAGGGAAAGCACAAGACGTTGTTGACCTGATTGGGGTAATCCGTGCGCCCGGTGGCGATCACGGCGTCATTGCGCACTGATTTCACATCTTCGGGCGATATCTCCGGATTGGGGTTGGCCAGCGCCATGATGAGCGGCTTGGCGGCCATTTTGGCGACCATGTCTTTCTTCAACACGCCCCCAGCAGACAGGCCCAGGAAAACGTCCGCGCCTTCAATAATTTCGCCAAGGGTGCGTGCGGACGTCTTTTGTGCGTAAACGATCTTATCGTCGTCCATCAGCTCGGTTCGACCTTCGTACACCACACCTGCCAAGTCAGTCACGTAGATGTTTTCACGAGGAATACCCAGCTTGACCAGCAAGCCCAAGCAGGCCAAAGCGGCCGCGCCCGCGCCAGAGGTCACCAGTTTGATTTTTTTCGGGTCTTTGCCCACCACTTTCAAACCGTTCAGAATGGCCGCCCCCACACAAATCGCGGTGCCGTGCTGATCGTCGTGAAACACAGGAATCTTCATGCGCTCGCGCAGCTTGCGTTCCACATAGAAGCAATCTGGCGCTTTGATGTCTTCTAGGTTGATGCCGCCAAAAGTCGGTTCCAGCGAGGCAATGATGTCCACCAGTTTGTCGAGGTCGTGTTTTTCGTCGATCTCCAAGTCGAACACGTCAATGCCCGCAAACTTCTTGAACAAAACGCCCTTGCCCTCCATCACCGGCTTGGAGGCCAGCGGACCAATGTCACCCAAGCCCAGCACGGCTGTGCCGTTGGTAATGACCGCCACCAGGTTGCCCCGGCTGGTGTACTTGTAGGCGTTGTTGGGGTCTTTAACGATCTCTTCACACGGTGCGGCCACGCCGGGCGAGTAGGCCAAAGCCAGGTCATGCGGGTTCACCAGTTGTTTGGTGGCCGCGATGGACACCTTCCCGGGCACCGGGAACTCGTGGTATTCCAAGGCGGCTCGGCGCAATTCGGCGCGTTTTTCTTCAGCGTTAACAGACGAGGTGGGCATGGGTTCTCCTGGGGCTAGTCAAAATGACCTTCGCGGAGAGATTGCCCGCATCGAGTCGGACGCAGATTGTAGGCCTCTCCTCCAATTTTCTGGTGGGTGGAGGCGGCTTTCATAATGCGCAATTTGAATGAGGTTATGCGGGGCATGCATGGCTCGATGCAAAAATATTTACCCTGCGAACGCCCTCAAAGGGACTGCACTCGGCTGGATTGCTCGGCACGCCGCGAGGTGGCACTGCCCGCCAAGGCGAACCCACGCACAGCATGGCCCTCGTCCAAGAAATGCCAAACCCCGGTGTCCACGGCCTGCCATTGGCCCTGCGTGCCAGGCCGCGGTGAGGCCACCACCAAAGGCAGCGCGGGCGTTTTGATGGCCACCGGCATCAAGGGAAACACCACCGGCGTGGGGCTGCCGGTCAGCGTGCGCGCCAAGGCTTTGGCGGCGTTCATGATGGGCATCACATACGGCATCACGCGGCCACCGGCGTATTGAACCGCGTCACCCAAGGCGTACACATGAGACGCGCTGGTTTGCAAATGGTCGTCCACCACCACGCCGCGCTCACAGGCCAGCCCCGCCGCTTGCGCCAGCGCCAAGTCAGCGCGAAGACCAATGGCACTCAACACCACATCGGCTCGCAGCGTATGGCCGTTGGACAGCGTGACTTCAAACGCGGGTCCGTCACCCTCATTTGTTTTGTTCACCGCAGCGACCGTGCCGCCCAAGTGCCAGTCCACACCCAACCCACTGAGGGCCGCTTTGAGTTGCGCACTGGCCTCAGGGGGCAGCAGCGCAGCCATGGGCCGGTCTGCGGGGTCGGCCACGCTGACCGCCAAGCCCGCCCCTGCCAGATCGTTGGCAAATTCACAGCCAATCAGCCCCGCGCCCATGATCATGACGCGCTTGGGTTCTGCGTTGTTCTGGGTGATGAGCCGGGTGTGCAGGGCGGTGAAATCGCTCAGCGAGTTCACCGACAACACGTGGTCTGCTCCATCACCGGCCAGTGGCACGCGAATCGGCTGTGCACCGGTGGCGAGCACCAGCTGGCTGTAACGGTGCTCGCCCGCATCGGTGCGCACCGATCGAGCCTGCGCGTCAATAGCGGCAACGCGGGTGTGGGGCAAGAGCGTGACGTTTTGGGCGGCGGCCATTTTTGCCGCCTCGGTGCTCACCAATTGGGTGGGGGCACGGCGTTGGGCAAACGCGTTCGACAGGGACGGCTTGGCGTAGAAGTCGCCGCTGTCAGCGGTGATCATGAGCACCGCAGTGGTGGTGTCGAGTTTGCGAAACTCGCGTGCCACGGTCCAACCCGCCAGACCGGCACCAATGATGATCAGGGGAAACGGTCCGACGGGGTTCATGCTCAAACCTCCACGACTTCGAAGTCGGCTTTGGCGACGCCACAGTCTGGGCATTCCCAGCTCTCAGGCACATCCGCCCACAGCGTGCCGGGGGCGAAGCCGTCTTCCGGGCGACCAGCGGCCTCGTCATAAATAAAGCCGCAAACAATGCAAAGGTAAGTTTTCATGGGGTTTTCCAAAAAATTTAAGAGAAATAGGGCGCTAGCCCTTATGGGGACTGTGCAAGCAGCTATTGATTCAGTAGCAACTGCTTGAGCCGTTATCAGGCCGTTATTAGGCCGTTACTTTGGCCAGTTGGGCCTTGTAGTGGTTGGCGTGACGCTCTTCCACCTTGGCTAACGCGGCAAAACGCTTTTGGGCTTTCTCCAACATCACTCGGAACTCGGCCGCGTGCACCTTGCTTTCTTCGATCTGCTCGTCCATCTCGGCGACCGCAGCGGCGTTGCCTTCCAGCTCGGCGGTTTTGCGAAAACCGGGGTACATCTCGGTGTACTCATAGGTCTCGCCGTCAATGGCAATTTGCAGCGCTTTGGCCGGGGTCATCGTGGCTTTGGGGTAGAGCAAGTCCAGGTGGCCAAAGGCGTGCATGACTTCTTGATCCGCCGTGGCCTCGAACGCGCGGGCGGTGTCTTCGTCTCCCATTTCGCGGGCCAATTTGGCGAAGTAGCGGTATTTGATGTGCGCCATGGATTCGCCCGCAAAGGCGGCTTCCAGGTTAGCAAGGGTCTTGATCTCGGGGCGTTGGGCAGTGGTCATGGTGGGGCTCCTGAAAGTGAATGAAACGGTTGATATTTTTAATCAACATGAAGCCAATGATAGGCTTAATTGATAGTCATGACCAATTGATATTTCCTACTGCATTGATAGGAGCTATGTCGCATCGGCATTGGCTAAATGAACCCGCGCGCCGCAAAAGTGTCGGGACGCTGCAGCCAGTTGCCGGGGGAATAGTGCGAGGACGCGTCGGTGGCATGGAGCGTGTAAGCATGGCGGGACACGGCCGAGCGGTTGGGCGCGCTGTAGTGCGGTAACAAGCCGTGAAACACCACCAGTGTGCCCGCCTTCACTTCCACCGGCACGGCGGTTGTGCCGTCCGGCCACGGCGTGGTGTCCAGCACCTCCATGCCCGCGCCTTCACCGCGTTTCACAAAGCGTTCGCGCAGCGGGCCCCGGTGGCCGCCCGGCTCCACCCACAGACAACCGTTCTCTACGGTGGCGTCTTCCAACGCAAACCAGAAGGTGGTGACGGTGATGGGGGTGCTGTCGAAGAAGGTGGCGTCTTGGTGCCAGCGCACTTCACCGCCAATGCCGGGTTGTTTGAAGATGTACATCGATTGCCACACCTGCGCCTGCGGCAAACCCACGTCTGCCGCCAGTTCGGCCAGTGCGGGCCCGCGCGAAAACTGCTCAAACACCGGGTCCAAGTCATGCAAGGCGTGGCCAATTTTGTTGATGGACAGCGACTTGTCTTGCTTGAGCTGCCCATCCGCGCCAAACGCCTCTTCCTCAAAGAAGCAGCGCACGGTGTTGGCAGAACCCATGAAGTAGTCGTCCGTTTGGCGCGATTGTTCATGCGTGGTGAAGATGCCAGAGCGCTCAGACGGGTCAAACGCCTGCACGATGGCTTGCGCCCGTGCCCGCAGGGCGGCCAACTCAGAGGCCGTTTTAAAGTGTGGCAGCACCAAATAACCGTTGTTTTGGTAGTCGGCTTGTTGTTGGGCAGTGATCATGAGGGAGGGCCGGGAGCGCGGCGCAATCAGTGAAGAGACGTTCTTTATAGCAGTCTTGGGCGTCGTCTGACGTGCCCCGAGCAACGCTGGCCGGGGGCTGCGTTAAGCTGTTCAACCTCAGCCGGTGCACACCGGCGTCGACCTTGATGAAAGTGATCCCTCCATGACGAATACCCTCCCCATCAGCCCGGTTTATCCCCCCATTGAACCTTACCGCACGGGCCGTCTGCCGGTTGATGCCGTCCACACCCTGTACTGGGAAGAGTGCGGCAACCCCCACGGCGTGCCGGTGCTGTTTTTGCATGGTGGCCCGGGTGCGGGTTTATCGCCCAAACACCGCCAGTTTTTTGACCCCGCTTACTACCGCATCGTGCTGTTTGACCAGCGCGGTGCCGGGCAATCCACACCGCTGGGGGAGTACCGCGACAACACCACACCCCTGCTCATCAACGACATCGAACGCCTGCGCGAGTTGATGGGCATTGACCAATGGCTGGTGTTTGGCGGCTCGTGGGGTTCCACGCTGGCACTGGCCTATGGGCAAGCGCACCCGGAGCGCTGCACCGGTTTTGTGCTGCGCGGCATTTTCTTGTGCACGCCTCGCGAGATCGACTGGTTTTTGAACGGCATTCAATGGTTTTTCCCCAAAGAGTACGCCGCCTTTGTTGGCCCCATTCCCGAGGCCGAGCGGGGTGACCTGTTGGCGGCGTATTGCACGCGTCTGTTCAGCGACGACCCCCAAGTGAGCGCCGAGGCGGCGCGCACCTGGAGCCGTTACGAGGGCAGTTGTCTGCATTTGTTGCCGCACCCTGAGGTGGCCGACGAATTTGGCTCCGACGCCATCAGCTTGGGCGTGGGCCGGTTAGAAGCGCACTACTTTC
>JAGODZ010000334.1 GCA_017997975.1 Rhodoferax sp.
CGCCGACACCCAAGAGCTGATTGGCAATATGGAGGCCTCACTACAGGCCATGCAAGATTTGCTAGAGGGCCTGCTCGACGTCTCCAAACTTGATGCGGGCGCGGTCCCAGTTCATTGTCGCGCAGTGGCTTTGGGCGATTTGTTTGCCCAGTTGCAAAGCAGCGCCGTGCTGAGCGCAGCAGAGAAGGGCTTGCGGCTTCGAGTTCGTTCCACCCAAATCAAGGTGATGAGCGACCCGACGCTTTTGTTCCGAATTTTGATGAATTTGTTGACCAACGCGGTGCGTTACACCTCGGCAGGCACGGTGATGCTGGCATGCAGATGCAGTGCAGACGGTCGATGGGCCCACATTGAGGTGCGAGACAGTGGCATTGGCATCGCCCCCGAGCATCAATCTTTAATCTTCAAAGAGTTCTACCAAGTGGGTAACTCCGAACGCGATCGCAGCAAGGGGATGGGTTTGGGCCTGAATATTGTGCAGCGGACCGCCCAGTTGTTGAGCCATGAACTGAGCATGGTGTCTGCCCCCGGATGCGGTACCCGGTTCAGGCTCACCGTGCCGTTGGCACCCGCCCATGCCCTGACGCCTGCGGTTGAGGCGCGGGACACCTCGCTTGTCGATGACCTAGACGCTGTGACAATTTTGGTGGTGGAGGACGATGTGCTGGCGCGGGCAGGCATTGTGGCCTTGCTGGCATCATGGGGTGTGCAGGTGCGCCAGGCCGAGTCCATCACCGAAGCGTTGGCGGACCTCTCTTTGAACGGCCCGCCAGACCTCATCATCAGTGACTACCGTTTGCGCGAAGGTGACAACGGCATTGATGGCATCCGGCAACTGCGAGAGGCGGCAGGTTTCAGCATCCCCGCCTGTCTGGTGAGTGGTAATACCGATGTGGCGCTGATTCAAGAGGCCAAACAGCTGGGCTTGACGCTGCTGCACAAGCCCGTGCGCCCCGCCAAGCTGCGCAGTCTGGTTCGGCGATTGGCCCATCAGGCTCAGGTCAGCGGCAGTGGTTTGACGTAACCGTGGCTGCTCGCCGCAATCACGGCTTGGATTCGGGTTTGAACCGAAAAGCCACGCAGAATGGCACTGACATGGCTTTTAACCGTCTCTTCTGACAGCTCCAAGTTGCGGCTGATATCTTTGTTGGAATAGCCGTCCATCAAGAGATACAACACTTCCTCCTGACGTGTCGTGAGTACAAACATGGCCGCAGGCGCGGGGAACTCATCAGCCTGCGGTGCTTCCATCGCATTGAGGAGTTCAGGCGGTGTGAATATCTCACCCTCCAGCACCCGCCGAATCACGTTCAGCAAATCGTCGCTCATGCCTGATTTGGTTAAGAACCCTGATGCGCCTTGCTCTAACACCAGTCGCATAATTTTTGGATTCACTGATCCGGACAGCATCACGATGGGCAGTTCAGGGTGATCTCGGCCAAAAATGGCCAAGGCGGCCAGGCCGTTCATGTCGGGAAGGTGGTAATCCAGCAAAACCAGGTCAAGATCAGGGTGCAGCGCGGCCAGCTCAAAGGCGCGACCACACTCAGGGGCTTCCAGCACCTCAACGTGGTCGTCGAGTCCTTTCAACACTTGCCGCAAGCCTTCGCGAACCAAGGCATGGTCATCCACCACCAGTATCTTCAAGCTATGTCCCCTTGTGCTTTCTACAATGGGGGCTATGTTTGTACACCTGCGCCTCCACACTGAGTTTTCTGTCGTTGACGGCACCAACCGCATCGATGATATCGTTAAATCTGCAGCAAAAGACGGTCAACCTGCGTTGGCCATCACGGACCTGAGCAACCTGTTTGCCACCATTAAATTTTACAAAGAAGGGCGTAAACGCGGCGTTAAACCACTCATTGGTGCTGAAATTTGGCTAGAAGGGCTGGGAAAAGATGCCGCCGCGCTGTCCCGAATCGTGTTGTTGGTGCAGAACAAACAGGGCTACCTCAACTTGTCTGAAATGTTGGCCCGGGCTTGGACTCAAAACGCGGGCAAGCTGCAAGCCACTGTCACATTGGAGTGGCTCAAAGAGCTAAACGAAGGCCTGCTGGCCTTGTCGGGGGCCCAGGCCGGGCCCGTGGGGCAGGCCTTGGTGCAGGGTGATGAGACCCGGGCCACGGAGGCGGCCCTGCTGTTGAGTGGCATTTTTACCCAGCGGTTTTACCTAGAGTTGCAACGGGCAGGCCGCACCGATGACGAAGCCCATGTGATTGCAGCCGTGCAGCTGGCGGCGCGAATGGGGTTGCCGGTGGTGGCCACGCACCCGATTCAGTTCAGCCAAGCCGATGACTACGAGGCGCATGAAGCGCGGGTGTGCATCTCAGACGGTGAAATTTTGAGCAACCAACGCCGCGTGCGCCGTTTCACCCGAGAGCAGTACTTCAAATCCACGGCAGAGATGCAGGCCTTGTTTGCCGATGTGCCCTCCGCCTTGGCCAACACCATCGAGATTGCCAAACGCTGCAATTTGACGCTGGTACTGGGCAAACCCCAGTTGCCCGAATTCCCCACGCCGCTGGTGAACGGCGAGCACATGTCGCCTGAAGACTATTTCCGCTATGTCTCCCACGAGGGCCTGAACGAGCGCTTGATTCACCTCTACCCCAAGGAGGCAGAGCGGGAAAGCGTGCGACAAAAGTACGTGGACCGGCTGGAATTTGAGATTGGCACGATTCTCAAGATGGGGTTTCCGGGCTATTTCTTGATCGTGGGCGACTTTATTAATTGGGCTAAAAACAATGGGTGCCCGGTGGGACCGGGGCGGGGTTCGGGTGCCGGCTCCCTGGTGGCCTATGTGATGAAGATCACCGACCTCGACCCCTTGAAGTACAACCTGCTGTTTGAACGGTTCCTGAATCCGGAGCGGGTGTCCATGCCCGACTTTGACATTGACTTTTGCCAGACCAATCGGAATCTGGTGATTGACTATGTGAAGGCCAAGTACGGCAAAAATGCGGTGAGCCAGATTGTGACTTTTGGCACCATGGCAGCGCGCGCTGCTGTGCGAGACGTGGGCCGCGTGCTGGACATGAGTTACAACTTTTGTGATGGCATCAGCAAGCTGATTCCCAACAAGCCCGGCGTCAGTGTGAGCCTGCAATTGCCGCCACCCGACCGCAAAAAAGACGATAAAACGGTGTACGCCTCAGACGAGCCCATTTTGGCCGAGCGCGAGGCCAAGGAAGAGGATGTCAAAACATTGCTGGAGTTGGCGCGCAAGCTAGAAGGCATGACCAGCAACGTCGGCATGCACGCCGGTGGCGTGTTGATTGCCCCAGGGAAATTG
>JAGODZ010000099.1 GCA_017997975.1 Rhodoferax sp.
ATGCCATCGCCTCGCCAAAAGCCAGTTTCAGGGATCAAAGGTCTAACCCCAGAGGTCCAACGGCGGGTCCATGATCACGGCGCGCAAGATGTCAGACCTTGAAATGAACCCATGGACATGGCCGTCTTCATCGACAACGGGCAGGCCAGGCAAACCGGTGTCCAGCAAGACACTGGCGACGCGCCGGATGTCGGCATCAGGCCCGACACTGGGCACCGGGGTGGACATCAAGTCTTTCACGTTTTGAGCCAACAGGGCATGCCACACCAGTGCATGACTGTCGGGGTCTGGTAACCGTTCAGGCTGCATCAGGTCAGCGCGTGAGAGCAAGCCGACCAAAGTGCCCGCGTCGTTGACGACGGGCGTTTGGCCTACCCCTTTATCAGCCAACCTATGCCATGCCTCCAGCACAGTCGATGTATCAGGCAAGGTGGTGACCTCACGGGTCATCAGCTCATCGACGCGGCGCAGGCGCTGAGGGGCGTTCTCCAGCTTTTGGGTATCGGCGTAGGCGGCCAGCGCGCTGCGGTGGCTTTGATCGAGCGGGACCACAGGGCCGTCCACCGCCAACGCCGTGTCAACAAAGCCTGATTCGGGGTCGCTGCCGTCCCGACCAATGGGCTGCAGCGCACGTGCACGGGTGATGGAATTGACACCGCTGATTTGACGCAGTTGTTCCGTGGAGCCTCTGAAGACACGCCCGCCAATGCCATAGACAAAGAACATGATTCGCCCCCCATAGGATGTCAAGAAGAACAGTGCGGAAAACCGCCAACCAGCCTAACCGTTTTTTGGGGCGGTCGGCAGGAACAAAGATTGCAAGTCGTTCAGAAAGTCAAACCCGCGCACACTGGGCTTGACGCGCGAAAAATCTCGCTCAATCAACCCTTTGCGCTCGGCCTCTTCCAAGCCTTTTTGAAGGGCGGTGATGGCCAGACCGGTGCGCTCACAAAATTGCTGCAAACCAAACCCGTCTTTCAAGCGTAACGCGTTCAACATGTACTCAAACGGCAAATCAGCCCGACTGATCTCAATGTCTTGCGCCAAGCAATGCCCCGTCAGTGCGCGCTCCATGTAGAGCCGGGGCTCCCGAAAGCGCACTTGTCGAACCACCCGGTGTGCAAAACTCAGTTTGCTGTGAGCGCCTGCACCCAAACCAAGGTAGTCGCCAAACTGCCAATAGTTGAGGTTATGAAAACAACGGTGCCCATCGCGGGCGTAGGCCGACACTTCATAGCGATGCAGACCGGCAGCGCCCGTCATGTCCGTGATGAGGTCCAGCATGTCGTACGCGGTGTCTTCCTCGGGGATCACAGGCGGGAATTTAGCGAAATAGGTATTGGGTTCAATGGTGAGGTGGTAGATGGAGATGTGCGGGGGTGCCAACGAGAGGGCGGTGGCCACATCCTGCTTCAAATCGTCCATCGATTGACCTGGCAGCGCGTACATGATGTCCAAGTTAAAGGTGTCAAAAGCCTGTGCAGCCTCTTCCACCGCCGCCAAGGCTTGGGCGCGGTCATGCACGCGACCCAATGCGGTCAAATGCTCGTCATTGAAACTCTGCACCCCAATTGATAAGCGGGTGACGCCCGCGCCACGAAACGCTTTAAACCGATCCTTCTCGAAGGTTCCCGGGTTGGCCTCTAGCGTGATTTCGCAGTCCGCCTCCAGCCGAAGTCGGGCGCGAATACCACCTAACAACCGGTCAATCGCGTCGGGTGAGAACAAGCTGGGCGTGCCACCACCAATGAAGATGCTGTGAACGGTACGCCCCCAGACCAGGGGCAGCGCCGCCTCCAAGTCGGCCATCACGGCATCAATGTAGCGCTGCTCGGGCAAGTCCGCCGCGCGCATCTCGTGCGAATTGAAGTCGCAATAGGGGCACTTTTTGAGGCACCACGGCAAGTGAATATAGAGGGCCAGCGGCGGCAAGGCTGCAAATTGGAGAACGCCAGGGCGCATGTAGTACTGAACATCACGCGGGGTGGCCGCTTGGGCCGCGTTGGCCTCGGTCGCAGAAAGAATGGGAATCATGCGGGACGAACTCAGCTCGACAGCCAGCGCTCACGCATCAGCGCCACCATCGCGCGCGCCGCTTGCCCTCGGTGGCTGTTGGCATTTTTAACTTCAACCGGCAACTGGGCGAATGTTTTTCCATAGGCGGGAATGAGCATCACCGGATCGAACCCAAACCCGTTGGCGCCCAAAGGCTCGCGCGTGATCTCGCCCACCACACGCCCCACCGCGATCAAGGGTTCCGGGTCGTGCGCCGAGCGCACTGCCACCAAGGTACTCACCAAGGCCGCGCGGCGGTTGTCAATGGCTTTCATTTGATCCAGCAAAGCACGCACGTTGTTGCTGTCGCCCTTTTCTAGGCCGAACTGGGTGGCGTAATAAGCCGTGTCCACACCAGGCAACCCACCAAAAGCATCCACACACAAACCCGCATCATCAGCCAGCGACGGCAAGCCACTGACTTGGGCGGCATGGCGGGCTTTGGCGAGTGCATTTTCAACAAAGGTTTGAAACGGTTCTTCCGCCTCAGAAATGTGGAGCGCACCTTGGGGAATGAGTTCAAACCCCAGCGGGGCCAACATGGCGTGCAATTCAGCCAATTTGCCTTGGTTGTTAGAAGCCAGTACAATTTTCATTAAATACCTTCTTTACCCTTGCTGCATCTGCGCAAGCAGCTATACATTCGATAGCGTTTTGGTTTGCAACTGCACCAATTCACCGATGCCTTTTTCAGCCAGCGCCAGCAAGGCATTCATCTCCAAGCGGGTGAAGGCTTTGCCCTCGGCGGTGCCTTGCACTTCGATGAAATGGCCCGCACCGGTCATCACGACGTTCATGTCGGTGTCGCAATCCGCGTCCTCGGCGTAATCCAAATCCAACAAGGGAAGGCCACGCACCATACCGACCGAGATGGCGGCGACATGATCACGAATCGGGCTGGCGTCAATCTTGCCCTGCGCTATGAGCCAACTGACCGCATCGTGGGCGGCGACAAACGCCCCGGTGATGGCAGCGGTTCGAGTGCCACCGTCGGCCTGCAACACGTCACAGTCCAGATGAATCGTGCGCTCACCGAGCAAGGTCAAGTCAAAAACAGCGCGCAGGGACCGGCCAATGAGGCGCTGAATCTCTTGCGTGCGACCACTTTGTTTGCCCCGCGCCGCCTCGCGGTCATTTCGCGTGTGGGTGGCGCGCGGCAACATGCCATATTCCGCCGTGACCCAGCCCTGCCCGCTGCCTTTTTTATGGCTGGGTACTTTCTCCTCTACCGAGGCGGTGCACAGCACTTTGGTCTGACCAAACTCGATCAACACCGAGCCTTCGGCATGCTGGGTGTAGCGCCGGGTGATGGTGACTGGGCGCAGCGCATCGTTTGCCCGTGCGTGGGTTCTTGAAAATTCAGTCATGGATTGCTTCAGTCAAAAAACAAATGCCGGGCGGGGCGTCAACCTCGTTTGGCGGCAGAACGGCGAATGGCCTCATTGATTTCGGAGATGGAGCGTTCAATGGCGGCGTCATCTAGGTCGTCCATATTGGAATCTGGGTAGCCCAGTTGGACGGTGGAGGCAAAAACGCCATTGCTGATGCTGTCGGTCGAGACGCTACCATCCATCTGAGCGGTGTCATCTGGAGTTTCCCACTCAAAAGCGATCGCCGTGACGTTGTCACTGCCGCTTCCGCCTATGCGCAGTGCTTTCTCAACCAAGTCTGGCACCGCGTCACTCACCGCTTTGTGACCCAGGTGGTAAACAATATCGTCTTCACTGAGGCCATCCCAGAGCCCATCAGAGCACAGCATGACCTTGTCGCCTTGCTGCAATACAAAAGGCCCCGCCACTTCAATCACAGGGCTGGCGGGTGAGCCCAAGCAGGTGAACAGCACGTTGCGATTCACGCCGCTCTTTGACTTGAGCATGGGAGGCACTAAAAGCTGCTGCTCACGGTAAGAGTGGTCACGGGTGCGGCACAGCAGCTCATCTTGGCGCACGTGGTACAGACGAGAGTCACCGCAGTGCATCCAATTGGCCACCCCCTCTTGTATCAATGCCACCACCACGGTCGTTCGGGGCATATCTGACATCCCTCGTTCAACAGCGTAGCGCAAGATTTGTCGGTGGGCGGCAATCGCCGCAGACTCCAAAAATGCGGCCACATCGGCCACGATCGGCTGCGCTTCGCGTTGAAACAGAGTGGAAATAGTCTGAATGGCCAGTTGAGCAGCGACCTCCCCTTGCGGATGCCCCCCCATGCCATCGGCCAGCAAAAAAATCGCCGAAGAGCGGGTGTAGCAGTAGCCCATGCGGTCTTCGTTCATTTGCCGCCCCCCTTTTCGACTGACCTGAAACACGGAGAATTTCATTTCTCTTTTCCTCCCAAGCCTGTCGCTTTTTGGACATTTTTACGGGTATCGGACACGATGCTGTCAAATTGCAAACGCATCTTTCCAGCCACGCTAAGTTTGGTGTAACGGCGCTCGCCTTCACGGCCCAATTCTTTTTGCAGCGCAAAGACTGATTGAGGGCGAGAGAGCGGATCAATCGCCATGCACCACTCCACCACTTCGATTAAATTGTCTGAATAAATGCCCCGCAAACGGGCCAAGGCCACCGTGATGCGGTCATTCTCAAGGCGCTGTGGTGCTTCGTTAGGCGGAAAGCCTTGCATGCAAGCATAGATGCAGGCACCAATGGCGTAAATGTCTGTCCAAGGCCCCATCGATGCGTCGCGCCGGTACATTTCCGGCGCTGCAAAGCCGGGGGTGTACATCGGGCGAATAAAGTTGCCCTCTTTGCTCAATACCTCCCGTGCGGCACCAAAGTCAATCAAAACCGACTTGTTGTCATCGGTAATGAATATATTAGCGGGCTTGATGTCAAGGTGAAGCATCTTGTGCTGATGGACGATTCTGAGCCCTCTCAGAATCTCATCAAACAAGGAAAGAATTGTTGACTCCCTGAACACCTTGGCTTGTTTGAGTTCGCGCGCGGTGATGATGAAGTCTTGAAGCGAGGCCCCCTCCAAGTAGTTCATCACCATATAAACGGTTTCGTTTTCCCTGAAAAAATTCATCACACTCACCACCGAAGGGTGTGATATTTGGGCCAAGGACCGACCTTCTTCAAAAAAACTTTTGAGGCCCAAACGGTAGAGAGACAGTTTTTCAGGTTGAACCTGCGGACACAGTTCACCCGGCGCCCGAGTGGCCAAAGACGAAGGCAAGTATTCCTTGATAGCCACCTGTTGCCCAGCGCCGTCAACCGCCAAATAAACGACTCCGAACCCGCCAGCGGCCACTTTCCTCAAAATTCGGTAGCCGCCAAGAGAGGTATCAGGAGGAAGTGAGGCAGGTTTGACCTTGGACATATTTTTTGGTTGCACAGAGACCTATCTTGCTTGAACCCGGTTATTCTTAAACCCATTCCATTGATCAAAGATTTGCAATGCCAGTTTACAGTATGACTGGCTATGCCAGTGCCCAGCACAGCACAGCCAGCTCAGGGTCAGAGGTCGATTCCAAAACCCATTCGACCAGCCGCCTAGGCCTAGAGATTCGGTCCGTTAACAGTCGTTTTCTGGACCTGACTTTCAAGCTGCCCGAAGAGCTTCGTCAGCACGAACCTGCGTTGCGCGAGCAGCTCGTGCGCCAGCTTAAACGGGGAAAAGTGGAAGTGCGAGCCTCCATTGAAAGCACTGCGCAGAGTGCGGTGACGGACCCGTCATCTCGTTTGCTCCAGCGTCTCAACTCCCTCCAAGACACCATCAAGGTCTGGCTTCCTGACGCTTCACCCCTGAGCGTCGCTGACGTGATGCGACTGTCATCCAATGAAGCCTCTGGAACCAAGGATTGGGAGCCGCATCTTCTTCCTGTTGCCCAAACTGCCGTCGAAGCGCTCATTGCAGCGCGTGAGCGCGAGGGCGCACGACTGGCCCTCATGCTATTGGACCGAATCAGTCAATTGCGTCTTTTGGCGATTAAAACAACGCCATTGGTGCCTCAATTGGTCGCTCAGCAGCGACAGCGATTTTTGGATCGCTGGCAAGAGGCCATGGCGTTGACCGATGGTGCCATCTTGCCTGAAGCCGCCCGCGACCGCGCACTCACGGAAGCCACCGCGTTCGCCATTCGCATCGATGTTGCCGAAGAAGTCACGCGCATTGACTCCCACCTCGACGAGCTGGAGCGACTCATCAAAAAAGGGGGGGAAATCGGTAAACGCCTTGATTTTTTGATTCAGGAACTGCACCGTGAAGCCAACACCATGGGTTCAAAATCTGCAGCGCTTGAATTGACACACCTCTCGGTGGATATGAAAGTACTGATTGAGCAAATGCGTGAGCAAGTGCAAAACATAGAATAGAGCGCTCTTGCCACCCACTGCCACTCTCTCAAATGGACTATCCCGGAAATCTATTCGTCGTCGCAGCCCCGAGCGGCGCTGGAAAATCAAGCTTGGTCAAAGCCCTGCTGGAGTTGGACTCTCATGTGCAACCCTCTGTCTCCCACACCACGCGCGCGCCTAGAGGTCAAGAAAAACATGGTCGAGAATACTTTTTTGTTTCAGAGCAAGAATTCAGCGCCATGATCGAAGCTGACGCCTTCGTTGAATGGGCCAACGTGCACAACCATCGCTACGGCACGTCAAAGAAAGCCATTGAGGATCGCATGACTCAAGGTGCAGACGTCATCCTGGAAATTGATTTTCAAGGGGCCGTGCAGATAAAAAAAATATTTGCCAACGCCATCAGCGTTTTCATACTGCCGCCTAGCTGGGAGGAACTTCGCTCCCGCTTGGAGCGCCGAGGCGAAGACAGCCCCGAAGTCATTGAATTGAGGCTGGAGAATGCGGCTCTTGAGGTGGCTCAGGTCAATAAATTTGACTTCGTTATAATCAATGAGTTGTTTGACCGTGCGCTTTTTGATCTAAAAGCAATCGTTCACTCCCAACGTCTCAAATTTTCAGCGCAGCGCCGCGCCAGAGCTGAGACGTTCACCGCCTTGCACATCCCCTGAGTGCACCCCCTGGATTTTTGGAGAATTTAATGGCTCGTATCACTGTAGAAGACTGCCTTCAGCAGATTCCCAATCGTTTTCAACTGGTACTTGCCGCTACTTACCGTGCACGCATGCTCAGCCAAGGCCATACGCCTAAAGTCGAAAGCAAGAACAAACCAGCGGTGACTGCACTTCGGGAAATTGCAGCTGGAAAAATCGGGCTGGAAATGCTGAAAAAAGTACCTTTGTGATTGTTTCTGATTCATAAAAAAAGCACCTTTCGGGGTGCTTTTTTTGTGGGCCATGCGCAAATCCAACGCTTCACGCTATATTCTTCGAGTATGGGCAACTCAATATCACCACAAACCGCAGAAACCCAAGCCAACGGCTTCATTCGAAACGTTCTTGCAACGCCAAATCCTGCTGCCGCCAATGCAGAAGCTGCCAGCTTTGCAGGCTTAACGGCCACATTGGACTACCTTTCACCCGCTGACTTAGAGCAGGTTCGTCTGGCCTATCGGTTTGCAGATGAGGCGCATTTGGGACAACTGAGAAACAGTGGTGAACCTTACATCACCCATCCCATTGCCGTAGCCATTCAATGTGCTGAGTGGAAATTAGACGCTCAAGCGCTCATGGCAGCGCTTCTTCACGACGCCATGGAAGATTGCAGCATCACCAAAGTGGAGTTGATCGAGCACTTTGGATCTCCTGTTGCTGAATTGGTGGATGGCTTAACCAAACTGGACAAGCTTCAATTCAACACGCGGGAAGAAAATCAGGCGGAGTCATTTCGCAAGATGTTGCTTGCCATGGCACGTGACGTGAGAGTGATTTTGATCAAGCTGGCAGACCGAACGCACAATATGCGCACGCTATCGGCATCACCTCGCGCTAAATGGGGTCGCATTGCGTCGGAAACTCTCGATATTTATGCGCCCATCGCTCACCGACTGGGCTTAAATCAAACTTACCGTGAACTCCAAGAGTTGGCTTTTTCGCATCTTCGGCCTTGGCGTTACGCCATTCTTTCCAAAGCTGTGGCCAAAGCCCGCAGCCGTCGCCGCGACCTAATCCACAAGGTTCAAGCCGAGTTGGAGGCCACATTTTCAAACTTCGGGATGCCAGTCAGAATTGCAGGACGGGAAAAAACACTGCATTCCATTTATAAAAAAATGGATGAAAAAAATCTGAGCTTTGCCCAAGTTACCGACATTTATGGCTTCAGGGTGATTGTTCCCGAAATCATTGACTGCTACACCGCATTAGGCTTGTTGCACCAGATGTACAAGCCAGTCCCCGGCAAATTCAAAGATCACATTGCACTTGGAAAACTCAATGGCTACCAGTCCCTGCACACCACGCTGGTTGGCCCCTCTGGCGTCAATGTTGAATTTCAGATGCGAACCGAGGCCATGCATCTCGTGGCTGAATCGGGCGTCGCGGCACATTGGCTGTACAAGGTGAGCAACTCAAAAGACACATCAGATGCTGATCGGCTGGGATCAAAGTGGCTACAGTCCCTCTTGGACATCCAGCATGAGACGCGTGACGCAGCCGAGTTCTGGGATCATGTCAAAGTCGATTTATTCCCTGATGCTGTTTATGTGCTCACCCCGAAAAGCCAAGTTCTTGCGCTCCCTCGAGGTGCAACCGTAGTGGATTTTGCTTACGCTATTCACAGCGATGTAGGAGACCACACGGTGGGCGCACGAATCAACGGCGAACAAGTTCCTCTGCGCACTGAACTACTCAGTGGCGATGTGATAGAGATCGATACAGCCCCTGCATCAACACCCAACCCCACCTGGCTTAGCTTTGTTCGAACAGCCAGAGCCCGCTCCAAAATTCGACACTATCTTAAAACCTTGGCCCAAGCAGACTCCGAAGCGCTTGGTGAAAAAATGTTGGTCCAGGCTATTCGCGCCGAGGGAATCAGTAAGTTGCCCGATAACTCTCCAGAATATGGAGGTCTGTGGGATCGACTCCTTCGCTTCAGCGGTAATAAGACCCGTGCCGAGCTGATGACTGACATCGGATTAGGCAAACGAATCGCAAGTATCGTCGCCAAACGCCTATTGACTTTGCTGGCCGACAATGGCGAGCGGCCAGACGCGTTATTGCTGACCCGTGAGCGCTTCACGGCGCACGATTCAATCTCTCAAAGTAGTGTTGTTTTAGACGGCAGCGAAAACGCGTCTGTTCAGTTTGCACGCTGCTGCCGTCCGATTCCAGGAGACAGCATCGTCGGCTATTTGGGCCGGGGAGAAGGCCTGATGGTGCACGCACTTGATTGCAGCGTCGCCCAAAAACTACTTCATAAAGACAGTGAAAGATTCATTGACGTGGAATGGTCTGATGAACCTGTACGAGCCTTTGAAACAGGAATTGGGGTTACGGTCATCAATGGCCAAGGCGTATTAGCCCGAGTCGCCGCCGCCGTTGCCGCTTCTGGGGCAGACATCACTCACATCAAGATGGAAGACGAGTCCGCTCACGAGGCCTCAGATCTGCGTTTTGTCATCTCTGTTCATAACTTGGCACAACTCGAAGTCGCACTTCGCAATCTCAGACGAACACCATCAGTGCTCAAAGCACAGCGAGCAAAAATCACGTAAGAATTGGCTCACATGGCGGCTCAGTCTGCTGATTGGGATAGGTCACGTTGAGCACCTCAATTTCTTCCATCCCCATCGGAGTGATGAGTTGAAGCATGTCACCCTCGTAATTCTTAAGCAATGTTCGAGCGATGGGAGAAATCCAACTAACTTGCCCTTTTGAGCTATCAGCCTCGTCAATTCCCAAAATGGTAATTGTCCTCTCCAGGCCGTTACTTTGCCGGTAGGTTACGCTGGCGCCAAAGAATATTTGGTCTGCTCCGTGATGAATCGCAGGATCGATCACTTCCATCAATTCCAGCCGCTGGGTCAAAAATCGTATTCTTCGATCTATTTCACGCAACCGTTTTTTCCCGTAAATGTAGTCACCATTTTCCGAGCGATCCCCATTGCTCGCCGCCCAGTAAACAGCCTCGACTACGCGTGGACGCTCTTCGTCTATTAAATTTAGCAGCTCTTCTCGAATTCGAATGTGTCCACTGGGTGTCACATAGTTTCTCGCACCAACAGGAATAGCAAGAAGCACCGACTCATCTTCTTGCTCGCTGTCTTCCTTGGTGAATGCCTTACTCATGCCTGCATTGTCCATAAATTAAACAACGTGGCACTGTGTGCGTTTATATGGGTCGTTGAGCCCTCGCATAACAACATTGACTTGTCAACGACGAAATATGAATAGAAAAAGGGTCTGCACTTTTGGTGCAGACCCTTGTCTATTTGGTGCGGCTGGCAGGAATTGAACCCACGACCCCTTGGTTCGTAGCCAAGTACTCTATCCAACTGAGCTACAGCCGCTGAGAAATAAATTATAACACTATATTTGGTAGGGCGTGAGTGACTTGAACACTCGACCAAAGGATTATGAGTCCTCTGCTCTAACCAACTGAGCTAACGCCCCGACCGAAAACTGATTGTAATAGCCTACTTGGGGTGGCTCAGTGCATTAC
>JAGODZ010000335.1 GCA_017997975.1 Rhodoferax sp.
TCAGCTACGCCCCCAGCTATGTGGGCGATGAAACCTTGCTCGGTTCGGTGTGGCGCACCCTGAGCGCACCACCGCTGGTGGCCATCGTGCATTTCGGTGCCCTGCAGACTGCCGATGGCCGCGACCGACGGGCCTGGAGCGAGGATTTGCACCGTGAAGTGGATCGCTTACGCCAGAGTTGAGCGGCAATTTGCTATTGATTAAATAGCTGCTTGCGCTTGTCCAGTAAGGGTTTGAGGCCTTTTTTCCTTAAATTTTCGGGGCATAAAAAAGCCCGCACAGGGCGGGCTGGGGCAAGTGCCGTGATTCCCATGTTGCCGTGCAAGGCCGCATGGGAGGAGCAGCTTACTTCTTGCCTTTTTTGGCTGGAGCAGCAGGTGCGGCAGCAGCAGTGTCCACCACCACTTCGGGCAGCTTGATGGAGATGAGGGCAGGGTTCTTGTTCGAGCCGCGCACCACGGCCTTGACGCCGTTGGGCAGGGCCAGGTTTTGCACGCCCAGGCTGGATTTGGCGGTCAGTTGGCTCAGATCCACCTTGATGAACTCGGGCAGTTGGGCGGGCATGCAGATCACGTCCAGCTCGTGCACCAGCGGGGTCACGGTGCAACCTTCGGCCTTCACGGCGGGGGATTGGTCAGCGCCTTCAAAGTGCAGTGGCACTTTCAGGTGGATGCGGGTGGAGGCGTCCACGCGCTGGAAGTCCACGTGCAGCACCAGTTGCTTGAAGGGGTGGAATTGCACGTCGCGCAGCACCACTTTGCTGGTTTGGCCGTTCAGTTCCATGTCCAGGATGCTGGAGTGGAAGGCCTCTTTCTTCAGGGCGTGCCACAGTGCGTTGTGGTCCAGCTCGATGGCTTGGGGTTCTTGGCCAGCACCGTACACGATACCGGTGGTACGGCCAGCGTTGCGCAGACGGCGGCTCGCACCCGTACCTTGCTTGGCGCGCTCATAAGCGACGAATTGCATAGTGAAACTCCTGTGGGAGTGGGCCGCGACCAGCCCGACTCGGTTTGACAAAAAAGGCTTGCACATCTGCAAGCCTAGAGGGAGAACCCGGAAAATCGCGTACCGCCCGAAGGCTGCGCGCTTATTCCGCGTCCGAGAACAAACTCATCACCGATTCACCGGTGGCAATGCGCTGGATGGTTTCTCCAATCAGCGGCGCCACTGACAGTTGGCGAATCTTGGCGCAAGCACGGGCGGCGTCGCTCAATGGAATGGTGTTGGTCACAACCACTTCATCCAGCGCGTTACCTTGGGCAATGCGCTCAATGGCTGGGCCGGAAAAAATGGGATGTGTGCAGTAGGCATACACTTTTTGCGCGCCACGCTGCTTGAGCACTTCAGCGGCTTTCACCAGGGTGCCAGCGGTGTCGATCATGTCGTCCATGATGACGCAGTTGCGCCCTTCAATGTCTCCGATGACGTGCATGACTTCAGACACGTTGGCTTTGGGGCGGCGCTTGTCAATGATGGCCAGATCGCAACCCAGTTGTTTGGCCAGTGCGCGCGCGCGCACCACACCACCAACGTCGGGGCTCACGACGATGAGATCGTCGTAATTTTTTTGCGTCAAGTCGCCCAGCAGTACGGGCGAAGCGTAAATGTTGTCGACCGGGATGTCGAAAAAGCCTTGGATTTGGTCGGCGTGCAAGTCCATGGTGAGCACGCGGTTCACGCCCACGGCCTGCAGCATGTTGGCCACCACCTTGGCCGAGATGGGCACGCGGGTGGAGCGTGGGCGTCGATCTTGACGGGCGTAGCCGAAATAGGGGATCACAGCCGTGATGCGCTCAGCCGATGCGCGCTTGAGGGCATCGACCATGATGAGCAGTTCCATCAGGTTGTCATTGGTCGGAGCGCAGGTGGACTGCACCACAAAAACGTCGCGTGCGCGCACGTTCTGTTTGATTTCGACGGTGACCTCACCATCGGAGAAGCGACCGACGTCTGCCGCGCCAAGGGTGGAGCCCAAGTGGGCAGCAATATCACCAGCGAGACCGGGATTGGCGTTGCCGGTAAATACCAAAAAATCGGGAGTGTTGGCTTGCATGAGCGTTTCAGCCCTCAGATGTTGCGCGACGGCAAAGAAATTTGGCAGGGGAGGAAGGACTCGAACCCTCGCATGCCGGAATCAAAATCCGGTGCCTTAACCAACTTGGCGACTCCCCTGCACTGGTTAACTGCTTTGCAGCAATCAACCTAAAACTCTTAATCTGAGGCCCATCCAGCCAATGGATGAAGCTCTAGATTATTACACACTTTTGTTTGCCATTTGCTGTTTGCACTTAACAAATTTACAGTGTGTGGCATTGCTGCGAACACCGCGCTTCCTGAG
Source organism: Rhodoferax sp. (assembly GCA_017997975.1). Taxonomy (GTDB): domain Bacteria; phylum Pseudomonadota; class Gammaproteobacteria; order Burkholderiales; family Burkholderiaceae_C; genus Rhodoferax. Next base: position 2,339 of record JAGODZ010000335.1, read on the forward strand.
CCTGTCATGCGTCCTTGCAAGCCTTGTGATTGAAGCCAGGTAAGCACTTGGCTGATTTCGGGGCATAGCAACTGAGCCACAGGCTGCAAGGCGTTTTGACCAAAGTCATAGTGCTGTGCAGCAAAGTCTGAAATTGTAGCACTCTTGAAATTGCGTTCAAGGCTTGGGTGGGAAAAAATTGTGGGCGTGTCCAAGCCCGATGTCGGTTTAACGACCAGCCATTGGGTGCGTGGTGGTTGTTGTGCTGGGGAGAGCGGCGTGAGTCGCTCGCCGATGCCTTCTACCCAGGCGTTGTGTCCACCAAGGAAAAAAGGAACGTCAGCACCCAGCTTCAGGCCGATGCGTTGCAGTTCACTGCGGCTCAAACCCAGACCCCACAGGCGGTTGAGCGCCAGCAAGGTAGTGGCTGCATCCGAAGAGCCACCACCCAGGCCCGCTTGCGTGGGCAGGCGTTTGTCCAGGCTAATGTGGGCGCCTTGACGGCAGCCCGTGGCCGCCTGCAATGCACGCGCTGCGCGCACGGTCAGATCTTCGCTGGGCAGCGGGGTGTCGGTGGCTTGAATGTCTTCGCGGCTGATGGCGCTGTGGTGTGGGCGCGCTTCGATGTGCAGGGTGTCGCACCAGTCCAGCAGCAGGAACACCGATTGCAGCAGGTGGTAGCCGTCTGCGCGGCGGCCAATGATGTGCAAAAACAGGTTGATCTTGGCCGGGGCGGGCAAGTCGTAGAGCGTGCGCATGGGCGGTGAACTAGGGGGTCAGAAGAATGCGCAGTGTGGCTTGCGGCAACGGTTGCAGGCGCTGCGCGGAGATGCGCCCTTGGGCCGCACCACTGAGGTCCACGTGCCAGCCTGCTGCTGCAGTGGGGCGTTGGTGCAACCAGTCGAACACGGCATGGATTGGCAAGGCGGTGCCTGTCAGGCGGGCAAGTAAGGTGTTCAGGTC
>JAGODZ010000100.1 GCA_017997975.1 Rhodoferax sp.
TTCACGTTTTTGACGTATTTTTGTGTCTTTTTGATATCGTGAATTCGGTTGCGGGCCCGCTTCACCGTGCCTTCGCCTGCGTTGTAGGCCGCCAAGGCCAAGTCGGTCTGGCCGGGAAACAGATCCAGCAAATAGCGAAGGTAACGGCTGCCAGTGCGAATATTCAAGCCCGGATTGGTCAGCTTTTGGGTGATTGAATTTTTTTTGTCGCCCCGCACACCGAAGTTGGCGGCCGTGGCGGGCATCAATTGCATCAACCCAGTCGCGCCGCTGGGGGACACGGCATCGGCGTTGAAGCCAGACTCGGTGGCAATGACCGCTTGCAACAGCTCATAGTCGATTTGATTCGCTGTGGCCGCTTCGCGCAAATGGTGTTTCACGGCCTTGTATTCGGGAAAGATGTCAAAAAAGGCCAACACCTTGGTGGCATCGGCCGTGTCACTCGCCTGCGAGTCATCCGGGTCGCTCTGAAACAAAAGGGTATAGCGGGCATCCAAGGGCTCCGTTGCAAAGTGTGCGACCCCCTTGGCATCCACGTAACTCCAGACATCTGCCCGTGCAGAATTCATCACAATTGATAGCAGTACCCCCAATAAAACAAAGGGCCAGAGGGCTAAAACCCTCTTAAATACTGCTGCCATAGAAACCGCACCCCCCATGGCATCAAACGTCGATTTCGACCGAGTCGCCGTGCAGTTCCATCAACTCACGCCGCGCCGCCGCCTCGCCTTTGCCCATGAGTTTGGTGATGAGGTTTTCAGTTTGCGCAAAGTCAATGTTGCCGAGTTTGACGGGCAGCAGACGACGGGTGTCTGGGTTGAGCGTGGTGTCCCACAGCTGCACGGCATTCATCTCGCCCAGACCTTTGAAGCGGCTGATGCTCCAGGCCCCCTCGCGCACGCCTTCTTTTCGCAACTTGTCCAAAATAGCGCCCAACTCCCCCTCATCCAGCGCATAGGCTTTGGAGGCGGGCTTCTTGCCACGCGCCGGGGCATCAACCCGAAACAAAGGCGGGCGAGCCACATACACATGACCAGTTTCAATGAGTTTGGGGAAGTGTTTAAAAAACAGCGTGAGCAACAGCACTTGAATGTGAGAGCCGTCCACATCCGCGTCCGACAAGATGCAGACCTTGCCGTAACGCAGGCCGGACAGGTCGGGCGTGTCATTCGGACCATGCGGATCGACGCCGATGGCCACGGAAATGTCATGAATCTCGGTGTTGGCAAACAAACGGTCGCGCTCCACCTCCCAGGTGTTCAGCACCTTGCCGCGCAGGGGCAAAATGGCCTGGCTTTCTTTGTCGCGCCCCATCTTGGCACTGCCGCCGGCGGAGTCACCTTCGACCAGAAACACCTCGTTGTGGTTGATGTCGCGGCTTTCACAGTCGGTGAGTTTGCCGGGCAACACCGCCACGCCTGAGCCTTTGCGCTTCTCAACCTTTTGACCCGCTTTTTGACGAATTTGAGCGGCCTTGATGGTGAGTTCGGCCAGCTTGCGCCCGTACTCCACATGTTGGTTCAACCAAAGTTCCAAGGTGGGGCGCACAAAGCTGGACACCAGCCGCACCGCGTCCCGGGAATTCAGGCGCTCTTTGATTTGGCCTTGGAACTGGGGGTCCAGCACTTTGGCCGACAGCACGTAGCTGGCACGCGCAAACACGTCTTCGGGCAACAGCTTCACCCCTTTAGGTAACAAGGAGTGCAGCTCAATAAAGCTTTTCACCGCCGTGAACAAGCCATCACGCAAACCGCTTTCATGGGTGCCACCGGCGCTGGTCGGAATCAAGTTGACATAGCTTTCTCGCACCGGCTGGCCGTCTTCGGTGAAGGCCACGCACCACGACGCGCCTTCGCCTTCGGCGAAGTTGTCACTTTGCGCATCCGCGAAGCCGTCGCCCTCGAACACGGGAATGACCAGCTCACCCGTCAGCGTCTGCAATAGGTAGTCGCGCAGACCGCCCTTGTACAGCCAGACTTGGGTGTCTTTGGTTTTTTCATTGACGAGGGTGACGGTGACGCCCGGCATCAGCACCGCCTTGCTGCGCAGCAGGTGGGCCAACGGCGCCATCGGCAGAGCCAAAGACTCAAAATACTTGCCATCCGGCCAGACGCGCACGGTGGTGCCCGACTTGCGGTCGCCCTCGCCATTTTTGCGAATCTGCAAGGGTTCGACCACCTCACCCGCCTCAAACACCAGGCGCGCGACCATGCCTTCGCGGTGGGTGGTGGCCTCTAATCGCAAGGACAAGGCGTTGGTGACGCTGACACCGACCCCGTGCAGCCCACCCGAGAAGCTGTAGGCGCCCCCCTTGCCTTTGTCGAACTTGCCCCCGGCATGCAACTGAGTGAACACCAGCTCAATTACCGGCGCGTTCTCTTCGGGGTGCAGGCCGTAGGGAATACCCCGGCCATCGTCTTCGATGCTGACGGAGCCGTCGGAATGCAGCGTGACTTTGATTTTTTTGCCATGTCCGGCCAAGGCTTCGTCGGCGGCGTTGTCCAGCACTTCTTGAATGACGTGCAGCGGATTGTCCGTGCGCGTGTACATGCCGGGACGCTGTTTAACAGGCTCCAGGCCCTTGAGGACACGGATGGAACCTTCTGAATAGTCGCTGGTGGGTTTGAGTGCCATAGCTTTCAATTCTAATCTGCAAGAGGATGAAGGCTGTATAAAAATACAGGCCAAAGAAGTATTCGCGGCCTCAGCACGCGGTGGGAGAGCTTCGAATTGGCTACATTTACGCCATGACGAAGAACAATCAATCGCTCTCGATGCTGCAGATTTTGGTGTGCGGTGGTGCCATCGTGACCCTGTCCATGGGCATCCGACATGGCTTTGGCCTGTGGCTGCAACCCATCACGCAAAGTCAAGGCTGGAGCCGAGAAACCTTTGCTTTCGCTATCGCCATCCAAAACTTGGCATGGGGCGTGTCCGGCATTTTTGCTGGCATGTTAGCTGATCGTTTGGGGGCCTTTCGGATCATTGTGGCCGGCGCAGTGCTTTACGCACTGGGCTTGTTTGGCATGGCCAACGCCAACAGCCCGTTCATGTTCACCATCACCGCCGGCGTACTGATCGGCCTCGCCCAAGCTGGCACCACCTATGCGGTGGTGTATGGGGTCATCGGGCGCAATATTGCAGCCGACAAGCGTTCGTGGGCCATGGGCATCGCCGCAGCGGCGGGCTCCTTCGGTCAATTCCTGATGATGCCCACCGAAGGCTTCCTCATCAGCTCACTGGGGTGGCAAAACGCTTTGATGGTGTTGGGTGCAGCGGCGCTGTTGATGATTCCCCTGGCCTGGGGCCTGCGTGAATCTCGGTTCAAGGGTGGGAGCATGGCGCACCGGGACCAATCCACTTGGCATGCGCTACAGGAGGCTTTCAAGTACCCCAGCTTTCAGCTGCTGATGGCGGGCTATTTTGTGTGTGGCTTTCAGGTGGTTTTCATTGGCGTTCACATGCCCAGTTATTTGAAGGACCACGGGCTGCCGCCGCAAGTCGCGGGCTACGCCTTGGCCCTGATTGGACTGTTTAACGTGTTTGGCACCTACGCCTCGGGCGTGCTGGGGCAACGCATGGCCAAAAAGAACATTCTGGCGTTTATCTATTTGTCACGCGCCGTGGTCATCAGTATTTTTCTGCTCGTCCCGTTGTCTCCCCTGAGCGTGTACGTTTTTTCTGCGGTCATGGGCCTGCTGTGGCTGTCCACGGTGCCGGCTACCAACGCGGCTGTGGCGCAAATCTTTGGTGTGGCTCACCTCTCCATGTTGAGCGGTTTTGTGTTTTTCAGCCACCAAATTGGCTCGTTTCTGGGGGTGTGGTTGGGCGGTTACTTGTACGACCGCACCGGGAGTTATGACGTGGTTTGGTACATCGCCATCGGCCTGGGTGTACTGGCGGCGTTGCTGAACCTACCGATCAAGGAAACATCCATCGTGCGTCAACCTGCGTTGAAAGCCGCCTAAAACCATGCTAACCCCCAATACAACACGACTCCTCAAAAAAGTGGCGCTCCATGGGCTGGCGTTGCTTGCCTTGCTGGCGGTGTTCATAACTTACCTGCGTCCCGACTTTTTGGTGAGCATGGCCGACCAGCTTTGGTCCTGTTTCTAGCCCATCCCACCCCACCCGCCAATGACACCTTCCCCTCACGAACTTGGCCCAGCCTCCGCCTGGGTGCAGCGCTGGTCTCACTTGATTCGACCCCAAGGTCGTGTGCTGGATGTGGCCTGCGGGCGTGGGCGCCATCTGCGCTATCTGGCGCACCAAGGCTTTGAAGTCACGGGCGTGGATCGCTCGGAAGAGGCCTTACAGAGCGCGAGTCGCTATGCAGACACCGTGCAGGCAGACATTGAAAACGAGCCTTGGCCACTGCGCAACGGGCCAGCCATTCAAGCGTTTGATGCAGTCATCGTCACCCATTATTTGTGGCGACCCCTGTTCGCCGTGCTTGAGCAAAGTCTCGCCGCTGACGGGGTTTTGATCTATGAGACTTTTTCGCAAGGCAACGAAACGGTGGGAAAACCGTCACGACCCGACTTCTTGCTGCGTTCAGGCGAACTGCTCACGGCGTTCAAATCCTTGCACATCGTCGCTTACGAAGAAGGCTTTTTGACCCCGCCTGACCGCTTTGTGCAGCGGGTGGTGGCCATCAAACTTTCTCCTGAGGCGAGCATTGCCCCCGTGCAGGCCCGCTACAGGCTCTAGTTAGAATGCTCTTTTTACAGACAAAAGCACTACCCGTCATGACCTCCTCAACACGCCAAATCACCGGCAGCATCGTGGCCCTTGTCACCCCCATGTTGGAGGATGGCCATGTGGATTACCCGGCATTGCGCAAACTGATCGATTGGCACATTGCTGAGGGCACCGATTGCATTGTCGTCGTCGGCACGACCGGCGAGTCACCCACGGTCAGCGTGGAAGAACATTGCGAAATTATTCGCGTCTCGGTGGAGCAATCGGCGGGCCGAGTCCCCATCATGGCGGGCTGTGGTGCCAACTCCACGTCAGAGGCCATCGAGTTGGCTCGGTTTGCCAAATCAGTCGGGGCAGACTGCCAATTGCAGGTGGTGCCCTACTACAACAAGCCAACCCAAGAGGGGCAGTACCTGCACTTCAAAGCCATCGCCGAAGCCGTTGATTTGCCCATGGTGCTCTACAACGTTCCCGGTCGCTCCGTGGCCGACATGCTCCATGAGACCGTTCTGCGCCTGGCCCAGGTTCCTGGCATTGTGGGCATCAAGGAAGCCACTGGCAATATTGACCGTGCCCAATGGTTGATCAAAGAGGCTCCAAAAGGCTTCGCCATTTACTCCGGCGATGACCCCACTGCGGTCGCTTTGATGCTGTGTGGTGGTCAAGGGAATATCAGCGTCACAGCCAACTTGGCACCGCGCCTGATGCACGAGTTGTGTGTTGCCGCCATGGCAGGCGATATCCGACGCGCCATGGAAATTCAGTTCAAACTGATGCCGCTGCATAAGCACCTGTTCGTTGAAGCCAACCCCATTCCCGTGAAATGGGCCGCCGCCAGAATGAAACTGTGTGGACCGACCCTGCGCCTGCCCATGACGCCCCTGACCCCCGCCAACGAAGCTGTGGTGGAAGGTGTGCTGCGTGCTACCGGATTGATTTGATTCAGCCAAGCTGGCTTTACTTGTGCGTCAAAAGGACATTTTGTGAATAATTTCTCCAAGTTTGCACTCCTCAGCGTGACGCTCGTCGCCGCAACCGGGTGCTCGGTCTTAAGCGGTGACAAACTGGACTACAAGAGCGCCGGAAAAGGCCCTTCCTTGGAAGTGCCACCTGATTTAACACAGTTGTCTCGTGACAACCGGTATGCGATTCCCGGCGCAGCCGTGACCGCGTCAACCTTTCAGATGGGACAAGTCACCCAAACGGCGCCAACAGCGGCCACCTCCATCGGTGATGTCCGCATCGAGCGCTCTGGCACGCAGCGCTGGTTGGTGGTCAACCGCCCTGCCGACAAATTGTGGGAGCCCACCCGTGACTTCTGGCAAGAAAATGGCTTTCTGCTGACCATGGACCAAGCCAACTTGGGCATCATGGAAACCGATTGGGCTGAAAACCGTGCCAAATTGCCGCAAGATTTCATTCGCAACACCTTGGGCAAAGTGTTTGACTCACTTTATTCCACCAGCGAGCGCGATAAATTTCGCACGCGCTTGGAGCGCAACCCGGCCGGGGGCACCGATATTTTTGTGAGCCACCGTGGCATGGTCGAGGTGTACAGCAATGAGAAAAAAGACGGCACCGTCTGGCAACCTCGCCCGGCTGACCCGGAACTGGAAGCAGAATTTCTGCGTCGCCTGATGGTGAAGCTCGGTGTGACCGAAGAACAGTCCAAAGCACTCATCGCGACCGAAGCCAGCAAATCAACCTCGCGTGTCACGCAAGCCAATGGTCAGCCCGTGTTGCAAATCGACGACGGTTTCGATCGGGCATGGCGCCGGGTCGGTCTGGCGCTGGATCGCACCGGGTTCACGGTCGAAGACCGAGATCGCAGCAAAGGGGTTTATTTCGTACGCTACGTGTCGCCCAATGCAGACAAATCTGAGCCTGGATTTTTCAGTGGCCTGTTTGGCGGAGCTAAAAAACAGAATGCGCCGGGCAAGTACCGCATCACCGTGGTCAGCCAAGATAACTTCACAAGCGTTTCAGTTCTCAATGCGGATGGCGTTCAGGAAGCCTCTGACAATGCGGCTCGCATTGTCAAAATTTTGGCTGATGATTTGAAGTAAACCACAGGCCAACTCGACTCGTTTCTACCCAGCAACGCAAGACGTTGGGAAGAAACCGACGTAAAAAAACCACCTTTCGGTGGCTTTTTTACGCAGCAAGTCGTGCTTACTTCTTGACTTCAGTCGCAGCAGCGGAAGTGGCATCTGCTGCCTTCTTCACCGCATCAGCAGCGGCATCAACGCCTGCTGCGCCGGTGGCGGCAGCGGCATCAACAGCGGCGGTACCAGCAGCAGCGGCAGCATCCACAGCCACAGCGCCTTTTTCAGCGGCAGCATCAACGGCCGCAGCGGCTTCAGTTGGCGCAGGAGCAGGTGCCACAACAGCAGCAGGCGCCTCAACCACGGGAGCCTCTTCTTTTTTACCGCAAGCAGCCAATGCAACCGCAGCGATGACAGCAGCCAGAACGAGTGATTTGTTCATTTTTTAAATACCAAGTGAGTTAGAAAAGAATTTCAGAAACCTGTCAATGCGGATAAACCACAATGGCTAAGTGAAAATTTATATTGTTTTTTTTCACTCAGTCACGGATTGTAGTCAAAATTCAAAAACTAAAACGCCAGAAGATCAAACGGTATCAATTCAACCCCACCCGTTACAGGCCTAATACCGATGCCGGGAATCCCGGTGCGCTGGTGCGCAATCGTTCCGTCAGTGTTTCTTTTAAATTGACATTCATCGCCCGATCTGCGCCGCAGAACCCCGTGTGATGCACTGGGTCGGTGCGCCGAAGACACCAGGAGGGGCTCCAAATGGCACTGGGCACATCGCCACGCACGGGTTCATCACACGCGCGGGCCTCAACCAAATGGTCCCACGTGCGACGCCAAGTGACAAAACGGGGATGGTGGCGCTGAAGCGCGTCATAGCGATTTGCCAAAATCGTTAATCTGCGCCCCGCAACGGCCCAGTTGCTCAAAGACTCAATCACGGCACGCTGATTCAACGGCCAATCTAAGAAATTGGCATCGCTCAACGTCATGTCTGACCAGCCTTCGATTGCCGCCTGCTGAAAGGCATTCAGAACAAGCGCCTCAAAAGCGAGCCTCCCCCCAAATCGACCGCTCGGTAATGACCCACCCGTGTCGGTTCGCGGTTGAACGTCATCAGAGGCCATGGAGCCACCCCGCTTCGCACCAAGTTTGCAACAAAGCGCGGGCCTCGGCGCTGGCTCGACCGACCTCTTTCAAAGAGAGCGAGCGCTCATCAGCGAGGCGTCGCATCAGCGTGGCATCCCGCCCACCCGCGCGAAAACTCTCTCCGTTGATAAAAATATGCCGGGTATCAAACATCATTTTTGTGCGGCGATCCAAGCGAATAGATTTGCTGTCAGGGTGGCTCGCTGGCTCGCTGGCATCAAACCAAACATTGGCTTTCGGCTCGGTCATGTACTCGCCCAAAGCGCGTCCCAGTGCATCGGGGTCTTGCAGGGCACCGCGCAAAGCGTCTTGCGCGAATTCCAGCATGTGCGGAGGGATTTCGCTGGGCTGGTTCACGGCGGGCTGGTTCGGATCGCGGTACAAGGACACACCCACCAAGTCCTCGGCATCGTCCGACAGCCGCTGCAGAACCTCGCGTGCCAACTCACCCCGGCTGGGAATCCTGAACCCAATCGAGTAAGTCATGCATTCGCCTTCAGCAATGCCGTCGTGGGCGTAGCGGGGGGGCAAGTACAGCATGTCACCCGGCTCCAGCACAAACTCTTGTTCAGGAACAAAGTTGGCCAAAATCTTCAGCGGCACATCAGGCTGCAGCGATACATCTTTTTGGCGACCAATACGCCACCGACGGCGACCGTGTGCCTGCAGCAGAAACACGTCATAACTGTCGGTGTGGGGCCCCACTCCACCGCCATCGCTGGCGTAGCTGATCATGAGATCGTCCAGTCGCGCATCTGGCACAAAACGAAACTGGTTCATCAGCTCATGAACCGCGTTGTGGTGCAGATCGACGCCCTGCACCAGCAAGGTCCAGCCGGGCCGTTTCAATGCCGGAAAGGCGCGTCGCTCGAACGGACCCTGCTTAAAACGCCAGCTAGGCACCTGGTCGGGCTCCTGAATCACCATGCGCGATTGAACATCTTCGTCAGCGGCCAGCTCGAACAGCGCCGCTCGGTCCAGCAGGGGTCTAAACCCTGGAATGGCTTGGCGCACCAGCAGTGGTTTTTTTTGCCAGTACCGCTTCATGAATAATTGAGGGCTTAAACCGCCCAACAATGGCAAGGGCTCATCTACATTCATACGCTTCTCCAGTCACTTGGGGACATTACTACTCACTCTTCGAATGGCGACAATTCTCCTATGGAAATCAATCAACACTGCGTGGTCGCTTTGACCTGGACCCTGAAAGACACTTTAGGCGAGGTACTGGACGTTCTGGACGACCCGGTCGAGTTTTTAATCGGCGGCGACGATCTTTTTGCGGTCATTGAGGAGGCGCTGCAAGGGCACGAGGTTGGTGACAAGTTGGAGTTGCAGATGGAACCCGAACAAGGGTTTGGTGACTTCAACGACCAACTCATTTTTTTAGAGGCCCGCTCCCTGTTTCCCAAGGAAATTGAAGAAGGCATGACCTTTGAAGGTGCCTCACTCCCTGCAGGCTGTTCTGAGCTGGCGCCCAAAGACGCGCTGTACACCGTGACAGAGCTGTACCCGGACCACGTGGTGCTGGACGCCAATCATCCTCTGGCCGGTATTGCGCTTCGAATCAGCTTGAAGGTGGACGGCATTCGCGAAGCCACCGAAGAGGAAGTGGGTCGCGGGTCAGCAGGCACCGGCTTCTTCAAAATTCAACCCATGCACGCCAGCGCACCGGGCAGCGACACCCTGCAGTAGGTCAGGATTGACCGGTGGAGCCGTAACCGCCCTCACCGCGCGCGCTGGCAGGGAACTCGGTCACCACGTTGAACTGGGCCTGCACCACCGGCACGATCACCAACTGGGCGATGCGGTCCATGGGCTCGATCGTGAAAGCGGTGCTGCTGCGGTTCCAAGCGCTCACCATCAGCTGCCCTTGGTAATCACTGTCAATCAAGCCGACCAGATTGCCCAAAACAATGCCGTGTTTATGCCCCAAACCTGAGCGGGGCAAAATCATGGCGGCGAAATGGGGGTCTTGCAGGTAAATGGCGATACCCGTGGGCACCAATTGCCACGCATTCGGTGGCAGCGTGAGCGGCTCGTTCAGACAAGCGCGCAAGTCCAACCCCGCGCTTCCTGGCGTGGCATAGGCCGGGAGCTGCTCCGCCATGCGGGCATCCATGATTTTGACGTCTATTTTCATACTTTTGGGGCGCTAGCCCTTGTCCTGGTTGCGATAGTAGCTATCAATTTGCGAGCAAGTGACAACTTGGTGTCTCGCGCCATGGTGTGGGTGCCGGTGGCATCGACCAACAACAGCTCGTTGTCATCCTGCCCAAACGTGGCCGGACCGATATTGCCCACCAACAAGGGAACGCCTTTGCGAAGGCGCTTGGCTTGGGCGTTGGCCACCAAATCGTGACTTTCAGCGGCAAAACCTACACAGTACAAGGCCCCACTCTGCGCTCGCGGAGATTGCGTCACGGTGGCGAGAATATCGGGGTTTTCTACAAAACTCAGTGCAGGCGTTGCACCGGAGCCGTCTTTTTTGATCTTCTGCTCAGAGGAGCGGTCGGTTCGCCAGTCGGCCACGGCGGCCGTGGCCACAAACACCGTGGCTTGCTCAACGTGGGCTTGAACGGCGGCCAGCATGTCGCGCGCGGACTTCACGTTGATCCGTGTCACCCCACGCGGCGTCGGCAAACTC
>JAGODZ010000101.1 GCA_017997975.1 Rhodoferax sp.
GCAACCGACAGGCCACCGCACGGGTGGCTTCGCGGTAAGGCAGCGCTCACCGCATGAGCAGCTTGCTTGGGGTTTGTCTGGTGCTGGCGGCGTCCGTACAGGCTGATCCCGCCACCGTCCCCGTGTTTGTGCCGGGGCATCACCTGACGCTGGCGTGGACCCATTCGATTGAGAAAGTGCGCTGGGAAGAGGACTACGAAGTGAGCGTCAACCCCAGCGCAGCCAGCACCCTGGTCCTGAACGCCGTTCAAGCGCGGGTGCAAGGCTCGGCGGCGGGCATGGAGCCCCCAGATGACGCCGTTTTGAGCAACGGTTGGTACGTGTACACGCCGCAAATCACGCAAACCCGTGAATTGCGCCTGACCCGCTCAGAGTTCACTGCGGACTATGCGCTGTGCCACGCCTCCATCTGCCTGCCCCTATCGCATTGGCTTGCGTCCGACCAAGGCATCACCTTGATGACCCCTTGCACCGCACCCTGATTGCTACTAATAAAGTAGCTTCTTGCGCAGTCTGGACGGGGGTTAGAGCCCTATTTCTTCAATAAAAGTTGGGCCAACACAGGCTCTGTCATAAGTTGAATACCCTCGGCTTTGGCGAACTGGCGCGCGCTGTCGCTGACCAAACCGAGCGCAATGTAGGTGCAGCCGTTGGCCTCTTTCAACGCCTTCGCGGCCAGCAAAGCTTTCAAGCCGTCGACGCCGTGGTTGGCCGCCTTCCAGCGTTTGCAGCTCACCAACGTGGTCTGGCCCGCTTTGCTCAAGTAGAAATCAGCGCCTATGCCATTCAATTTTTCAACCGAGAAGCCTTGGCGAGCAAAGCCCTGCTCCAGTCGGGCCGAAAAATCGCGCCATGACAGGCTCGCGGCCTGTGTCAATACGTCGTTCACTTGGGAGGCGCTCGGTTGCCCCTGCTGACGCCACGCGGCCATGACCGCAATCACCAGGAACGGCGCGGACCCCATGACCCCAAAGAGCACATACTCCTTGGGCAACAACGCGCCCGACAAAGCAAAAAACACGCCCACCACCAACATGCTCACCCACCAGGGTTTGCGCAGCAAAATTGCAAAAATTGAGTTTTCTGCCATCTTAAATTTCATATCTAACCCTTGTGATTCATTGCTGAGATGGAGGCCTGTCAAGACACCGTGAATGCGCGCCGCTTCCCGACTGCTTGCACTGGCACGCTGGCCTGCCCTCACCTATTTTCCGACGCGCAGTATGGCAGAGAGCGGATTGGCTCACCCCCCCCAGTTGAAAGTCTGGCGTGGCGCAGGGCCTGACGAACAATGCAAGGGGGGCTTCAGACAAACGACGACGGCCAACCTCCCCACCCGAGGGATACTATCGGGATGAAAACGCTGAACCAGCTCCGCTGGACCTACCTCACAGCACTTTTTATTTTGCTGGGGTGTACGCTGGCACTGGGTGCATTCACCCTGCATCTGGCCTACCGCGAGGCACTGGCCCGAGGTCTGAATGACACGGCCACGCACGCGCGCATTGCTGAAAATTCGCTCACACAGAGCCTGAGCCGTGTGGAGCTGTCCATTGACAACGCGATGACCGACCTAGCAAGTGACGCTGACGAAGGAGGTTGGCAGAACACGCTTAACCGCACGCTGCGCGACGTGCCGATGTTGCGTTCACTGTCTGTTTTGGGTGAGGATGGGCGCATTGTGACCAGCACCAACCCCCGCAACGTGGGCCTCACGGTGCTGACTGAACGCTTCCTACCCGCTGGCAACGTGCCCACAGAGCGCCTGCGCCTGGGCCCCGCATGGACAGGCCAGGACTTCAACCAAGGACAGCCGGTCCACGACGCCATACCCACCGATAAGACGTCTGGCGGGTTCATTCCAATCCTTCGCACCGCCCAAAAAGGCGTTCGCACACTGACTTTGTTGGCCGCTCTTGACATCCATGACGTCGTGAATCATTGGGTTGAAAGGCATGCTGCCGACAATAAAAATCTGTCGGTGCTGCTGTCTGACGGCGGGCTGCTCTTTGCGCCCGCTGCAGGCGAACTTGCGGATGCACCCCCAAGAAAGTGGGTCACCGACCTGAACCTCGCCTTGAAGCCCTCTGGAATGCTAGAACAACAGCTAAACAATGGTGCCCAGGTGCTGATCGGGTTTCAGTCATCCAGCCAGTTCCCCTTGCTGGTTCTCGCGCAACACAGCCGGGCCAACGCACTGGCCAGCTGGCAGCGCAACACCACCCGCATGGCCGTGATTGTGGGATCGGCCTTGTTGTTGGTCATCGCCATCGGTGCCATCTTGTACCGCCGCCAACGCGAATTGATGGTGAGCCGCGCAGACTCGTTCTACCAATTGGCCCTCAACGCCAAGGTGTTCGACGCCAGTATGGAAGCCATTTTGATTTGTGATGCGGATAACCACATTTTGTCGGTCAACCCCGCCTTTTTACGTATCACGGGCTACTCTGCGTCCGAAGTGCGCGGGCGCAACCCCCGGTTCATGGGATCTGGCCTGCACGACCTCTTTTTTTACGAGACGATGTGGCGTCAGTTGCTGAACACCGACCACTGGCAAGGGGAGTTGGTGAACCGGCATGCCGATAGCAGCCTCTACAACGTCCGAATGACCCTCACTGTCAATCGAAACGACCAAGGGCAGGTGCGGCACTTGATTGGCAGCTTGGTTGACGTGACGGCAGAGAAGGAGATGGAGAAAGCGCTGCGCCAGAGCGAGGAACAATACCGGTCGTTGTTTGACCATATGCAGCATGGGTTTGCCCTGCATGACATCATCACCGATGAAGATGGCAAACCTAGCAATTACCGTTTGGTAGCGGCCAACAAGGCATACGCTGAGATGACTGGGTTTGGTTCCCAACAAATTGTGGGACGTTTGGTGACCGAATTGTTCCCCGCTGTGCAGCAAGACAAGGTGGATTGGATTGGTTTGTATGGGGGGGGTGGCGCTGCATGGCAAGCCGCACCGAATGGAGAACTACAGCGCAGGTTTAAACAAGTGGTTTGATGTGGTGGCCTACCGGCCCATGGCGCGCCAATTTGCGGTGCTGGTGTCTGACATCACGGAGCGCAAGAAAAGCGAGGAAAAGCTCCATTTGGCCGCCAGTGTGTTTGCCCATTCCCGCGAGGGCATCATGATCACCGCCCCAGATGGCTGCATCATTGATGTCAATGATGCGTTCACCAACATCACCGGCTACCCACGCGACGAAATCGTGGGCCAAAACCCCCGTATTTTGAGTTCGGGACGCCAAAGCAAGGCGTTCTACACATCGCTCTGGCGCGACCTTCGCACCAAGGGGCACTGGTACGGCGAAGTGTGGAACCGGCGCAAGAGCGGCGACGTGTATGCCGAGATGCAAACCATCACCACCGTGTTCGATGCCAACGGCCAAGCTGAACACTATGTGTCCTTGTTCTCCGATGTCACCGCAGCCAAAGAGCACGAGAAGAAGCTTCAGCACATTGCCCACTACGACGCGCTCACCAACCTGCCCAATCGGGTCTTGCTAGCCGACCGCCTGAACCAAGGCATGACGCAGGCCTTGCGCCATGGCAAAAAGTTGGCTTTAGCGTTTTTGGACTTGGACGCCTTCAAAGCAGTCAACGATTCCCATGGCCACGAGGTGGGAGATGCCTTGCTGATTGCGCTATCCGGGCGGATGCGCAATGCCCTGCGCGAAGGAGACACCTTGGCGCGCATTGGGGGCGATGAGTTCGTGGTGGTGTTGGGCGATCTGGCCGATACGTCGGCCAGTTTGCCCCTGCTGAATCGACTGCTGTCTGCCGCCGCGCAGCCGGTTCAGATCGGTGATGTAGAACTGCAGCTCTCTGCCAGTTTGGGCGTCACCTTCTTTCCCCAGCCCGAAGAGGTCGAAGCTGACCAACTGCTGCGTCAGGCGGACCAAGCCATGTACCAAGCCAAAATTGCTGGGAAAAACAGATACCACGTGTTTGACGCCGAACAGGACCGCAGTGTGCGCGGCCAATACGAGAGCATTGAGCGCATCCGCCTGGCCCTGTCTGCCAACGAGTTCGTTTTGCACTACCAGCCCAAAGTCAATATGCGCAGCGGCAAGTGCATTGGGGCCGAGGCGCTGATTCGCTGGCAACACCCCGACAAAGGTCTGCTTGCACCCGCTGTGTTTCTGCCCGTGATGGAGGACCACCCACTCGCCATCGAAGTGGGCGAATGGGTGATTGACACTGCGTTGACCCAGATGACTCTATGGCGCAGTGCAGGTTTGGAGCTGCCAGTCAGCGTCAACATTGGGGCGCGCCAGCTGCAACAGGCCAGCTTCACCGAACGACTGGGAACCTTGCTGGCCGCCCACCCTGACATTGATCCGAGTTCGCTGGAGCTGGAAGTGCTGGAAACCAGTGCCTTAGAGGACATTGCCAGCGTGTCTCAGGTGATTCACGCGTGCCGGGACATGGGTGTGAAGTTTGCGCTGGATGACTTTGGCACGGGTTATTCGTCCCTTACTTACCTCAAACGCCTGCCGGTGACCATGTTGAAAATTGACCAGAGCTTTGTGCGCGACATGCTCGACGACCCGGATGACTTGGCCATTTTGCAAGGGGTCATCGGTCTTGCCAGTGCGTTCCGCCGCGATGTGATCGCAGAGGGCGTTGAGACGGTGGCTCATGGTGCGCTATTGCTTCGGCTGGGTTGCGAGTTAGCCCAAGGCTACGGCATTGCCAGACCCATGCCAGCTGACAGCATGCCCGCTTGGACGGCGGCGTGGCACCCTGATGCGGCCTGGAAAAACCAAACAGTGATCAGCAAAGAGGACTTGCCCTTGCTTTTTGCCAGTGCAGACTTGCGTGCCTGGCTGGCCTCCGTGATTGGGTTTTTGAAAGGCGACCATGTAGCGGCACCGATCATGGACGAGCACAAGTGCCAGATCGGACAGTGGATTGATGCCGAGGGGCTGCTGCGCTACCAAGGTCATCCGGCTTACACAGCCATCGCAGCGGTCCATCAGGAGATGCATGTTCGGGTGGAAGAGGTCATGCGGCTGCACGACGCGAAACGCCCCACAGAAGACTGCTGGCCAGCACTTTTGGCCCTGCGCGACTCTGTTCTTGAGCAGCTGGAGGTGTTGATTCAGGAATCTGAGTGGGGTCGTTAGACCATCAAAAATGAATATTAAATAGCCCTCTAGCCCATACCAATACTGCGCAATGCGCTACTATTTGAATAGCATAAAAGCAACTATTAGCCCTGGCTTAGTACACCAGTTCCCCATCAAGACGCGTTAACCGAAGTAAGAGCAACGTTACGAGACGCGATTCGATCACCAACGCAAAAAAAACACGGTGAATGGGTCAACTCAGTCCAGTTGAACCAGATACCCTGTTCAGCAAGCCCGCTCGTCCTTTGACGGAGACGATCCCATTTCGACAAAAAATCACGGTCACGGGTTGGCGCACGGTTGAACGCCACGAGTGGCGTCCTCACTTCTGTTAAAACACTGGCTCACCCTTTACTGCGAACGACTCATCTCATGCTTAATTCTCCCGCTGGCGCAATGCCAGAATCCGTTGCCACCCCACCCTACCCGGTGATTCATTGGCTTGAAGCGGGCACCGAGTGTTCGGCTCGCTGGCGCTCAGAGCGCGGCTCCTTGCCCCCTAAAAAAGTGGTTTTGGCTGACGACACCATGACGGCCGACACGGCTTACCGACTGGCCTGCGAAGGCACTTACATGCTGTGGCGCGGTGATTTTCACAATGCCCGCCAACTCCTTCAGGCACTGGCGCGTCGGATTGAAAACACCCCCGCACGCAAACGAAAAAAAGCAGGCCAAATTGTTCCTGCCAACGAGGTGTTCAACCGTTATCGACTCTCCCAGTCACAGCGAGCGCGACTGCTGAATACATTGCTGGTCCCTTTCGAGGCTGACTACACCGTGAACTTGCGCCGTGCACCCGACGTGAAAGCGGCTTGCGCTGCGGTGTGGGGGGTGCCTGACGACACCACCACCGCCTCAGTGGCTTCTCTGCGTGAGCTTTTGGGCATCACCAGCTCCGCCGAGTGGCGCCGGGTGGGCGTTGAAATTCCCGAACTAGGGGAGGCGCCTCACAACCGAATTTTTCCGCATTACGGCGTTTTCTCTCCCGTGCGTGGCGAATACATCAAGCTGGTGGCCACCGCTCACCTGCCCAAGCATGTGGCAGGCCAAGAAGACCTCGTCGCTTTTGACATTGGCACCGGTACTGGCGTTTTAGCTGCTGTTTTGGCACGTCGTGGCGTGGGCAAAATCATGGCCACCGACCAAGAGCCTCGCGCCCTGGTTTGCGCCCGAGAAAACCTGGCCCAATTAGGTCTTGAGGACCAAGTTGAGTTGGTTCAAACCGATTTATTCCCACCGGGAAAAGCCGCCATCGTGGTGTGCAACCCACCCTGGTTGCCCGCTCGGCCCAGCACGCCCATTGAACGTGCCGTGTACGACGAAGGCAGCCGCATGTTGATGGGATTTTTGAAAGGTCTGCCGAACCACTTGACCCCCAAGGGAGAAGGTTGGTTGATTTTGTCAAACTTGGCCGAGAACCTAGGGCTGCGCACGCGCGAAGAGTTGCTGGCCGCTTTTGAGGCCAATGGCTTGCGCGTTGTCAGCCGCATTGACGCCAAACCCCTGCACACCAAGGCCGATGACAACACCGACCCCCTGCATGAGGCCCGCGCCAAAGAGGTCACCTCGCTGTGGCGCTTAGCCGCTGTCAAGACCGCATGATCCATGCCAAGGCCTGCCCGCAGTGGGCCTTCACGAAGCAAACAAAAATCTGCACTCTCAACTGAAAGACCCCATGAATTCCACCCTTTACAGCGCCTCTATTCCCGTTTTCACACAAATGCTGGGCGGCCTTCAGCATGTTCTGAGCAAGGCAGAGACGCATGTCACCGACAAGAAGATCGACCCCAACGCGTTGCTACAAGCCAGGTTGTACCCCGACATGTTCCCACTCCTGCGCCAGGTTCAAGTCGCCACTGACTTTGCTAAAAGCGTCGCCGCTCGCCTCGCAGGCGTTGAGGTTCCCAAGATGGCCGAAGATGAACACACCTTTGCCGACTTGCAAGCCCGCATCGCCACCGTACTGACCTTTCTGGGGAGCCTTGATCCCGCCCAATTTGAGTCAGCGTCAACACGGGAAATCGTCTCGCAAGCCGGAACCCCCAAGGAAAAGCGTTTCACCGGCCAGTCGTACTTGTTCAACTACGGTTTGCCCCATTTCTTCTTTCACACCACCACGGCCTACGCCATCCTGCGTCACAACGGGGTTGAAGTGGGTAAGAAAGATTACGTCGGAACGTATTGAAAACTGCTGACTCCCTTCAGAAAAGCCCATCACGGCGTCATCCCCGCTTTATTTCAACCCCACCTGGTATTAACAATGGAGCGCCTTCGTATCGACAAGTGGCTGTGGGCAAGCCGTTTTTACAAGACGCGCAGTCTGGCCGCGGACGAAATTGACAAGGGCCGCGTGTCTGTGAATGGCGTTGGAGTGAAGCCGTCAAAAGAACTCAAAGTCGGGGATGCCGTTGAGATTCAAATGGGGCCCGTTTCCCGCCATGTGATCGTGACCAGCCTGACCGATAAACGCGGATCAGCCCCTCTTGCGGCTCTGATGTTCAGCGAAACAGAAGCGTCCTTGGCCAAACGTCTTGCCGCCGCAGAGCAACGGCGACTGGCACCCGAGCCGGCACTCAGTTTGGCGCAGGGCCGACCCACCAAACGCGACAGAAGAACGCTGGAAAAAGCACAGGATTGGCAGGGGTCCGAGTAATCTGTGGCTCCTGCCGCTTAAGCCCGACCGTGCGACCACGGCTGATTGGCAGAACACCAGTTTGGCGCCTTGTCCCCTTCAACCGAATGGCACTTACTTTGGCCTCCAGTCATGGCCGTGCTTCTTAACTTGGCGGCGAGCGTGGGCGCGTGGCACCTTCAACCAGGGGTATGGTTTTGGCCGTCGTTTTCGCATTCGTGGCTCGATGCGCCCAGAGCGAGGGCCGACTTTGCATTGGGCAATCAGGGTGAATAGAAGCTGGTTGTCCTTCGTCGCTGAAATTCCCCGCGCCACCCACTGCGTCCAAAGCTGCACCGTGTGCTTGAAGCTCAGGCTTCGCGGGTCCACATCGGCATTGCTGGCGGCCTGCGCCATGAGCAAGCGGATCACGTTGTAGGCCAGCAGATGGACCCACAACTGCTTGTTGTTCATCTCGGGCGTCTGGCAACTCAGCCCGTCCATGCCGGTCGTTGTCTTCAAGTTGCGCAGGTTGAGTTCGACGTTCCAGCGAGGCGCGTACAGCTTTGAGAGATCGTCCTGTGCGAACGCTGCACGCTCGCAGTCCATCGGCGGCGCGCTGAGCCGCCCAGCCATTGACCGCTTTCTGGCAGGAACCATCGGCTTCCAAGACTTGGCGCATGAACATCGACAGCGTCACGGTCGGCGGGTACAGCCGCTCACGGTGCTCGGGCAGCAGCGCTTCGGTCGTGCCCCGCAACTCCGGGCTGGTCAGTGTGTTGAAAAACGCCACCGCCTCTGTCGATTTCGACCGGCGCTCGATGCGGCGTCGGCGTTGTTGTAAGTCGCTGTGGGTAGTACGATTCATCCTGGCTGGCCTTCGGAAAGATGGTTTGCGTGTTTTTGTCGATAAGCATCCTATCGATCCTTGGGCCAGTCACCCGCTTTTTGTCTTTGCATTCCATCGCTTGCGGCCCTCTCCGGGGGGCGCGGGGCTAAAGTAAGTGACATTCTCTTTAGGGCGGTGAGGATGTCAAAAAAACAGGCATTACGTTAAGTGGCCTCCGTCGGGTATGGGGTCGCACAGCCGTCGGCGCTTCCCGGTCGCGTTCGCGCCCTACGCGCCACAAGCTGGCTCCCTTGTCGTTGCACCTTGGCACTGGTCAGGCGCTTTGCGCAAGGTGTTTGGTCAGTGGCCTGCGGCCAGTCATGTTGTGTGTGCTCCGCCCACCCCTGAGGCCTCGCTTGCTTCGCGGCTTAGGCCCTGCGCGCTCTACCCGTCGCCCCCAAGGGGCTCCCTCAGAACCGCGCTGCGGGCGTCAGGCTCCCGGCAGGGCTTCGCCCTGCCGACCCGCCAAACACGCACTTCGGTGGCTGGCGAGTCACACTGGTGATCTAAAAAGCCCTCAATATTCGGGAAACTCTCTTATATCTGCCATTACATCGCCGCACCAACAAAAAAGCCTGCTACGTATTAGATAGCAGGCTTTTCAATGCCCGTAAGGGCTAAACTGGTGGGATGTGCGGGGGTCGAACCCACGACAAACGGATTAAAAGTCCGCTGCTCTACCAACTGAGCTAACATCCCTTTGAAAATTTATAAGGGTTATTTATATTTTTTCAAGCCTTAAATTATAACCCGATTTGAATCAGCTTCCTTAGGAATTAGCAATTTGATTCAGTGCCCATCCCGCTGCACATTGTCCAAATGTCGCCGTCACGCTCACAACCGAGCCGTAACCATGACAATTCAAACTCCCGTCACCTTCAATGGAACAAGAGGCGTCTGGCGGTGCAACTGCTTCACGACTAAAAACGCAAACAATACCGATTTTTTTACCCTCTTTAGGTGCACCATGTTCTTTGCGTAATCGATAACGAAGTTGTGCCAATAGGGGGTCATGCGTGGTCTGAGCCAAGTCATCTACATCCACCAAATGAGGCTGTCGCTTTCCACCAGCAGCACCCACCGAAATAAAATGGGTCTTAGAACCACGCGCCCAAACGGACATCGCTGTCTTGGCTTTAACTTGGTCGCAGGCGTCGATCACGGCGCTCACATCATGCGGTATCAGAGACATCCAATTTTCAGCGCTGACAAAATCATCAACACATGTGACTTGGCACTCGGAATAGAAGGAGTGGATTCTGTCGCGCATAGCAAGAATCTTCGATTGCCCGATCGTGGCGTCCACGGCATGAAGTTGGCGATTAATATTGGATTCAGACACATGGTCCATATCGATTAATGTGAGTTGCCCCACGCCACTGCGCGCCAGCGCTTCGACTGCCCAGGAGCCCACACCACCGATTCCAACAACGACCACATGGGCATTGCGAATTCGTCTAGCGCCGTCCAAGCCGTACAGTCGCTCAAGACCAGAAAATCGCCGATCCATCGATTATTTCAACCGGACTAGACGTTCTTTTGCAGCAACCGAAGCTTCCGATTGAGGGTACGCTTTGACGAGATCTTCCAAAGTTTTTCGCGCCCCCCGACTGTCTTTCAGCTCGAGCTGGCAGTTCGCTATTGACAAAACGGCTTCAGGAACACGCATGTGATCCGGCTCGCTGGCAATCAACGCCCGAAAGTTCGCCATCGCCTCTTTGTAATCTCGTGCTGCGTACTGAGCATTGCCCAACCAAAACAAAGCGGATGGCCGGTAGCCACTCAGTGGGAACTGCTTCAAAAAACCAGAGAATGCAGCTTGCGCTGTTGAGAACTCACCCTTCCTGAACACTGCCAACGCAGCATCAAAATCGCGTTTCTCCAAAGGACTGACCGTGAATTCCCTC
>JAGODZ010000336.1 GCA_017997975.1 Rhodoferax sp.
TGCTGGCCAAACTGCAACGCAGCCCGGTCCTGGAGCCGGTGTGGATGGTGGGCATCGACCCCGAATCCGATGGCTTGAAGCGCGCCCGCGAGCTCGGCATCAAAACCACCGCTGAGGGTGTTGATGGCCTGCTGCCGCATGTGTTGTCTGACGGCGTGCAAATCGCCTTCGATGCCACCAGCGCCTATGTCCACCAAGCCAACTCCGACAAACTCAACGCCCTGGGCGTGCTGATGATCGACCTGACCCCGGCGGCGATTGGCCCGTTTTGCGTGCCGCCCGTTAATTTGATTGAGCACGTTGGCAAAGGCGAAATGAACGTCAACATGGTCACCTGCGGCGGGCAGGCCACCATCCCGATGGTGGCGGCCGTGAGCCGGGTGCAGCCCGTGGCCTATGGCGAAATCGTCGCCACGGTGTCGAGCAAATCCGCCGGGCCGGGCACGCGCAAGAACATTGATGAGTTCACCCGCACCACCGCCGGTGCGGTCGAAAAAGTGGGCGGGGCCAAAAAAGGCAAGGCCATCATCATTTTGAACCCGGCTGAGCCACCAATGATCATGCGTGACACCGTGCACTGCCTGACTGAGACCGAACCCGACCAGGCCAAAATCACCGAATCCATCCACGCCATGATCAAGGAAGTGCAGAAATACGTGCCCGGCTACAAGCTGGTCAATGGCCCGGTGTTTGACGGCAACCGGGTGTCTGTGTTTCTGGAAGTTGAAGGCCTGGGTGACTACCTGCCTAAATACGCCGGCAACCTCGACATCATGACGGCTGCAGCCGCTCGCACCGCCGAGATGTTCGCCACAGAAATGCTGGCCGGGCGACTCACGCTCAAAGCCACCGCTTAACCCGATCACGGAGAAAAAATCATGACATTACAGGGCAAAAAAATCACCGTTCACGACATGACATTGCGTGACGGTATGCACCCCAAGCGCCACCTGATGACGCTTGAGCAGATGAAATCTATCGCTTGCGGCTTGGATGACGCGGGCATCCCACTGATTGAAGTCACCCACGGCGATGGCTTGGGTGGCAGCTCCGTCAACTACGGGTTTCCGGCGCATACCGACGAGGAATATCTGGGGGCCGTCATCCCGCTGATGAAGCAGGCCAAAATTTCGGCGCTGCTGTTGCCCGGTATTGGCACCGTTGACCATTTGCTGATGGCCAAAGACCTGGGGGTCAACACCATCCGCGTGGCCACCCACTGCACCGAGGCCGATGTGTCCGAACAACACATCACCAAAGCACGGGCCTTGGGCATGGACACCGTCGGCTTCTTGATGATGGCGCACATGGCCAGCGCCGAGAAACTGGTGAGCCAGGCGCTGCTGATGCAAGGCTACGGGGCCAACTGCATCTACATCACCGACTCGGCCGGCCACATGCTGCCGGGTGACGTGAAGCTGAAGCTGGGCGCGGTGCGCCAAGCCTTGAAGGCCGAGACCGAGCTGGGCTTTCACGGGCACCACAATTTGGCCATGGGTGTGGCCAACTCGATTGCCGCCATTGAGGTGGGAGCCAACCGCATTGATGCCGCCGCCGCAGGCCTGGGCGCTGGCGCCGGCAATACGCCCATGGAGGTATTGATTGCCGTGGCCGACATGATGGGCATCGAAACCGGGGTCGATGTGTACAAGATTCAGGACGTGGCCGAAGACCTGGTGGTGCCGATCATGGACTTTCCGATCCGCATTGACCGCGACGCGCTGACGCTGGGCTATGCCGGTGTCTATGGTTCGTTCTTGCTGTTTGCCAAGCGGGCCGAGAAAAAATATGGCGTGCCAGCGCGCGATATTTTGGTGGAGATGGGCCGACGTGGCATGGTCGGTGGCCAAGAAGACATGATTGAAGACACTGCTATGACGATGGCGCGTGAACGCAAACAACAATCAAAGGTGACCGCATGAAACTCGACGCACAAACCATTGCAACCCTGGCTGAACGGCTGGAAAACTGCGAGCTGCAGGCCCATGACACCACCAAGATCACCGACGAGTACCCCGACATGGACTGGGACGATGCCTACGCCATTCAGAACGAAATCAAGCGCCGCAAAGTGGCACGCGGCTGCAAGATCATTGGCCTGAAAGCTGGCTTGACCTCGCATGCCAAGATGAAGCAAATGGGCGTCAGCACACCGGTGTTTGGCTTCATGGCCGATTACTACGCCGTGCCTGATGGCGGGGAGTGCAAGGTGAGCGAATTAATTCACCCCAAGGTTGAGCCCGAAATTGCCTTTGTCACCAAGGCCGAGTTGCGCGGCCCGGGTTGTCACATTGGCTCGGTGCTGGCCGCGACCGACTTCGTCATGCCCGGCATTGAGGTCATCGACAGCCGCTACCGCGACTTCAAGTTCGACCTGAAAAGCGTGGTGGCGGACAACACCTCGGCAGCCCGTTTTGTGTTGGGTGGCCAGCCGATGCAAGTGGCGGGTGTTGACCTGCGCACCGTCGGTATCGTGATGGAAAAAAATGGCCAAGCCGTGGCGTTTGGCGCTGGCGCCGCCGTGCTGGGACACCCCGCCGCTGCCATTGCCATGCTGGTCAACCACCTGGCCGAGCGCGGTGAAAGCCTGCCCGCCGGGAGTCTGATTTTGTCGGGCGGCATCACCGAAGCCGTCTCAGTGCAAGCGGGTGACAACATCACCCTGCGCGTGCAGGGCATGGGCAGCACCAGCATTCGTTTTGTTTGAACCTATCACTCTAGGAGTATTGCCATGCCCTTTGCCCAGATTTACATGATCGAAGGCCGCACCGAGGAGCAAAAGCGCGCCGTGATCGAGAAGGTCAGCGCCGCGCTGGTCGAAGCCACCGGCACGCCCATTGCCAACGTGCGGGTCTGGATTCACGACGTGCCCAAAGAAAACTGGGGCATTGCCGGGGTCAGCGCCAAAGAGTTGGGTCGCTGAGTTTGGTAGAGAAAATCGGGCTGTAGCCCTTGTTATCCCAGCCGCCGTCAAACCCCGTCCAAGTGCGCAGGCCGAACGGCCCCAAGGCAAAGCCGACGCCCTTGCGCAGGGATACAAGGCATGACCGCTGCTAAAGCGGTCTGTTTTAAAGGTGAAGGTGATGGTTCTCGCCGTTGCACGCCACCCCCTTCGCTTCAAAGTCATTGGCCACGCGCCTGAAGGGCTCGCCCACGCGTTCAATGGCATCGCCATCAAACACGTTCCTTCGGTATTTGGTCACGAAGATCAACTGTAATTGCATGGCAAAGGCACAATGCCTGCCTGATCTGA
>JAGODZ010000337.1 GCA_017997975.1 Rhodoferax sp.
AGCGTGAGTTGGTCGAGGCGCAGCAAGCCGCTTACATGGAAACCTGCTTGGAAGACGTCGAAATCGGCGAGCGCATGGATGCCGGTCGACAAGCCCTGTTGGCACGCGGTGACAACGAAGTGGGCCCTTACCAAAGCCCCATGGAAGATGGCATGCAGCACTTTCATGACTGGTACCGCCGCCAAGTGCCCATCGACGGTTAAACCGCCATGCAAGCACTCTGGATGATTCTGGCGGCGTTCTTTTTTGCCACCATGGCGGTCGGCATCAAGGTCGCCTCGGGCAGCTTCAGCACCTTTGAGCTGGTCTTCTACCGGGGTTTTGTGAGCGTGATCTTCATGGGATTTGTGATGCGGGCGCGGGGCACCACCCTGCGCACCTCGGTGCCCATGATGCATGCTTGGCGCGCTGTGATTGGGGTGTTGTCGCTGAGCGCTTGGTTTTACGCCATTGCCCATTTGCCGCTGGCCACCGCCATGACTCTCAATTACATGAGCGGCGTGTGGGTTGCCGCCTTTGTGGTCGGTGGCGCGCTGCTTTACGGCCACACCGAGCGCCAAGGCCCTTTGCTTGCCAGCGTGCTGGCCAGTTTTGCAGGCGTGGTCATGATTCTGCGGCCCACCCTGGACCAAAACCAGCTGTTTGCCGGTTTGGTGGGCTTGCTGTCTGGCTTGGGCGCGGCACTGGCTTATATGCAAGTGACCGCGTTGGGCAAACAAGGAGAGCCCGAGGCGCGCACCGTGTTTTACTTTGCGCTGTGTACCGCACTGGTCGGGCTGGTGGGCGCGCTCTTCGATGGTTTCACCCCGTGGTCCAAGGCGAGTTGGCAAGCCACGGCTTGGTTGGTGCCCATCGGCATCCTGGCGTCGCTGGGACAGTGGAGCATGACCCGTGCATACAGTCGGGGTTCCACCATGCTGGTGGCCAACTTGCAGTATTCGGGCATTGTGTTTGCCGCCATTTACGGCCTGGTGCTGTTTGGCGACCAAATTGCTTGGCTGGGCTGGGCCGGTATGGCCTTGATTGTGGCCAGCGGCCTACTGGCAACAGTGCTTCGCAACCGCATGGCCCTGCCCGCGCCGCCTCAAGACACCTAAGCCGTTTGACTTAACCTCCTCTGCCTCACCTGAAAGTTGGCCATGTACACCACCCTGATTTCTGCGCCCCAACTGCAAACTCTGCTTGGCGAAACACCGCCTCCTTTGGTGTTTGACTGCAGTTTTGAGCTGATGACGCCCGGTGCCGGCGACCTGCAGTACCAAGAAGCGCACATTCCCAGCGCGATGCGAGCGGACTTGGACCGGCATTTGAGTGCCGAAAAATCCGCCACTGACGCCGCCTCAGGGGGTCGCCACCCTCTTCCCTCACGTCTTCGGTTTGCCGCATGGCTGAAGCACGTGGGCTGGACCCCAGAGCGGCAAGTGGTGGTGTACGACCGCCAAGGGGGCAATTACTGCGGCCGTTTGTGGTGGATGCTCCAATGGATGGGGCACAACAAAGTCGCGGTTTTGGACGGCGGCCTGCCCGCCTGGCAGGCGCTGGGCGGTGCCACAGCGTCTGCCAGCCAGCTTGACCTCACCGCACCGGTTTATGATGGAAATGTGGCTCTAACCCCCGCACAGACTGCGCTAGCCACTACCAATACCATAGCATCCAACTTGCACCAAACGACCCAAACCCTGATCGACGCGCGGGCCGCACCCCGCTTTCGGGGCGAAATCGAGCCGCTGGACCCAGTGGCCGGTCACATTCCAGGGGCGTTGAATCGGCCTTTTGCCCTCAATTTCAAAGCCGACGGCACTTTCAAAAGTGCAGCCGACCTGCGCACCGAATTTGAAGCCTTGCTGGATGGGCGTGACCCCGCCACCGTGGTGCACCACTGCGGCAGCGGCGTGAGCGCCGTGCCCAACCTCATCGCCATGGAAATCGCCGGTCTCGGCCGCACGGCCTTGTATGCGGGCAGTTGGAGCGAATGGTGCAGCGACCCCAGCCGCCCCGTGGCCAAAGGCGAGGCCTGATCGACCACCCGGTCAGTGTGAGTGGGCCAAGCGGCTCACCACCGTGACCAAGCCAATGCCGGTCAACAGCCACACAATTTGCGCCGCCGTTTCACGGGCACTCAGGCGTTTTTGCAATTGCGGAATCAAATCTGCCAGCGCGACATACACAAAACTGCTGCTGGCCACGACCAAAAAGTAGGGCAAGTAGTCATGCAATTGGTCCACCAACCAGTAACCCAGCAGGCCGCCTAACGCAGTCACCGCGCCCGCCAAAGAGACCTTAACCAAGGCAATTCTTTTGTTGTTGGTGCTGGTTCGCAGCACCATCAAATCGCCCATGTGGTGCGGCACCTCATGCGCCAATACCGCCAGCGAGGCGATCACCCCCAGGCGCATATCCGCCATAAAGGCCGACGCAATCAGCACACCGTCACCAAAACAATGCACGCTGTCACCCGTCAAAATCGCCCAACTGCCCACCTTGGGCGGGTGAGCGTGCCCGTGGGCTCCCTCGGCATGCGAGTGGGGGGCATGGGTGTGCGCCACATCGGCATAGTGATGTTCGTGCCCGTGGTGCCACAACTCCGCTTTGTCCAGCAAAAAAAAGAACACCAAGCCAACCAGCAAGACCAGAAACAAATCATCTGCGCTCGCTTGACTCTCAAACGCCTCGGGCAACAAATGCATGAAAGCGGTGGCCAGCAGCGCGCCCGCCGCCATGCTCAGCATGTGCTGGGTGTACCGCGCCAACACGCCAAACCCCAGCAAAGCGGCCAGCCAAACGCTGCCAATACCGGCTAACGAAGTTCCTAGCAGAATGGCGACTAAAACCATGACTGCTGGCCGTCAAAGGAAAGAGGGGGGGAGAGGTGTGGGGTCAGGGAGAGCAAGGTAGAGGCTCCAGTTTTCAAGCCCACGATTGTGAAGCACGAATGATTCAATTGATGCTGTGTCCCTAAATAACAAGGTCGCCCCTTGGCGACCTTGTTATTTCTGAGAGCCGGTGCTTAACTCACACCATGCGCCTTGAACCAAGCCAGTGCCCGCTGAAAGCCGTCTTCAGCGGCCTCTTTGCGGTAGCTGGGGCGGTAGTCGGCGTGAAAGGCATGAGGCGCAGTGCGGTACAGCACAAATTCACTGGCCTTGGCAGCCGCGTTGCCCTTCGCACCCCCCTCAGCGAGCGCCTCTTTCATCTGGTTCACGGTGGTGAGCGGAATGCCACTGTCTTCACCGCCATACAGACCCAACAC
>JAGODZ010000338.1 GCA_017997975.1 Rhodoferax sp.
ATCCGCCGTGCCCGCTGCCCCATATTGAGTTGCGCCGCGGTGCCGGGGCCTATATCTGCGGTGAAGAGTCGGCCATGATTGAAAGCATTGAAGGCAAACGCGGTGAGCCGCGCATGCGCCCGCCCTATATTGCCCAAGTGGGCTTGTTTGGCCGCCCCACCTTGGAACACAATTTTGAGACCCTGTACTGGGTGCGCGACATTGTCGAAAAAGGCCCGGAGTGGTTCAGTGGGTTCGGTCGACATGGCCGCCAAGGCCTGCGCAGCTTCTCGGTCAGTGGTCGGGTGAAGCACCCGGGCGTCAAGCTGGCACCGGCGGGTATCACGCTGAACGAGCTGGTGGATGAGTACTGTGGCGGTATGCAAGACGGCCACACCCTGTACGCCTACCTGCCTGGGGGCGCTTCAGGCGGTATCTTTCCGGCCCGCTTGGCCGACCACCCCTTGGACTTTGATACCTTGCAGCCGCACGGCGGTTTCATTGGATCGGCCGCCGTCATCGTGCTGGGCCACCAAGACAAAGCGCGCGATGCGGCGCTGAACATGATGCGGTTTTTTGAGCATGAGAGCTGCGGCCAATGCACGCCGTGCCGTGTCGGCACCGCCAAGGCGGCCCAATTGATGACCGCCCCGGTGTGGGACAACACCACCTTGGAAGACCTGAACCAAGTCATGACAGACGCCTCGATTTGCGGACTGGGGCAAGCCGCCCCCAACCCGGTGCGTTGTGTGCAAAAGTATTTCCCTGAGGAGATTGTTTAAATGAACGCACCGGCCCATTGGATTGAGGTCACCGTGCCCACGGTGGATTTCACACTGAACCAACAAGCGCTGACCGCCTTCGCGGGCGAGAGCATTCTGAACGCCGCCCAACGCCATGGGGTGGACATTCCCCACCTGTGCCACCAAGAGGGGTTGCGCCCGGATGGCAATTGCCGCGCCTGCGTGGTGGAAATTGACGGTGAACGCACGCTGGCACCCAGCTGCTGCCGCCAAGTCACCGCGGGCATGACCGTGCAATCCAATAGCGCCCGCGCCGTCAAAAGCCAGCAGATGGTGGTTGAGATGCTGCTGTCTGACATGCCCGATGTCGGCTACCAATGGGGCGAGCAAGACGAGTCGCAGCAGCACGGCGAACTCAGCGCCTGGGCCGCCCGGCTGAATGTGGCCGTGCGCCCCGCGCTCAAAGCGATGCGCCGCGAGCAACCCAAGGCCGATGTGTCGCACCCCGCGATGGCGGTGAACTTGGATGCGTGCATTCAGTGCAATCGCTGCGTGCGCGCGTGCCGTGAGGAACAGGTCAACGACGTCATTGGCTACGCCCTGCGCGGCGCACACAGCGAAATTGTGTTTGACCTGGACGACCCCATGGGCGACAGCACCTGCGTGGCCTGCGGCGAATGTGTCCAAGCCTGCCCTACCGGTGCGCTCATGCCTAAAACGCAGATGGGTTCGCAAATCGTGGACAAGAAAGTGGACTCGGTCTGCCCGTTTTGTGGGGTCGGTTGTTTGCTCACCTACAACGTCAAAGACAACCAAATCGTCAGTGTGGACGGGCGCGATGGCCCCGCCAACCACGGCCGCTTGTGTGTGAAAGGGCGCTTTGGCTTTGACTATGCCCACAGCCCGCAGCGCTTGACGGTGCCCTTGATTCGCAAGGCGGGTATCCCCAAAGACCCGCAGGCCTTGAACGCGCTCAACCGCCATTCGGCAGACTGGTCCGCTGTTTTTCGGGAAGCGACGTGGGAGGAGGCCTTGGCGCTCACTGCGGGCGCTTTGACCGGTTTGCGCGACACGCACGGCAAGAAGTCGCTGGCCGGTTTTGGCTCTGCCAAGGGCAGCAACGAAGAAGCGTACTTGTTTCAAAAACTGGTGCGCACCGGCTTTGGCAGCAACAACGTGGACCACTGCACCCGCCTGTGCCACGCCTCCAGCGTGGCTGCGCTCTTGGAGGGCGTGGGCTCAGGGTCCGTGAGCAATCAGGTGAATGACGTGGCGCACTCTGACTTGATCTTTGTGATCGGCTCCAACCCGACAGCCAACCACCCGGTGGCCGCCACTTGGATGAAAAATGCCGCCAAAACCGGCGCCAAGATTGTGCTGGCCGACCCGCGCGTCACCGACATTGGCCGCCACGCTTGGCGCACTTTGCAGTTCAAGCCCGATACCGATGTCGCCATGTTGAACGCGCTGATCCACGCCGTGATCGACGAAGGTCTGACGGACGAGGCCTTTATTCGAGACCGCACCAACAACTTTGAGGCCTTGAAAGAGAACGTGAAGGGCTACAGCCCCGAAGCCATGGCACCCATTTGCGGCATTCCCGCCGCCACGCTGCGCGAAGTGGCACGCGCCTTTGCCACGGCCCAAGGGGCCATGATTTTGTGGGGCATGGGCGTGAGCCAGCACGTGCACGGCACGGACAACGCCCGCTGTTTGATTGCCCTGTCCGCCGTCACAGGTCAAATTGGCAAGCCCGGCTCGGGCCTGCACCCTTTGCGGGGTCAAAACAATGTGCAGGGGGCCAGCGACGCCGGCCTGATTCCCATGATGTTTCCCAACTACCAGCGCGTCACGAATCAGGCCGCTCACCGTTGGTTCGAGCAGTTTTGGGGCCTGCCGCTGGACGACCAGCCCGGCTACACCGTGGTCGAGATCATGCACAAGGCCTTGGCGCCTGACAGCGACCCGCACAAGATTCGCGGCATGTACATCATGGGCGAAAACCCCGCCATGAGTGACCCCGACCTGAACCACGCCCGCCATGCCTTGGCCTCGCTGGAACACTTGGTGGTGCAAGACATTTTTATGACTGAGACCGCGTGGCTGGCGGATGTGGTCTTGCCCGCCACCGCATGGCCCGAAAAAACCGGCACCGTCAGCAACACCGACCGCATGGTGCAGCTGGGCCAGCAGGCCATTGACCCGCCCGGCCAAGCCCAAGCTGATTTGTGGATCATCCAGCAAATCGCACAGCGCATGGGGCTGAATTGGCAGTACGCAGGCGCTCACCACGGTGTGGCGGCCGTGTTTGAGGAAATGCGCCAAGCCATGCACACGGCCATTGCGGGCATCACCTGGGAGCGGCTGGAGCGCGAATCCAGCGTGACCTACCCGTGCCTGAGTGAAGACGATGCGGGCGAACCCACGGTGTTTCTGGAACGCTTTGACACGCCGGATGGTCGCCTGAACCTGGTGCCAGCTGACCTGATTCCAGCCAATGAACGCCCGGACGCCGAATTCCCCT
>JAGODZ010000339.1 GCA_017997975.1 Rhodoferax sp.
GCTGATTGGGGTCAAGGTGGGTGAATTCATAATCAATGCCTCTGGCTCAGCGTTCTTTGATGGCCGAACGGGTGTTGTACCAACCCATCAGCACCGAGGTGATGAGTGAGGTGGTGAGGTACACCAGCATCACAATCGAGATGCACTCCACCGCCCGGCCCGTTTGGTTCAGTGCGGTATTGGCAATGGAAACTACATCGGGATAGCCAATGGCCACTGCCAAGGATGAGTTTTTGGTGAGGTTCAGGTACTGGTTCGTCAGCGGTGGAATGATCACGCGCAGGGCTTGCGGCAACATCACCAGGCGCATGGTGTGACGGCGACTCAAGCCTAGCGCTGCAGCGGCTTCCCCTTGACCCGCAGACACAGACTGAATACCCGCACGAACCACCTCGGCCACGTAAGCGGCGGTATAAATTGTGAGGCCGAGCAAAACAGCGAGAAACTCAGGTGTCAGCGACCCCCCATTTTCAATGGCGAAATCACCGCGAACAGGGTAGTCCAGCCCCGTGGGGGCGCCACCCAGCACCCAGCCAACGAAGCTGCCGGCAATGGCAATGAGGACGGGCACCCAAAACAGGCTTTTGATTTTGCCGGTTTCTTCGAATCGGCTGATCGCCCACCTGCGATAGAACCAAGCCACGCATCCACCCGCCACTAAACCAGCGGCTGCCCAAGCTTGACCCATGGTCCAGATCGGGATCGGGAACTTAAAACCATTTTTACTCAGGAAGAACGGACCAGCTTGCCAAGCTTCATACGAGGCGGGTAGCACCTCGGTCAAAAAGAGGTACCACATCAGCAGCTGCAACAGAATGGGAATATTACGGAACACTTCAACGTAAAGCACACACAGACCACGCACCAGCGCATTGCGTGAAAAGCGGCCAATGCCGATGGCCGTTCCAATGATCGTGGTCAGGATGATGCCGACAATGGCGACTCGCAGTGTGTTGGAGATGCCCACCAGAAAGGCAGCCCAGTAGTTTTCGCTGGAGTCAAATTTGTACAAACTCTCGCCGATGCCGAAGCCCGCGGTTTGCGTCAGAAAGTCGAAGCCGCTTTGAATGCCCCGAACCTCCATGTTGATCAAGGTGTTGTGGGCCAGAAACCAGACGGCCAAACCAATCACCAGGACGGCAATCAATTGGTACACCAGTCCGCGAAAGGCTTGACTTCGCCACGACCATTTTTTCTTTTTGGGGGCTGTTGAGGTAGTCATGAGATGAGAAAGGGTGGCAATGAATGAAAGAAAAGCCGCCGACAGGTCAATGCCTGTCAGGCGGCCTTCACTGGTTCAACGCTTGCTTAGCGGATGGGCATGGCGTACATCAGACCGCCTTTGTTCCACTGGTTGTTGAGGCCACGTGGCAGTCCAATCGCCGTTTTAGGGCCTAAATTGCGTTCAAAAATTTCACCGTAATTGCCGGTGGTTTTGATGGCCCGTGCCATCCATTCTTTGTCAAGTCCCAGCAGCTTGCCGGTGTCTTCAGTCGTGCCCAGAATACGCTGAACCACAGGGTCCTGGCTTGTTTTCAAGGAGTCTGCATTGGCAGCGGTGATGCCGTATTCTTCCGCCTCAATCAAACCGTAGATCACCCATTTCACAATGGAAAACCACTCGTCATCACCGCGGCGAACCATAGGGCCTAGGGGTTCTTTGGAGATCAGCTCAGGCAGGATCACGTGCTCGGACGCGTCACGGGCTTCCTTGTTCCGCACGGAGGCCAAACCGGAGGCATCGGTGGTGTAGGCAATGCAACGACCCGCAAAGTAGGCCCCCGTCGCGGCTTCAACTTTTTCAAACACCACGGTCTTGATGTTCAAGCTGTTGGCCTTGGCGTAGTCGTTCAGGTTCTTTTCTGTGGTGGTGCCAGATTGGACGCAAACAGTTTGTCCTTTGAGTTGCTTGGCGCTCTTAATTTTGCTTTTGGTGGGAACCATGAAGCCTTGACCGTCATAGTAAGTGACGACGGTCTGGTGCAGTCCTAAGGACGCGTCACGCGTCAAAGAAAACGTGGTGTTGCGGGACAACACGTCAATCTCACCGGATTGCAATGCCGTGAAACGGGCCTGAGCGCTCAATGGCACGTATTTGATTTTTTCTGCGTCACCTAAAACAGCTGCGGCAATCGCACGGCACACATCCACATCCAACCCACTCCATTTTCCCGAGGAGTCGGCCACACCGAAGCCGGCCAGACCTGTGTTCACACCGCAAACGACTTGGCCCCGCGCCTTGATGGCGTCCAAGGTTTTACCTGCATGGGCAGGGGCAGCCATCAGCGTGCCCAAGGTGGCCACGATCGCTGCTGTAGTTTTGAGTTGTTTCAAGTTCATTCGCATAGCTCCAGTGAAATAAAAATAAGGGTCAAAAAAGATGTTTGCTGTCACGCTCATCCTAGAGAACGAATGTAGCAGTGACGAATCAGGTCGCGCATCGGGGTTTATACGGGAAAATCATGCATTATTTTCATAACTTAATTCAGTTGATCAACTTTTTCAGGTGATAGTTAGTGCCGGTGGTGGTTAGAAACTTGGCCATTGTTTTTACCTCCCTGTTTCAAATTACGTTTTAGGTTTTTTGCTTTGGCTTAGCCGCCGTGGTGCGTGGTGTGTTCACCGGAACTTTGAGGCCAAAGGTGTCAGCCAAGCGCTTGAGCGCTTTTTGAAATGCTTTGGGTGAAGGCATGAAGGGGCGGTGCAATGCGTTTGCAGTTTCTGCCATGTCTTGGGCTTCTTGAGCATCTCCCAGGCGAAGCGCCTGCTGCGCATACCAGCTGATGGTTTCATCCCACTCAGCCTGAGCTGGCTCCAGCAGGCGAATACTCATGCAGGTTTATTGGCAACTTGGTATTTGGCGATCACGTCGGACAAGGTCAGCGCACGGATTTCGCCACGTCGGTAAGCGGCGAGTCGGTCATCGGCTTCCTTGGCCCATAGCGCATCCATCGAAGCATCGGGTTCTTCCAAGCTGTCCAAAATCCGCTCCACCAGAGCCAACCTGTCTTCGGGCGGAAGCTGCACGGCTTGGGCGCTAAGGGTTTCAGCGGTTTGGTTCATGGCGGTATCAGATTCGATTGGGTGAGAAAAATCGAGCCTAGCTTTTTTTCACGTTGAATTTTCAATGCGGGCAGCCCATGTGAACGGTGTCCCAAACGACTTCCAGGTTGATATCAAAGTAGCCATGGGCAATGCGGTTGCGCATCAGCGATGGCTTGCCGCATGTGACCAAGATAGT